>JBGQDI010000068.1:0-11226 GCA_041495765.1 Nitrospirota bacterium
ATCTTGTCGACCTTGTTCTGGAGGTTCTCGATGACGCCGATCTTACCCGAGACCTTTGCTCCGCCGAGGATCGCCACGAAGGGCCGCACCGGGTTCGCCACGGTCTTCTGGAGATAGTCGATCTCCTTTTTCATGAGGAACCCTGCCACGGACTGGCTCACATGTTTGGTAATCCCAAATGTTGATGCGTGGGCACGGTGCGCCGTGCCGAAAGCGTCATTCACGTACACGTCGGTGAAAGCGGCAAGGGCCTTGGAAAAGCCCTCATCGTTCTTTTCTTCCTCTGCATGGAACCGGAGGTTCTCGAGCAGCAGAACGTCGCCGGGCCGCATGCCCTGGACCAGATGTTCAACGTCCGGACCGATGCAGTCCTTGGCGAACTTCACCTCTTTATTGAGAAGACGGTTCAGCCGCAGCGCGACCGGGGCCAGGCTGTACTTCGCATTCGGCTTGCCCTTGGGCCGGCCGAGGTGCGACGCGAGGATCACCTTGGCTCCTGCATCGAGGGCATAGTTGATGGTCGGGAGCGTGGAGCGGATCCTCCCGTCGTCGGTGATGTTGCCGTTCTCGTCGAAGGGCACGTTGAAGTCGGCGCGGATAAAGACCCGCTTGCCCTTGAGGTCGACCTTCTCGATGGTCTTTTTATCCATGCCTACTGCTCCTTGCCCTTACGCTCTTTATTCCGCATTCCGCAATCCGAATTCCGAAATGCCTTATAGTCCTTTTTTCGCCACCATGATCGCCAGGTCGCGGAGCCGGTTGGAGTAACCCCACTCGTTGTCATACCAGGAGATGACCTTCACCATGGTGCCTTCCATGACGCTCGTGAGCGCCGCGTCGATGATGGAGGAATGCGGGTTGCCCTTGAAATCGATGGAGACGAGCGGCGCTTCCTCGAACTGCAGGATGCCCTTGAGCTTCCCGTCTGCTGCCGCCTTGAGCGCTGCATTGACCTCTTCTTTCGATGTCTTTTTGGAGACCTCGAAGATCACGTCCACGACCGAGACGTCAGGCGTGGGAACGCGAAGCGACATACCGTCAAGCTTACCCTTCAGTTCCGGCAGCACGAGCGAAACCGCCTTGGCAGCACCGGTCGAGGTCGGGATGATGGACATTGCCGCTGCGCGTGCGCGCCGCAGGTCCTTATGCGGCAGGTCGAGGAGCTGCTGGTCGTTGGTGTAGGAGTGGATCGTGTTCATGAGGCCGTGCACGATGCCGAAGGTCTCATGGATCACCTTGGTAAACGGCGCGAGGCAGTTCGTGGTGCATGATGCGTTCGAAATGATGTGGTGTTTTGTCGGGTCATAGGTGTGTTCGTTCACGCCGATCACGAAGGTCGCATCGGGGTCCTTGGCCGGGGCCGAGATGAGGACCTTCTTGGCGCCTGCAGTGATGTGCTTGCCTGCGCTTGCCTTGTCCAGGAACAGGCCGGTGCACTCCAGGGCGATGTCGATCTTAAGGTCCTTCCAGGGAAGTTCAGCAGGGTCCCTTTTGGCAGAGACCGCGATATCCTTGCCATCGACCGTGATCTTGCCTTCGCCAGCCTTGACGTCGTGCGGGAATTCGCCGAACGTGGAGTCCCATTTGAGCAGGTGCGCAAGGGTTTTGGTGTCCGTAAGGTCGTTGATCGCGACGATCTCGATGTCCTTGTTGTTCTGCGAAGCGCGGAACACGTTCCTGCCGATCCTGCCGAATCCGTTGATTGCAACTTTTACCGCCATGGTAGCCTCCTTAGGTGAATCAAATTTAATATTCAATATTCAAGATTCAATGGATCCATAAAAGGGGCGACAATGAACTCTTGTCCTTTGTTGGGTTTTGAATATTGAGTCTTGAATTTTGAATATTATGTTACTCGATCTTATGCATTACCAGCCCCGTCAGGAGCTTGGGGAAGAAATACGTCGCTTTTTGCGGCATGCGTTCGCCTGCGGCGGCAACTTCCTTGACCTCCTGCACCTTCGTCGGGTTCATGAAAAAAACGATCTCTGCCGCGTTGTCGTGGATCCTTTTGTCCGTCTCTGCCGCATCTTTGATATATTCTATGTTCAAGCCGAGCTTGTGCGTGTCCATCTTGATGCCGAGCAGTTTATCGATGATCAGGTGGTGCAGGATAGAGACATCCAGTTTCCGGTACGCAGGCGACTTTGACGGGAGCAGGGCATCCATATCCGCTTCGTTCCGCAGGGTCAGCAGGTAGTAGCTGTGCTCGCCCTTGACCCGCATGCCGAACACATGCGCATGATCGGCGCGGTGCGCCATGGTGTCCAGGATCGTTCGCAGGTCTTTGTGCTCTGACTTTGTGTCGAAGTCGATGCGCTCGATATTGAAATACTGGTTCAGGTCATCCTCAAAGCGCCGGGGATGAAAGTCGGTCAGGTTGAAGAGGGCACGGTGGGCCGGGAGCACGGTAAGCCCCGGGTCTTCCAGGCGCGCCAGGAACATGGCCGTATAATTGAAACCTTCCTCTCCCGTGAAGGAGCCCGCTGTTTTACGCCGCTCGTTCCGGTAGTTCAGCGCGGTGTCATAGCGATGGTGGCCGTCGGCGATGAATATGGGTTTGTCCGCCATCTCACGGACAATAACATCGACATCCTGCGCATCGCTCCGGGACCAGATGCGGTGGGTCACTCCGTCGCCGCTTTTTACTTCCATGTCCGGTTTGCCGGTTGTCCGGGCGAGGACGCCGGCCACTTTTGCCTGGGGGTCGGAGAAGAGCGAGAATATCTGGCTGAAGCTCGTTCTGCATGAGCGGAGCAGATTGAGACGGTCTGTTTTGGGACCGGACAGCGTTGTTTCATGCGGCTTGATGATGCCGGTTTCGTAATCTTCGAGCCGGACCAGGCAGATCAGGCCCCGGAGCTTCTTCGTGGCTTCCTTTGCCTTATATTCCATTTCGTATATATAGAAAGCAGGAACCTGCTCCTGCTTTACGATCGCGCTGCGGGTCCAGTCCTCCAGAACGGCGGCGGCACGGGTATACCGGTTGTCTTCCTCGGTGTCTCCGGGGCTCGCCAGCCCGTATTCGAGCCGGATCACATTGTTCGGGCTTTTGCGGTACAACTCCTGCTGGCCCGCCGGAGATATGATGTCATAAGGAGGGCAGACAAGGTCGGCTATTTTGCCCGCTTTTTCAGTGTTATAGATAATGCCCCGGAAGGGGCTTATGGTTGCCATTGATCGATCTCATGTTCGGGCGCGAGCGGCCGCCAGTGCAGGATTAAGTGCTTCAAAAGACTTCCTTTATATCATAGCGCCTGATTTATTGTCAATACATTTTGCGCAACGGGGAGGTTGACAATTATACCCTATTGTGCGATTATCCCTGCGCACATGAGAATCATTCGCGGCATAAAAAGCTTATCAGAGCAGCTTCCGAACCCTGTTCTGACCCTCGGGAACTTCGACGGGGTGCATCTGGGACACCAGGCGATCTTCGAAAAGGTGATCGAGCGCGCCCGGGCCATCGGAGGGACCAGTGTCGCCTTTACGTTTGAACCGCATCCGCTCAGGGTGCTGACCCCGGAACGTTCCCCCCGCCTGCTGAACACCTTTCATGGAAAAATGCGGCTTCTTGAAATTGCAGGACTTGACGTGGTAATCTGCGCCAAATTCACCCGGTCCTTTGCCGACCAGAACCCGGAGGATTTTGCGCGGGAGATGCTGCACCGGACGATCGGCGTCAAAGAGGTGTATGTGGGGTACGACTACGCTTTCGGCAAGGGCCGCGAAGGGAGCATCGAGTCCCTGAAGCGGATGGGCAAGACCTACGGGTTCGAGGTGGGTGTCATAGAACCGGTCCGTATTGACGATACCATTGTTAGCAGCTCGGTCCTTCGTGACCTGATCTCGAGCGGCAGGATCGAGGAAGCATCTCGGCTGCTCGGCCGCCCCTATACGATCGAAGGAGAGGTCGTGCATGGCGCCCATCGGGGCCAGACGATCGGGTTCCCTACCGCCAACCTGCATACTGCCAATGAGGTCCTGCCCGCATTTGGGGTCTACGCCGTCCATGTCGAGGTTGGCGGGAGCCGTTTTCAGGGAGTGGCCTCTATCGGCATCCGGCCGACCTTCGATGCCGGTCCGGTCTCCATAGAGGTCTACCTGTTCGGGTTCGAAGGCGATCTCTACGGCAAACAGATGGAGGTCATGTTCGTTAAGCGTCTGCGCGGTGAGGAAAAGTTCTCCGATGTTGATTCCCTGGTGCGCCAGATCCGCAAGGATGTGGACCAGGCCATGCAGGTCCTGGCACAGTAATCCCGCCGAAAGTTTTTTCCTGATCACTCACTGCTGTTGCCCCTCTGCATAGATTCTAAACCAATGCTCGGCATGGTATCTGCTGCAACGGAAAGGCCTGTTTCTTTTTTGATGGGGTCGGCCTGACCGTTGCTCTTCCAGGGCTCAATTATTGCCCGCGATGAGAACGTCTGCTCGGATGTGCGGCGGAGGACGGCTTGACGGAAGGATTACGCTCGATCTCCAGGAGATAGAGGACCTGACGGATGCGGTTTTGCAGTCGGAGGACCGATTGCTCGACTGCACGATCCTTTTCCTGTTCGTTCATACTGAAATATTCTTCAAAACTCGGAGCAGGGCCTTGTTCCGGGTCTCTCTGTTTTTCGTTATTATTCTTTTCCATGATTTTTACCTCGGACGGTTCGAGCCTCAAGGGCTATCGTGCTTTGCGTCAGCTCGACGGGCGCTCGGCATGTTCCCACTATAGCGGGCAAGCTACGTCAAGTAAATCACCCGGGCGGGTGATTTATGGGGTAACGAAGGTTCGGGGAAAGAGTGACACGGGAAAAGGGGGAGTGGCGGCCCGTTCTTGGGGCAGGGGGGTCAGATAACCCCGGTCTTTCTGGCATTGTTCAGAGCTTCTCCCCGGTCCTTTGCGTGGAGTTTTTCGTAGATCCTCTTGATATGCGAATGTACGGTATGCGCGCTGATGGAGAGCTCTGCGGCGATCTCTTTATAGGTCATCCCATGCTCGACGCACTTGATGATGGCCTTTTCCCGCTGGCTTAAAATGAATTGTTCGCCGACATTTTCGTCCTGGAACTCATGAATGACCCTCCGTGCGATCTTGGGGCTCATGGGGGAACCACCTTTGTAAAGCTCATTAAGGGCCTCTATGAGCTCACGGGGACTGCTCCCCTTTAAAAGGTAACCGGAGGCGCCAGCTTTGATGGCTGAAAAGACATTTTCCCGGTCGTCGAAGACCGTATGTGCCATGAACTCGATGGCCGGCATGCTTTTTTTGAGGGTTTTGATAAGTTCGACCCCCGGCATGCCGGGGAGGCCGAGATCGCACAGGACCACTTCCGGGACTGTTTTTTTTATGCCTTTCAGTGCCTCCTCTGCTGACGGATATGCTCCAGTAACCGTGATGCCGGGTTCTCCCCCGAGGAGCATCCTCAGGTTCTCGCGCAGCATGGGGTCGTCCTCGATAATTGCCAGTTTCATGGGTGATCTCCTTCCATTCGTATTGAAAAGCTGCTCATGGCGCGTTCCTGAAGGGACCTTGCAAGGGGAGAGGGATCTCCAGGGAGACACAGGTCCCGCACTGCGCGGTCATCGTCATCGTTCCGCCGAGATTCCTGCACCGTGCCTGCATGTTGGTCAGACCTCTTCCGCCAATTCTGCCGTTGCCTACGCCCACACCGTCGTCCTGAATGTCCAGCTTCAACCTGTTCCTAGTGATGGAGAATACGGCCTTCACGGTTCTCGCCTGAGCATGCTTGACAATGTTCGTAAGCGCTTCACGGTAGATCTTGAAAAGGTTCAAGCAGAGCAGGCTCCCGGGCTGGTCCTCGGTATCTTCAATAGTGGATGTCAGGTCAAAGGACATCCCATGGGGCCCGATCATTGCATTGCCTTGATCCCTGAGCTCGGCCAGCAAGGTCTGCCAGTTCATGTCGCGGGCATCGAGGCTGTTCATGAAGTTCCTGATCTCCGACAATCCTTCCCGGGAAAGTTCGGATATGGTCGAAAGTGTTCTTTTGATGTCCGGCAGTGCGTCGGAGCTCTTCGCCAACTCGGCAAGCATGCTGATGTTCGTGGTAATGCCGCCGATCCCGTCATGAAGGTCCCGGAGGAGCGCTTCTTTCTCCGCAAGATGCCTTTTTTCCTCTTCGATCCGGTCCTCATACTGTTTGAGGCTTTCCTCGTAGAATCGGCTTGTTGCCGCTTCCGCTTCCTTGCGGTCGGTAACATCAAAAATGGTCGCGATGACCGCCGGCTTTCCCTGATACTCGATAAGGCCTGCCGACATGTTTACCCAGCGCCAGGCGCCGCTCTTTGTGACGATCCGGAACTCATATTCATCGATGAGAACCTCCCCGCGCAGCCGCGCCGCTGCCCGGTCTTTCACCAGGGCGCGGTCATCGGGGTGGATGAGCTCAGAGAAGTCGCGCGTATGAAGAGCGTCTCTGGAGTAACCGGATATCGTTTCAGTCGCCGGGTTCACGTAGCTCAGTCGCCCCCCCTGATGGATCACGATCCCGGCTGCGGTGGTCTCGGCCAGGGTCCTGAATTTTTCTTCACTTTCCTTCAGGGACAGGAGTGCCTCCTGCAGTTCCTGATAGTAGCGTTCCCGTTCTTCTTCCGCCCGCTTGCGGTCAGAGATGTCGATCAGGGTGCCGATGACAGCCGGTTTCCCTTCATAGGTCGTGATGCCTGCGGTCATGAGCACCCACCGGTGCGCACCATCCTTTCGGATGATCTTGAACTCATATTGCGGCGGAGCTCCGCCGCCAGACAAACGTTCGCGTGCCCGGGTTTTGATCATTTCTACGTAATCGGGGTGAGCAAGGCTCAGAAAATTCATGGACAGGTACTCCTCTTGTGAGTACCCTCCGATGATCTCTCCGGTGCGGTTTGCGTAGAGAAAGTTTCCTCCCTGATGGATAAAGATGGCAACAGCCGCGGTATCAGCCAGCGTCCGGAACTTTGCCTCACTTTCCTGATACGACCTGCTAATCCGGCGTGATTCATCGAAAAGGCGCGCATTCTCGATCGCAACGGCGGCATGGCCCGCCATGGATACGAGAAGATCGATGTCGCTCTGGACATAAGGTTCCCCATTCCCTTTTTTCCCGACGGTCATGAAGCCACCGATCCGTCCTTTATAGACCAAGGGAACGATCAATTCTATAGTGGTGTGGGCAATGGAACGGTACAGCCGGCCCGAATCATCATCCGAGAGCGCCAACTCGAGCTCCTGTCTGATCAGGACCTGGCTGGTCCGTTCCAGCCATTGTATAGCGTCGTCATTGACCTGCGAAGCCATCTCCATACCGTGCGTCTGCTGGATACGGTAGGTGCCGTCCATTCCTCTGAGGAACAATTGGATCTTCTCGGTACGCAACCCACGGCTGATACTGCTGATGATGTAGGCAAGCAGATCGTCGAGGTCCAGTATCGTCACCAGTGCATTAGTGGATTCTTTCAGGAGCCGCTGGTAATCGTACTTGCCCTTGATAACAAAGCTCTCTACCCATTCCTGAACTCTCGTTCTGAGCGGCGTTCCGTAAAAAATAAAGCCAATGAGGGCGAGCGAGATAAGATTAGAGGAAACAACTCCCAATAAAGGGCTGAGCAGAGCGAGCGTTCCTAAGTGCACCAGTGCTACGACGGTGAACAGGAAAAATACGGTGAGTGCGCGAGAAACGATGGTCCTGATATCGAATAAGCTGTAGCGGATACAAGCGTAAAAGGTCAGGATGACCCAGGGGAAGCTGAAAAAAGAAGCAAGACCCGGTTCAAAGGCGACACCGCCTAACAGCTGCAGGAATCCTGCCGTAAACGATGCTCCTCCCGTGAAGACCAGTAAGCCGGTGAAGAAATAATTGAACTGGGTCTTTCTTACTCCAGTAAGGCTTTTTTTCAGGCGGAGGCACTCGTACAGGAGCCAAAAGGCCAGCACTGTTCCGAAGAGACGTCCTGCATGCTCCAGCGGGCCATAATGGTTGACGAAAGGGATCACTGAATAGCCCGGGGCCACGATCAGATCGGTGGATAGGCACAGTCCGAGAATGATCGTCCACAGAGGGTAAAGAACGATACCGAGCGTGCGCCCGAAACGTCCCCGGTCATCCTTTAAAAAAAAGAGGACTTGCAGCGCAGCAGGGACGGTGAACCAGCCGATCCAATTGAAGCGGGCAGCAAGGTCGATCGGCAGGCCGAGCGAGGCCCGAAGATACATTAATCCTGAGGTTATGGAAAAAGCTGCCGAGAGCAGCGCCAGGGCTGTAACGGCCTTCTGTACTGCGCTTTGACGAGGATTGTTACGAAGGAGGATAATGCCGAGGACCAGTTCCATCGTACCGATGAACAGGAGCGAGAAGCCGATGATTTCGTAAATGGTCATCTGTACTCCTTCGCGCGAGCAGGGGACGCAAGCTGACTGGCTGGGGACACTATCAGATGCAGTAAGATGATCATGCGGCAGCACACAAACAAAAGAGGCTTTATTTTTTTACGATGATAGTATATGATAGGCTTGCAGACAGAGTCAAGAGTTAATTGGAGCAGCAATAAAAAGTGTTGTCCCGAGCGCAGTGGTCTTGTTCTCTATATTTATTTGAGGAGGTGACATCGATGGCTTGTGGGAAGAAGTGCGGTACGAAAGCGACCGCCAAGAAAAAAGCAACAAAGAAAAAGTAGTGCTCTCCGGCGGGCGAACCAGCCCGCCGGTCTTTTTTGCGGATATCTTCAATATGCCGGATTTTCATCGCAGTTATTGGTAACGCGAAGCCAGTTGTGTTGTGTGGCGTAGAGACCACTTCCCGTGAGAGGGTACCTGTTCGTGCCGTATTGTTTTATTACATGAAAATTAAAGGGTGCCGCTCTGCGGAGAACCTTGAGTATTGCGTTGACTTTCACCAGGGCATATGATAAGAAAATGGCCCACAGAACCAGTTTGGAGTGCCTGTGAAGACTGCGATCGTCATCTTGGGACACGGAAGTCGAAGTGATGGCTCAGATGATTCCATCAAAGATGCTGCAGCCAGGTTAAAAAATAACAGCGGCTACGAAATGGTCGTCCATGCTTTTCTGCAGCATGCTGCGCCCGGCCTGAATGATGTGCTGGAGGATTGTATCCGGCGGCAAGTCGAGAAGGTGATCGTTGTCCCGTTCTTCCTGCAGTTCGGGGCACATGTTGCTACTGACATTCCTGCGTTGGTAAAGGCCGCCAGGCAGACCTATCCCCAGCTTGATATCGTGGTGACCGATTATGTCGGGGGACACGGGTTCATCGTTGACATCATTGTGGATCTGATAAAAAAAACGGCGGAATAGCGAGTCATGGAGTAAGAGCCTGGACCGAGAGGGCAGCACACTGGATGGTGCAGTTGTTCTGCTCATCAGAAGAAAAAAGGAATTATGCTGTCAGCGAAAGAACAATTCGACATAATTAAGCGCGGTTCTGTAGAGATCATTGTTGAAGATGATCTTCTGAAAAAACTGGAACGAGCGGCTGCGACCGGGATCCCGCTCCGCGTGAAGGCCGGCTTTGACCCGACGGCACCGGACATACACCTTGGACATACCGTCCTTCTGAACAAGATGCGCCAGTTCCAGGAACTGGGCCACGAGGTTATTTTTCTTATCGGCGATTTTACCGGGATGATCGGCGATCCCACAGGCAAGTCTGAAACAAGAAAACACCTCACCCAGGAGGAAGTTGCAGAGAACGCAAAGACCTACCAGGTCCAGATCTACCGCATCCTTGATCCCCGAAAGACCAGGATCGCCTTCAACAGCGAGTGGATGTCGAAAATGTCAGCCGGTGACCTGATCCAACTGGCAGCCAAGCATACGGTGGCCAGGATGCTTGAGCGCGAGGACTTTAAAAAACGATATCAATCGGAATTGCCGATCAGTATTCATGAGTTCCTGTACCCGCTGATCCAGGGGTATGACTCGGTCATGCTGAAAGCAGATGTAGAACTGGGCGGCACGGACCAGAAGTTCAACCTGCTTGTGGGACGTGAGCTCCAGAAGGAATATGGTCAGGCACCCCAGTCTATTGTCATGATGCCGCTCCTCGAAGGTCTCGACGGGGTGAACAAAATGAGCAAAAGCCTGGGGAATTATATCGGCATCAATGAGCCGGCAGGGCAGATATTCGGCAAAGTGATGTCGGTCAGCGATGATCTCATGTATCGATATTACGAACTGGTAAGTTCGGTTTCACTGGTAGATCTGGAAAAGATTAAGGCTGACGTGAAGTCCGGAACGCTGCACCCCATGGAGGCGAAAAAGCGGCTCGCATCAGAGCTGGTAGACAGGTTTTGTGCTCATGCTCTTGATGGAGCAGGCGGACTTCCGTCCGAAGAGCAGGTCGGTGAGCCGTCAATATCGATTGGAACTCGCGCACGGGCCGAATTTGAAAAGGTATTCGCCAGAAAGAACCTTCCCGACGAGATGCCACTTATAACGATCACCTGGGAAGGGGATCGGATGAAGCTCGCTAAGATCATCGCGCTTGCAGGTGTGGCCAAAAGCAATTCTGATGCCCGTAGGCTCATTCAGCAGGGCGCAGTAGAGGTGAACGAATCGCAGGTACGGGAAAGTGACATGGAGCTGGCGATAGGAGAGTACGTTCTGAAGGTTGGAAAGAAGCGTTTTGTGCGGGTGACTGCTCAAAAGTGAAAATATTGAATCAGAATGAATTTAATTCTTGACAGGTGATACACTTTCTGATAAATTGCGCCCTCGTTCGATGGAACAGCAGCTTACTCGAGCGGTTATCTGGCAGCAGAAATAGTAAAAGATAACAGAAAAAGTCTTGACAGATGTGACGCAGTCTGATACATTGCGCCCTCGTTCATAGGTAATAAGTTCATAGGCAAAAACCTCGGGTACTACCTCGAAGTTCTATAACTACCAAATGAGCACATCAAGGTGTGGAATAAATAAAAAAAGAAGCTAACAAAGTTCTTGACAAAGTTTATAGTGTTTGTTAATATTGTAATTCTGCAGAACACGCAGAACATGGTCTTTGAAAACTAAATAGGTGTAGAATTCGGGGTCGCGCAAGCGGTCCTGAATGGCGAGTAGCAAAGAAACAAATTAGTTCAGTTACCTTAGGGTAACTTTGCAAAAAGGATCAGCTTTTTTTGGAGAGTTTGATCCTGGCTCAGAACGAACGCTGGCGGCGTGCTTAACACATGCAAGTCGAACGAGAAGTACGTAGCAATACGTATTGTAAAGTGGCGCACG
>JBGQDI010000069.1:0-11051 GCA_041495765.1 Nitrospirota bacterium
GACACGAGCATGTCCATTTCGCGCGGGTCCGGGTTGTCGCTTACCTGGGCTGCGAGGTTAATAAGTTTGTCCGTTTCTCCGCTCATGGCAGAGAGCACAACCACGACCTCATGGCCCTCTTCTTTGGTGCGGCAAACGCGCCGCGCCACATTCTTGATCCGCTCGGGATTTCCGACAGACGTTCCTCCGTATTTCTGAACTATCAGCACCTACTTCCTCCCTTAACACCACCAGACTGCGTCGAACTTCCGGCTGGTCGTTCGTGAACACGCTGGTTGATTATTTCTTCAGAAAAAGCTCCATCAGTGTATGGCCTTCCGATACGAAAAGCACATCCTTCCTGCCCGCGATCTGCTCGTCGTAGGATATGGGCTCCCCCTGCCGCTCCCGCGTATTATCGTATATGATGAACGGCACCGGGTCGTTTGAATGCGTCCTGATCTCGATTGGCGTCGGGTGATCAGGAAGCACCATGATACGGTATTCATCGAACTGTTTCATGCCGTGTATGATGTTCCCCACCACAAACTCGTCAAAATCCTCGATGGCTTTCAGCTTGTTCTTCAGGTCGCCCGTGTGGCCCGCCTCGTCGGGGGCCTCGACATGCACATAAACGATATCCTTTGTTTTGAGCGAAAAGAGCGCATGCTCAGCCTTGCCCACGTAGTTGGTATCGAGCCAGCCGGTCGCGCCCGGCACGTTGATCACTTCGAACCCGGCATAAATGCCGATGCCTTTGGTGAGGTCCACGGCCGATATCATTGACCCTTCGATCCCGAACTTTTCCCGAAAGGTCGGCATGCTGGGCCTTTTCCCCTGCCCCCAGAGCCAGATGCTGTTCGCCATGCGCTTCCCGCTCTCCTGCCGGGCCTTGTTCACGGGATGCGCGAGCAGCAGTTCCGTTGATGCTTCCATCAAAGCGTTGATGACGTCATCGCCTTCTCCGCGCGGGAGGTAGTCAAGGACATCCTTGTCCTGAATATCGTGGGGCGGCGTGCACTCGATCTTGTCCTTGCCGCATTTCCACACCATCAAATGGCGGTAACTTACGCCGGGATAGAACCGGAGATGTTCACTGCCCAGTTTGCTGTCGATCTCTTCGATCAGGATGCGCGCTTCCTGCGTGGTGATGTGGCCCGCGCTGAAATCCTCCATGACCGCGCGCCTACCCCTGCCAGAGCCGGAGGACTTTCCGCCCGTAAGCCGAAGCGTAACGAGGTTGCATCGAAAGGCAACATCATCGGCGCCCAGCTCGACGCCGATGCTCGCCGCCTCGAGCGGCGACCTGCCGGAGTAATACTTTCGCGGATCGTAGCCCATCACGGTAAGGTTGGCCACATCGCTGCCCGGTGGAAAACCTTCCGGCACGGTCTGTACCATACCGACCTGCCCCCGCGATGCAAGCAGATCCATGTTCGGCGTCCTGGCAGCCTGCAGGCATGTTTTGCCCCCTAGGTCCACATGCGGCCTGTCTGCCATTCCATCGCCAAGAAGAATGATATATTTCATACGTTCGGTTCACCAGTACCGTTGCAGCTCATACCGCCCCTTGTTGCCGAGCTGCCGTGCGTTTTTTCCGCACACACATTTCCCTGTCAGCCGACGATGTCGCCTTCCACGGCTTCCACCTTCACTCCCCGTTCTTTCAGGTAGGCGATACCGGCTTCCAGGTTCTTGTCCGCACCCTCAAGTTCAAGGACGACCTCACCCACACTCTCCGTGACCTTGGCACGGCGGATATTCGGCATGATGTCATACTTCTTCGCCATATTGAAAACAACGGGTTCCTTGATCAGGTCCTGCGGGAATGTCAGTTTCACCCTCTTTGTCGCCATGTCACTTCCCCCCTGGGTTGTGCTTCGCAGATCCCGAGCTACAAACCGTGAATGCGGAATTCACGTTCCTGCAACGGCATACAGAGTACGTTCCAACAGGAATTACGCGCGGCCGCCAGCGATCGCCGGGACGATTGAGACCGTGTCCCCGTCTTTGAGCGCGGTCGCTTCCTTGTCCGCAAAACGGATATCCTCTTCGTTCACGTAGATGTTGATGAACCGGCGGATCTTGCCGCCGTCCGAAAGCCGTTCCTTCATTCCCGGGTGGTCCTTTTCCAGGGCGTCAACCAGTTCCAGAACGTTCGTTGCGATGCACTCCACTTCGGCCTGACCATTCGTCAGTTTTTGAAGAGGCGTAGGTATTCTTACCTTGATTGCCATTGCGCGGTCCTCCCGAAATAACACGACCTGTTCCCGCCGGGGACACCATGAAGACGCCCGGCTTTTCACTTTACCTCTGTGGTGAAATAGGGTTACGGTATCTTCTTCAGCAGCTCTTCGAAAGCATCCATGTTCGGCCTGATAGGAGTGGGCCTCAGGAGATGGTCGACGACGGCTTCCGTGGTCTTGAGCCCGTTGCCGGTGATGCAGATCACGAGCGTCTCGTCCTTCGATATTCTGCCGGACTGGACCAGCTTCCTGGCGGCAGAAACGGTCACCCCCCCGGCGGTCTCGGCAAAGACCCCTTCGGTCTCGGCGAGGAGCTTCATGGCGTCCACGATCTCCTGGTCCGTAGAATCCTCTCCGTACCCGCCTGTATCCTTCGTAACCTTGGCCGCGTAATACCCGTCCGCCGGGTTCCCGATGGCCAGGGATTTTGCGATGGTCCTGGGCTTCACGGGTTTGACGACGTCACTGTCTTCCTTGATCGCCGTTACAATGGGGTTGCAGCCCGTTGCCTGCGCCGCGAACACCCTGGTCTTCACGGGCGGAACAAGACCGAGCTTTTCGAGCTCCTTGAAGGACTTCCATATCTTGGTCATGAGCGAGCCGCTGGCATTGGGGACCACGATGTTGTGCGGCGTCGTCCACCCCAGCTGCTCGGCAACCTCGAACCCCAGCGATTTGGAACCCTCGCCGTAAAATGGCCGAATATTGATGTTCACAAAGGCCCAATGGTATTTGTTCGCCACCTCGGAACAGAGCCGGTTCACTTCGTCGTAGTTGCCGTCCACGGTCACCAGGTTCGGCTGATAGACCAGCGAGTTGATGGTCTTTGACAGTTCGAGGTCTGCCGGCGTGAAGATAAAGCGTTTCATGCCAGCCCGGGCAGACTGTGCTGCCACCGAATTCGCCAGGTTGCCCGTGGACGCGCAGGCCACCGTGTCGAACCCGAACTCCTTTGCTTTGGTGATCGCCACAGCCACGACCCGGTCTTTGAAGGACAGGGTCGGATGGTTCACCGAGTCGTCTTTCAGGTAGATCTCCCTGACACCCCAGGCGCGCGCGAGGTTCCTGGCCCGCATCAACGGCGTGAATCCGGTGTCGAACCCCGTGACCGGATCGCCGTCGATCGGCAGCAGTTCGCGATAGCGCCACATGTTGTGCGGCCGGGACTCGACCTTCTGGCGCGTCATATCGCTCTTGATGCGTTCGTAGTCGTAGGTTACTTCAAGTGGCCCGAAGCAGAACTCACAGACATAGATCGGCTCAACCTTGTATTCTCTCCCGCATTCCACGCAGCGCAGGCTTTTCACGTACGTCTTCATGATCATCGTTCGTTCCTACAGAATATTTATGGGGACTTCTGTTATTGCGTCTTCACAGATGAGATACCCCTTGACGTCCGGGTTCTTTCTGTCCATGAGTGAAACGATTACGTACACCGCTTCCGGATAGTAGGCCAAGTTAACGTCGGTCGGGGACGGATACGCCGGACTGCCTGTGTGTGAGTGATAGATGCCGATCAGTTCTTTACCCGACTCCCGCATTTCGCGTATGACCCTGAAATGATCCTTCGAGTCAATTCGGTAAAAGGTCGGGCTCGGATTCTCGTTCAAAAGCGAGTATACCGTGTCGACCCTGTTGTCGCTGCCGCTGAGGAGTCCACATGCCTCGTTAGGATACTGGCTTTCGCAGTGCTTCACTATTTTTTGAAGATCCGACCTGCGAATATTCAGCATCGCTCACTACCACAGCGATCAGTAATTCCGCAATCCGCATTCCGCAATCCGCAATTCCTCAGTGGCTCATGGAGCAGAACTGTTCGTAGTCGATCAGCTCGGTAATGGTCGGGTGCTCGCCGCAGACCGGGCACTCGCGGTTATGCGGCACCTTCACCTTGCGGAAGCTCATATCGAGCGCGTTCCAGAGCAGCAGCGACCCTTTAAGCGGTTGGCCGATCCCGAGGATCACTTTGACCACCTCCGTCGCCTGTATGGTCCCGATGACGCCTGTCACGACGCCCAGGATCCCTGCTTCCTGGCACGAGGGGACCATTCCCGGCGGTGGCGGGATCTCGAAGAGGCACCGGTAACAGGGGCCGTAGCCCGGCACAATGGTCATCACCTGGCCTTCGAACCGGAAAACAGCGGCGCTCACGAGCGTCTTTTTGAGCATGACACATGCATCGTTCACCAGATAGCGTGTAGGGAAGTTATCGCTCCCGTCCACCACGATGTCATAGTCCTTGATGATGTCCTTGATGTTCTTCGAGGTGAGCCGTTCCTTGTGCGTAACGACCTTCACATCAGGGTTCAGCGTCTCGTAGGTCTCTTTGGCGGAATCGGCCTTTAGCACACCGAGCCTCCCGGTGTTGTGCGCGATCTGGCGCTGGAGGTTCGATATCTCGACGCGGTCGTTGTCAATGACCCCGATCGTTCCCACGCCGGCCGCCGCAAGGTAATACCCCACTGGAGAGCCGAGCCCACCAGCACCGACCAGCACCACTTTGGCGTTCAGAAGCCTTTCCTGACCTTCCCCCCCGACCTCAGGGAGCAGGATATGTCTGCTGTAGCGCAATATTTGATCTTCAGTAAAGTCCATGGTTTTCACCTGAATTTGAATTCCAGATTTTTCAATCCGCAATCCGAAATCCGCAATACGACGTCACTTCTTTATTTTTTCTTTGTCCTTCCGGACAAAAATGTGCCACTCTTTTTCGCCGACCTGGTCGATCTTCAGGACCTTCTGCCCTTCGTTCTCCATACTACGAGGAACGTTTTCCGACGCCGGCTTATGATCGGTGACGATCTCAAGCACTTCGCCGAGGTTCATTTTTTCGATGGCCAGTTTGGAGCGCACAAAGGTATAGGGGCAGACCTGGCCTTTAATATCGAGCGTCTTGTCTATTTTGAATTCGTCAGCCATACGATACCCCCAATGCGGAATGGCGAATGCGGAATGCGGAATTACCCGCAGAGGCTATGATTCCGAATTCCGAATTCCGCATTCCGAATTAAGATTTTTCCCCCGCCTCCACCCTGATCACCACGGTCGAACCGGACACACAATCCATTTTATTGATCTCATCGAGCGCCTTTCGAACATCGCGCTCCACCGCCTCGTGCGTCATCATCACGATCGGCACCGCTTCGTCCACCTTGCGGCCCTTCTGAAGCATTGAAGAGATGCTGATATTGTTCTTCCCGAGCACGCCGGTAATGCGTGAGAGCACGCCCGGCTTATCGAGCGCCGAGAAGCGGAGATAATAACAGGAGGTGATATCGTCCATTTTCCGGATCTTGAGCGTTTTTCGGTCACGGAATGCCGTTACCGGCGACCGTCCTACCGAGCCGGCGAGAATGTCGCGTCCGATACTGATGACATCGCTCACGACCGCACTGCCCGTGGGCATGTCTCCTGCCCCCCTGCCGTAGAACATGGTCGACCCCACGGCATCTCCCACCACGGCAAGGGCATTAAAAACGCCGTCGACCGTCGCTATCGGATAGGTTTCGGGGAGCATGGTGGGGTGAACCCGCGCTTCGATCTCGCCATTGGCCATCTTGGTGATCGCCAGCAGTTTGATCTTGTACCCCAGGTCCCTGGCGAAATCGATGTCCAGCGGGGTGATCTTCGAGATCCCTTCGGTGTAGATGTCGTCGAACTTGATCGGCGTGCCATAGGCAAGCATCGTGAGGACGGCGAGCTTATGGGCCGAGTCGATGCCTTCGATATCGAAGGTCGGGTCCGCTTCAGCATACCCCATGGCCTGTGCTTCTTTGAGCACTTCGTCGAACTTCCGGCCGGCGTTCGTCATGAGCGTCAGGATATAATTGCAGGTGCCGTTCACGATCCCGTAGATCGATTCGATATTGTTCGCTGCAAGCCCGCTCCTGATGGCGGCAAGGATCGGGATTCCTCCGGCCACGGAGGCTTCGCATCCCAGGATCACACCAGACTTTTCTGCGGCAGCGTAGAGCTCTTCGCCGTGAACGGCCAGCAGGGCTTTGTTCGCCGTCACCACATGTTTCTTGTTGCGCATGGCTTCCAGGATGAACTCCTTGGCAGGCTTATACCCGCCGATGAGCTCGATAATGACGTCGATATCAGGGTCCGTCAGGACCTCCTGAGCACTGGTCGTCAGTTGTACGTTGCCGAGCGTAATGCCCCGATCCCGCTTGACATCCAGATCGGATATCTTCTTGAGGACCACCGGCGCACCAAGCCGTCTTTGAATGATGTCCGCGTTCTCGATCAGGATACGGGCTGTGCCTGTTCCCACGGTACCGAAGCCGATAATGCCTACATTGATTGATTTCTTAGCCACCTGTTCGATCCGCCTTTACCTGTTAGGTCCGCGGCCCGCATACGTTCAGCGCCGCGTCGTGTATGGTCAACGGCTCCAGAAAGGTCCTGAAAATACCGTCATGTCCCTGATCAGAAAAATGCAGTCCATCCAATCGCTATCTAAAAAACCCGGACTTCCCTATCCCCTTCAATTTCAACACATTTGCGCATCTAACCGTTTAATTTTAAAGAATAAAAATGATAATAAAACAGTATCAAAGGTTTGTCAATAAAAATTCTGGCAAAACAGACAGAGGAAGCATTGCAACCAACCTCATCACGGCAATTCTTTTCAATCTTTGCCAAAGCATCTGGATAGCTCGCCTGCCAGAGTTCACGCTGCATTCACGGTAATCCTGTCCATCCTGCACTGAATGATCAGCGCTGTCATCTCATCCGATCATCAGGAATTTGCCATTGATTTTAAACGATGGTTATGCTACTTTTATACTTTGCAGCGAAACATCACTTGTGCCGCGCTAGCACCCGAAGAAAAAACCCTAAAACAACCGGTGTAGAGGAGAAGTGGTACTATGGCAACGATGAAAAGGTCCTTGTACGGCATTGTGTGCGGTTTCGTACTGGCCAGCGCCGTCCTGGTGCAGCCTGCAGCCGCTGAGTTCAAAAAGACCAAAATAGCGGTCCTCGATTTCCAGCTGCAGGGCGGCAGGCACGACTCAGCCGACATGGGCAAGATCGTCGCGGAGTGGCTCATCACGGCACTGGTGAAAGAAGGCCGGTTCGACGTGATAGAACGCAGGCTGCTCGAAAAAGTGCTCCAGGAGCAGAAGATGGGGGTATCGGGCCTGGTCGACGAGAGCAGCGCATCAAAGCTCGGACGGGTGCTCGGTGCGAAGGTCGTGATCACCGGATCGGTCATGGAGTTCCAGGGGGTCATGGAAGCGAACGCCCGGATCATCGAGGTGGAGACCAGTTCTATCATTGCCGCAGAGAATGTCAAAAGCACCAGTGCGGTCAAATTGGAGGACCTGGTCTACCAGATGGCAGATAAGATCATCAGGGATTTCCCGCTCGAAGGCTACATCGTTCAGCGCGAGGGGAGTAAAGTGCTCATCGATCTCGGCAATCGTAGCGGGGTGAAACCCGGCATGCAGTTCATCGTGTACCAGGAAGGCAAGGTCATAAAGCACCCCAAGACCGGCGAGGTCCTCGATATCGAACGAATCGAGACCGGTACGATCCAGGTCAAGGAGGTCAAGAACAAGACCGCCGATGGCGTCATCCTGCACGAAAGCGGCCCCGACGCGATCATCAACGGACAGATGGTGAAAAGCACGGTCGAACTGGTCCCGCAGCCCGCGGCAGACAGGAAACGGGACCGCGAGCGCGACCTGACGGTCTACGCATCCGACGGTAATCTCGCTTCGCAGCTGGCAAATGTTGATGCACAGATCGAGGAAGTGCGGAAGCTGAAGAGCACCGGCAACAGTGAATGGAAGAACAAATACAAGATCATTGACCGGAGCCTCGATGTCCTTGAGAAGAACTTCAAGAAATCTCCCGATGTTTATCTCTCCCGGGCCCGGGCCTTGGAAGCGATCGACAAGCTCGGGAATGCAGAAAAATACATCCACAAGGCTTTATCGGCAAGCCGTCATTATCCCCCGGCCTATGCGCTCAAGGGCGACATCTACCTGTGGGACGCTTTGAAGTCAAATCCTGAATACAGCAGGAAGAAGGACCTTAAGCTCGCGATCAATGGGTATGAGGACGCGGCAAAGTACGCAGTGGACAAGGAATTTCAGGCATCGATCTACCTTAAGATGGGGAACGCCTACGCGGACCTGGTCGACGACCGAAAAAAAGCAAAGGAGTTCTGGCTAAAAGCAGCTAACGCAGCTCCCTCCAGCAGCTCCGCCAAGACGGCACAGGAAAAACTGCAGTAGACAGACCCCGTGGCCAGAAACTGGTCCCATCACGATAGCAATCCCAAAAAGGAATGAGCTGGTCATATAAAAAGACCTTCCCCCTGCGGAGAAGGTCTTTTTAATGTGCGCAGATTCGTTCGATGCAACTGTCCCTCTCTGCTCCGCCAGCGCCTTGATCAACGCCATAACGACCTATTTTATGTTTGATTTTTGCGCTTTCTTGTGTTACTTTTGCCCATCATGATCACCAGCGACATCATAGCGGACTCACAGAAATACATCATGAACACCTACGGCAGACAGCCGCTCGTGCTCATCAAAGGCCGGGGCATGAAGGTCTACGACTCAGATGGCAGGGAGTACCTTGACTTCGTATCGGGTGTGGCCGTGAACAACCTCGGCCATTGCCACCCGCGGGTCGTCGTTGCGCTGCAGAAGCAGGCCCAGCGGCTCATGCATGTCTCGAACCACTACCACAACGAACCGCAGATCAACCTTGCCAAAATGCTTGTCCAGAACTCTTTTGGCGACAAGGCTTTTTTTTGCAATTCGGGTACGGAAGCTGTTGAAGCGGCCATCAAGCTGGCGCGGCGCTACAGCCGAGAGGTGCTGCACCAGAACCGTTTCGAGATCATTACCATGCGCGGATCGTTCCACGGGCGCACTATGGGAGCCTTGAGCGCGACCGCCCAGGAGAAATTCCATAAGTCCTTCGAACCACTCGTCGCTGGGTTCCGGTATGTGCCCTATAATGACGTCGATGCTGTTGAGCGGATGGTCAATGAGCATACCTGTGCTGTTCTCGTGGAGCCAATCCAGGGTGAGGGCGGTGTCAACGTCCCGTCAGCAGGCTACCTGAAGGCCCTGCGCGATATCTGCGACCGGAACAACATGCTGCTCATCCTCGATGAAGTTCAGACCGGCATGGGCCGGACCGGGAAACTCTTCGCCTATGAGCATACTGGTGTCGCACCCGATATTGCTGCGCTCGCGAAGGGCCTTGGCGCCGGGATGGCCATCGGCGCGCTCCTGGCCACGGACAAGGCCGCTCAGGCGTTCACTCCAGGATCGCACGGCTCCACCTTTGGCGGCAATCCCCTTGCCTGCGCAGCGGCGATCGCGTCCCTTGACGTGCTCCTGGAGGACAATATCCTGCTTCCGGCGGTCGAACAGCTTGGCCGGCACTTCCTCTTGAGCCTTGAAAACCTGAAAAAGCGATTCGGTTTCATAAAGGATGTACGGGGCAAAGGCCTGTTGATCGGCATGGAACTCGATTTCGAGGGCAGAGAGATCGTCACTGCCTGCCTCAAGGAAGGCCTCTTGATCAACTGCACCATGGACAATGTCCTGCGCTTCATGCCGCCGCTCATCGTTTCCACGGAAGAGATCGATCAGCTGATCGATTCCCTGGCAACGATATTCTCAAAACGCTGATCCCTCGGTATCCACTTTTTATCTCAAGGCGGCTCCGGTACGAGCCGCCTCTTACTTTTATGATGCGGGGTGCAAGCCCCTTGAACGGTTGCTGGAGAGCAGCCGGAACGTGAACTGGAGAACCTATGATGAAAGACCTGCTCACTATAGCGAAACTGACAGCGGCCGACGTGAAGGCAATTATCGACCGCACGACATCGCTCAAACAAATGCAGCAACAGGGCATCACGCACCAGCCACTCGCAAACAGATCATTGGGCATGATCTTTGAAAAATCTTCCACCAGGACACGGGTATCCTTCGAGGTCGGAATGTACCAGCTCGGCGGCCAGGCCCTGTTCCTGTCGTCGGCCGACCTGCAGCTCGGTCGCGGCGAACCGGTGGCGGATACAGCACGGGTGCTTTCGCGTTATCTCGACGCCATCATGATCCGCACTTTCGCCCAGGAAATGGTAGAAGAGCTGGCACAGCATGCCACCATCCCGGTGATCAACGGTCTGACCGATCTGCACCACCCCTGTCAGGCCCTTGCAGACCTCTTCACGGTCCAGGAGAAAAAAGGTAAGCTCAAAGGGCTCAAACTTGCCTATATCGGCGACGGGAACAATGTCGCAAATTCGCTCCTTGAGGCCTGTGTCAAGACGAGCATGCATTTCTCCATTGCCTGCCCGCCGGGATATGAGCTGAACGCCGCCATCCTTGCTGACGCACAGTCTGCTGCCAGAGAAACGGGGTCCTGCATCGAAACAACGGTCGATCCCTACCTGGCGGTGATGAAGGCCGATGTGCTCTACACCGATGTATGGGCAAGCATGGGACAGGAGGCGGAGCATGCAAAGCGGGTCAAGGCGTTCCAGGGCTATCAGATCGATAGGAAACTTCTCCAAGCGGCATTGCCTGACGCCATGGTGATGCATTGCCTGCCGGCGCACCGGGGAGAAGAGATCGCTGCCGACGTTATCGACGGACCGCAATCAGTGGTGTTCGATGAAGCTGAGAACCGGCTTCATACGCAGAAAGCAGTTCTTGAGATGCTCATTGGAAAACAGGCTGCTGAGGAGAACGAACACTAATAACAGAACGCTTAAAATTATGAGAAGAGGTAAATGCTAACTGTAGCTTTACATAAGTCATTGAAAAATAAAAACTTATAGTGACAATC
>JBGQDI010000070.1:0-10986 GCA_041495765.1 Nitrospirota bacterium
CATGTCCCGGAGCCCTTCCCGGAGACGGTCCCATTTTTGTTCGCTGATCATTCGAGCGATAATAACATAGCCGTATCAAAAGTGTCAACAAAGGACTGGAACGGTCCGGTGCGGCACGCTGCTAATGCTTCGCCAGGGGGCCGCTGCAGCCCATCTTGACGGAAATAGCATTGCCGGCGTCAATGACCATGGCGCTGATCCGGTTCTTTTCTATCCGTTCATCGGTCAGGCGGCTTGCCGGCGCAACGATACCCACGGCCGCAATGACCTTCTTTGAGAAATCCCGGATCGGCGCAGCAACACTGCGAACTTCCAGTTCGGTTTCCTCGTTCTCCAGTGCATACCCCTGCTCCAGCACCTTTTTCAGTTCCGCGGCCAGGGCGGTACGGCTGGTGATCGTCTTTGGAGTGATCGCCGACAGTTCCCCCTCCGGGTACATTCGTTCCACATCCGCCGCCGCGAGCTGGGCCAGTTGTATCTTTCCGACGGCTGTGCAGTATGCCGGGAGCATGGCGCCGATGCGCGACACCGCCCTTACCGTCCGGTCGGTCTCCACGCTGTCCATATAGATCACTTTACTGCCGCGCAGCACCGCTACGACCGCAGTCTCTCCCGACGCGGCCATCAGCCCCTCAAGGATCGGCCGCGCCTGGCGCCGGCACTCCCGCTGCTCGATGAAGATCGATCCGAGCTGCAGCGTCTTCGGCCCGAGGCGATAGTTCTCGGTCAGGTGGTTCTGCTCGATATAGCCCCTATGCTCGAGCGTTGCAAGGAGGCGGAAGACATTGTTTTTATGCAACCCCAGCCTTTTTGACAGACCCGTCACGCCAAGCTCGTCCTCGTTCTTGGTAAAGGACTCAAGGATGTCCAGTGCGTGTGATACTGACTGGATCGTATAGTTTTCTTTTTCTCTCTTGATTGCCACTGCTTCTTGCCCCCTCTTTCAACGATTACTTCAGCGATCCCGGTTTGTCACCCTTTTGGACCGGGTTCCCTTGCAACAGCCAGTCAGGCATTCCCGCCTGATAGATCATCAGATAGGTATATCCCATTTCCATTGCCGCATTTGCCGCGGTCCGACTCAGCGTACACCCGCTGCCACGACAGTAAAAAATGAGCGGCGTCGCCTTGTCCTTGGGAAGCTTTTTCGCCTCAAGTTTCATGCGTTCCGCCGGGATGCTGACGGCGCCGGGAAGATGGGCCTGCTGATATTCCTCAGGCAAACGCGTGTCAATGAGCACCACTTTCTGCTTGCCGCGCATCCATGTTTTGACATCCTCGGCACTTATTACAGGAAATTGAGCGAGTGCTGTTGTTGCAAACAGAGCGGTAAAACACAATAACCCTATAAATAACCGAACGTTGCGCATCATAGCAATGCCCTCCCCTAATTTATAGAACAGGCGTTTAATTTAAAACAATAACACGTCCATGTCAATTAAAAAAAGGAACAGTTGTTTGGGCATCGCAAAGCCTTGGATCAAGCAGGGTCGGAAAGTAGAGAGGCATTAAGAAGGATCTTAAAAAGAATGATGACTGGTGCGTGTCGCTGGTGATAGCAACATGCACCTTCACAGAGACCGGATCTTAACTTTGAGCAGAGGACCCTGCGTAGGCATAACTTCCGTCAAGAAACGACTGCACGTAGTGCGTCACGGCATGGTCATCGTTCAGCACGGCATCGAGCTGCCGGGTGAACGAGATAAGCCTGCCCAGTTGGTCAAGAACGGTCAGCATCTCTGCCTGCGGCCTGTTGGCAAGGCGGGCGACGATGAGATCGCCTTTAGTCCCCATGGTAAAGCCGTAGTGCTCCAGGATCTGGGCGATCAGCTGAAGCCGCCGCGACCGCTTGGCTATGTCGGTGGCGCCTCCGGTGAAACGGAAATAGATATGATTGTTCCGGGCGTTCGTGCTGCAGAAACAATCGAGAACGATGAAATGGTAGCCGAACTTGAGGCTGATGTGGGCATATTCCCCGGAAATGACCGCCATGTTCGTTTCGACCCCTCCGCGGCTGTCGGACATGAGGTCCGGCACGCGCAGCATGCTCGACATGAAGTCCTGCACCTGCATCGGAACAGCATCGGAGCGCCAGGTCCCTGGATGGGTCATGCCGCTGACGATCGCCCGGAGCGGTGCCGAGGTCACCTGTTCCGTCGGGACATGGCTGACGTGAGTCGGGTTGTCCAAGCCCCCACCGATATCGATGAGCGTGATCCCTGCCGGGATCGGCAGGTCAAGCCTGACCGTACCGGAGCGCACACCGTGCTCGGCGTACTCGATCAGTGATGAGACGGATTTTTCGTGGATGAACCGCAGGATATCGTGCATGGTCCTGCAGGCCTGGGGCGTGAACTCGTCCCGCAGCGGGTCGATGAGGTTCAACGGTGCGATGGAGCGCAGTAGGTAGCGCTTCTTGCGGAATTCGAAGAGCTCCTCCATGGTGGACTCGTCCTGCGATGCCCGTTCGACAAGCTGTTGGTCCCGTCCCGCATAGAGTGTGGCTCCCGTGCTGTCTACTGATACCGTGATCTCCTGTCCCGTTACAAGAAGATCCGTGGCCCCCGCCGCATTCACCACCGTCGGGATCCTGAACTCCCGGCATAAGGCAGCCATATGGCTCGTCGGTGATCCTGCATCGGTGATTATGGCAGACACCTCGGTCATGACGCGTACGAAATGGGAGGAGTCGTGGCGTGCGACCAGGATGGCTCCCCGCGGGATGGCATCGAGGTCCCGTTCGTTCTTGAGAACATGGACCTTCCCCGCGGCAGCTCCTTTTTGTACGGCCGTGCCCAGGCCCCGTGCAATGACCGGCCGAACAGGATCATGATGCTCTAGAGGAGCAGGCGGCCGGTCATCGACCGAGCTAAGCGGCCTCGTCTGCAGGAACACGATCCGTCCTGACCGGTCAACGGCCCACTCGATGTCCTGAGGTCTTCTGAAGTGTTTTTCGACCGTAAGCGCCAGGCGAGCCAGCTCAGCGATCTGGGCGGGAAGCAGACTTGGCTGCATCTGTTTTTCTACCGGTGTAGCGACCGTCACTACCCCGTAACCGGCGGCCGGCACGAGCATGGAGCTCTTGGAGCCGATCCGTGCTCCGACCTGTCCATGCTCTTCTTCCCTGCTCACCGTGAAAAGATCGGCGCCTGCCTGACCTTCGACAATGACAGCACCCAGTCCCCACGAGGCACTGATGACCATGTTGTTCCGGTCCCCGCCCGGATCGCGGGTATAGAGCACCCCGCTCGCCTCGGCATCGACCATGGCAACGCATGCCACCGCCATCTTCATGTCTTTCAGTTGTAGACCCAGCCGGGTCTGGTAGACGGACGACTTGCCCGAGAAGAGGCTGGCGATCACTTTGCGGTATGCCTTCTCGATCTCCTGTGCATCGAGCGGTACGTTCAGGACCGTATCGAACTGGCCCGCAAAGGAGAACGCTCCGTCCTCCTCTCCTGCACTGCTGCGGACTGCAATGCTGCATCCGACGCAGCGCGGCTTAAGCTGCTGTACGCCCTGTTCGATGGCGCGGCTGAGCTCTGGAGGCATTACTCCGTGCAGCACCAGTTCATAGAGCTCCCGGAGCTGATCGTCGGGCAGCGCACCGCCTTCAAGGGGAAGGCCGATCCTGTCGAATATGCGGTTATGACGCATGTACGCATCAAAAGCACCTGTCGTGATCGCGAAGGCCTCGGGTACGGTGATCTTCAGCACATTCCTGAGCTCCGCAAGGTTCGCGTTCTTTCCGCCCACGTCATGCAGTCTTTCGCCGGTAATGCGTTCATAGGGAAAGACAAGGTCTTTCGATTCAGGGAAGGTCTCCTCGATGCCATGTCTGATCCTTGCATCGATCCCGGCAAGTACCCCGGCAAGCTGGGGATAGTTGTTCTGCGTCAGCCGCGTGAAGCTATCGATCGAGCCGATCATAGCAGCGTGCAAATCTTCGTAAGACCTCCGCACGTATTGGATATCGAACAGGTAGTCCCCTCCCAGCGTGTCGCCCATGCTGGTGATGATCTCGAGAGAACGGTTGTTCCGCTCCAGGACCTCCCGGAAGTTATCGAAGACCTGCTCAAAGGACCGGCGGTGCCGTGCCCTTCCCGTAAGGGTGCGAAAGAACGCCCGCATATGAACGGCGAACCTCTTCATGCCTATCCCTGCTTCCCCAGAGCCCGTTTGATGGACGCTTTTAATTCCTTGATCTTGACCGGCTTGGGAAAAAAATCATGGACGTCGCGCCGGAGCGCTTCGATTGCCGCATCGAGATTGGCAAAGGCGGTAATCATGATGACCTGCGTCGCGGGATAGCGGTCCTTCACCGTGCGCAGCACCTCCATGCCGTCGATGCCCTTCATCTTATAGTCCGTCACGACGACATCGAATTTTTCCTCCTCCAGCCGCTTCAGCGCTGGCTCGGCGTTCAGGAACGTCTCCACCTGATAGCCTTCCTGCTCCAGCGACAGTTTCGCCATGTCGCCCACTATCTTCTCGTCGTCAATGACCATGATCCTGTGTTTATCCATTGCTCATCTCCTCTTTGGAAAACCCGCACTACGAAGGCGCACTCGGTGCGCCCCTACAGCCCCTACAGCCCCTACAGCCCATACTGCCTATACTGCCCCTCTGAATACCGGGGAAGCTCGATCGTGAATGTCGTACCGACGCCCACCTTGCTCTCCACCCTGATCTCTCCGTGATGATTCTTGATGATCCCGTAGCTCACCGAAAGCCCGAGCCCGGTGCCGCCTTCGCCTTTGGTGCTGAAAAAGGGATCGAAGATATGCGGCAGGAACTCGGGGGCAATGCCTTTGCCCGTATCAGCAACGCCTATTTCGATCGACTCTCCGCTCTTCCCGATCCTCGTTGAAATGACCAGTCTGCCGCCCTGAGACATGGCCTGCACCGCATTGGTCACCAGGTTCACCAGGACCTGCTGGACCTGGTGCTCATCCACGAACACATGGGGCAGGCCTTCGGCCAGGTTGATCGAGGTCTCGATGTTCGACACATCGATCATATTCTGCACCAGCGTCAGCGTCTTCTGGATGACGGCATTGATGTCCCCTTCGCTCGGCGTAGCGTCCTTCGGTTTCGAAAAATCGAGCAGGTTCTTCACGATCTTCCGGATCCGCTCGGTCTCCGCATCGACCTTGTTCATGAACTCGATGCGGTCGGCCTCGCCCAGTTTATCGTACAGTTCAGCATAGGTCTGGGCGATCATGGAGATGTTATTGAGTGGATTGGTGAGCTCGTGGGCGACGCCTGCGGTCAGGATGCCGAGTGAAGCAAGCTTCTTGGACTGGATCAGCTCCTCTTCACGATGGCCCAGTTCCTCGGACATGGAATTGATCGCAATGATGACCGCTCCCAGTTCGTCGTTAGACCGGAAGCCTTCGATCTTGTTGAAGTTCCCGCCCGAAATGGACTTTGCCAACTTCTCGATCTCGCGCAGGGAGCGCAGGATCTTCTGGGAAATAAAATGCCCGATGAACAACGCGGAGAACAGGATGGCCCAGAACGAGACGATGAGGATACGCTTGGAGTTCAGGATGATCTCGCTCACGCGCTTCCGTTCAAGGCGGGTTATGGAATCGGAATACTCCTTCAGTTTCTTTCCCGCCGACCGTATCCGCGATTCCAGTTCAAGGTCCGGCTGCCCCTTGCCCCGTGTTTCTTCGATCGTATCGGAATAGGCCTTAAGAAGCGACTCCAGCTTTTTAAGATCGGTCTCGCCGATGGCAGGAACAATGTCGTTCTTCTCCGCCTGGATCGTTTCGGCGGTCTCTTTTATCTTTTCCCGTATCTCGCCAAGAGCCTTGCGGTCATGGTAGAGAAAATAGTTCTTCTCCGAAAGACGAAGCGTCAGGAACGATGCGTTCAGATCGTCGGCGATCTCGACGAACCGGAGCTTGGTCAGGACAAGGCTCATGTTCTGAAAGGCAAAGAAGCCGATCAGGATGATGAACGCGCCGTTGATGATGTTCGAGAGTATGAGCTTGTTTTCTATTTTCATGGCAGATCTCTGTCAGAATCTCCGTCGTCCCCGAGTGACCCTATCGGGGACCAGTGACGCTGAAACCTCTGGATTCCCGATTAAAACGTTCGGGAATGACGATCAAAGGTTCTTACTCCTGACTTCTGACTTTTCTCTTCTTACCTCTTACCTCTTACCTCTTACTTCTCGCTTTACCCGACACACCGCGCCACCTCAGCCTGCTCCTTCCGCACCGGCAGATACCACAACAGCCCGTCGATCGCCATGAAGACCCCTGCAACAATGAGCAGGACATCGAAGGCCGTAGACCAGCTGTAGGCAAAATAATGCATGAGGCCGAAGCCAAGACCGGTGAAGGCGACGCCCGTCCTGATGAAGGCAAGGCCCGTCCGTGCCCGGGCGTAAATGGTCCGATAAGCAGCGGCAATGGTCCGCTGGGCGGCCAGCACGTTCCGCTCCCGCGCCAGATGTGTCCGTTCCCTGCTTGCCGGCGATGGATAGAGGATGGTGCTGTAACCGCCCACGCAATCGCCAAGCCGCGCAAGCATGGTGCCTTTGGTCGCTCGTTCTATGCTGCATTGCTCCAGGTCATGGTAATTCTCAAGGAACTGCAGGGTCGCCGCGGTCACCTCGACCAGCGTATGCTGTCCCGGTGCTTTCATGCGCGTCCGCCGAACTTTGAGATATCCCTGGAGGCCGAAGGCCCCGAGGGCAGTACCGGCCGCGCTCAGGGTCCAATATGCCCATGCCATGCCGTCGGGATGGGACCGGAGCAGCACGTCCGCCAGCGCCGCAAAACCCAGTCCCCACCGGAGGAATGCAAGATCGGTCCGTCCCTGCGCCAGGTCGTTCCGATAGCAGGCAAGCCGCGTACGCCAGTGGGCCATGGTGTTGCGCCAATAGGCTAGGCCCGTCCGTTCGGTGCCGATGAGCGCCCCCGGCTTTGCATGCAGATAATCCTGGATGAACCACTGGATGTCCTCGTCCAGCGCCACCCGGAACTCGTAGCGCTCCGCCTTGATGCTTTTGCGTACCTCATCAAAGAGTGCCGGGGCCTGGGGATCGCGGGCCGCGATGATCACCGTGCCCCGGTCACGGATGATCGGGAACCACTGGTTCAGCGAAAGCCGTTCGCCGTCAAGCCCGGCAAGCAGTTCCGGAGAAATGGGCATTCGTTCGTCATATTCAACGGACGGGCAGCGATAGTGCTCGGTCAATGCAGCCAGCAGGGTCTGCTTCGGGATGCCATATTCCCGGATGAGGACCCGCTCCATGTCGATGCCCCTGGCTGTCGCTGCACGTTCAGCAGCGCGGAACTCGTCCTGCGTCAGCAGGCCCCAGTCGAGCAAAATGAGGAATTGTTCCGCCTGCGGCCCGGCATCAACATCATAAGTTATCCTATAGGTCATCATGACTGAACACCGCCTTGCCCCAGGAACGGGCCGGAACGCCGTAATCGGGAACTGAAAGCTCCAGGTCTCCATAGCAGTAAGGAAGCTGCTGCCTCGCCCGTTCAGCAGGAAGATACCAGTAGATCCCATCGGCAATAAGGAGAAGGCCCGTCGTCAGGAGAGTCGCATCGAATACCGTCCAGAACATGTTCGCTGCACCGAAATAGACCAGCAGTCCCAGCCCCACGGCCGAGATGCTCATGCCGGTCCTGATGATCGCCATCCCGGTCCTGGACCGCGCCATGATCGTCCGGAGCCGTGCCATCACGTTGCGCCGTTCGGCGAGCAGCGTGCGCTCCAGAGCAAGGCCCGTGGTCGCCCAGATCCCGGGTTCCGAAAAACCTCTCACCAGCGGAAGGGCCTGTTGTTTCTGCGTCCTGGCAGAGAGCGCGAAAGCAGGCGGGAACACGAGGTCCCAGATACGCGGCTTTTCCTCGGAGCGCCTCACGGAATCAAAGCTCTTTGCTCCTGCACTGCGGCCCGGTACATACCAGAAGAAGCCCTCGGCGACCATGGCCGCACCCAGCAGGATGAGCAGCCCATCAACAACGCTCCAGGGACCCGCAGGGAGCTGCCGGACAAGGGCCACGCCGAGTCCGACGAAAGCGATGCCCGTGCGGGTAAAAGAAAGACCTGTCCGCGCCCTCGCCATAAGCGTTCGATAACATGCCAGGGTTGTCCGTTCCTCGGCAAGGTCAGTGCGGTCGCTGGCAAGGAACCTCCGGCGCATCACCGGGGAAAGCCGGTCCCAGCCCTGCCGAAGCGTATCTGCACCTGCTACCTCCGGCGTACGGTGAAATTCGGGAGTATCTCCCGTGAAGCGGGCTGCAAGCACGCTCGTACCATTGGTCGGTTCCGTGGAAGCACAATACGGCAGGTTCTTTCCCGTTTCCCGCGCAGGCATATACCAGCGCAGGCCATCAACCGCCATGACGATGCCGGAGGCGAACAGCAATGCTTCCAGAATGGTGAGATAGCCCAACCCGAACACGCGGGCCAGCAAAAGCGCCGTTGTTACGAAAGATATCCCTGTGCGCAGAATGGCCAGCCCCGTCCTCCCCTTTGCTAGCGAAGTACGGTAACAGGCATACTGCGAACGCACTCCCGCGAGAAAGGTCCGCACCTTAGCCAGCGGCGTCCTGCCGGCAGCCGGAGGGAAACGGGGGTTCAGGTCCTGATTATGTTCGATGATCCTGATGAGGTCCGAAGGAAGGGCCACCTTGAACGAGATCAAGTTTACGCCCAAGGTGCTGCGAATATCCGCCAATACCGCGGGATCTCCGGGAGAGCAGGCAATGACCTCGGCCTTATCCTTTGAGATGGAAAGCGGCAGCCAAAGAACGCTCTTTAATCGCTCCATGTCCATGCGCCGGACGATCTGCTGGGACACAATGACGCCCTCGTCATATTCCACGAAAGGGCAATCGTACTGTTCTGCAAGACAGAAGAGGATCTCGTGCTTCGGCACGCTTGCTGCCCGCAGCAGTTCTTCAAGCGAAGCGCCCGATGCCGACGCCTCCTGGATCAGCCGGTCCAGCGCTTCCCGGGAGAGGACCCCGCGTGTTACCAGCCTGTTGTAGGTATGGTGTACGGTCATGCCCCTATCTCCACTTGAACGAAAAAAACTACAAAACGTTTTCTCGCAAAGCCCGCAAAGAGCGCAAAGGAAATCTTTACATCTTGTTTTAAACCAAAAGAATCTTGTCTTTCTTTGCGACCTTTGCGAGCTCTGCGAGAGACGCCTTTGCTTTCGATCTTCTTAAGCTCTTCTTGCTCGCCACGCTAAAAAAAGAGGAGGCCGCTGGTGCCTGCCTCCTCCTGAATGGGTCATACTTTATTATGATGTCTTCAGATAGCCAGGAGGCTCCGCGCGATAAAAACCGCTGATCGTGACGTTCCTCTGCTGCTATTAATTATAACACCGGGCACTCAGATCGCGACAACATATACCGGACAGGGGGCCTGATCGATGACCTTCTCGACGATATGGTCGCCGAAGAACCTGCTGAAAATCCCCTTCTTTTTCTTCGACCCCATGATGATGAGATCGCAGTGTTCTTCTTCCGCCACTTCGACGATCCGCTGCGGCACATCGCCCTCTTCCAGCCTGGTTTTGATCATGACGCCTTCCGCCTGCGCGGCTTTCCTGACCTCGGCCAGGGCGGAGTTCCCGCCGTCGTCCAGCACATCGTCCAGGTTCTTGATGCCGGTCAGGTTCAGGTCTCCGTCAAAGGGCTGCACCACCTTGACCACGGTGATCCAGGTCTTTTCGTCCTGCGCCAGCTTGATGCCCTGCGTCAGCACTTCCTTATGCCCGTTCAATGCGATGAGAACTTTTCGGTAACCTTTCATGTCGCTCCGCTCCATTTGAAGATTGGAAATTGGAAAGTGTAAATTTAAAATTTATTAAAATAACCATCCAATTTTCAATCTAAAATTTTCAATCTTCAATTTCCAATTCGACAGACAAGCCTGTCGTTATCTCACGATCAATATCGGCCGCGTCGCATGAGCGATGATCCGCTCGGCCGTGCTGCCCATGACCGCCTTGTTCATGCCGCGCCAGCCGTGCGTACCGGTGACGATGAGGTCGTTCTTCAGGGTATCGGCGATCTCGACGATCTTTTCGCTGGCATGGCCTTCCTGCACCACGGCCTTGATCTGCACGCCGAGGTCCGCGGCGATCTTCTTCGCTTCACCGATGATCTTTTCAGCTTCCTGGAACAGGCTCTTCTTGATGTTCTCGGTCTTGAAGAAGTCCATCATCTCTTCATACCGCGGGATCACATAGAGGACCGTGATCTCCCCGCCGTCGAGCTTCGAGAGCTCGGCTGACCGGGTAAGCGCTTTTTTGCTGGATTCCGACCCGTCAAAGGGGACCAGCAACGAGCGGTATTTCCCGGTGCACTGCGGGCACTCCTTATTCGCCACCAGAACGTCGCAGGGCGAGTTCAGGATAACCTGGGAAGTGACACTGCCCATGAGCAGCCGCTTGAGCCCCTTCCTGCCGTAGGTGCCGAGTGCGATCAGGTCAGCCTTCTTCTCCCCTGCCGTCTCGACGAGGACCTCAGGCGGCTCGCCTTCACAGACCAGCGAATCCACATTGCCGTTCAGGCCGTATTCCGTTTGGAGGTCCATTTTTGCCGTGATGCAGGCATGGGCGCCGATCTCCATCCGCTTTTCCATCTGCGCCGGCAGGATGGCGAACTCTTCCTGGTCGAAAAAGACCGCGTGAACGAGGGTGAGCTTGCCACCATGCACCTTCACCCAGCGCGACGCTTCTTTCAGCGCCGCCTTGCTCGACAGCGATTCGTCATAGCCTACGACTATCGACTTGTACATTTAATGCGCGCCTCCGCCTTTTCTGAAGACCATGCTCACGCCAAAACCGGCGCCGAGCGCGACCCCGATGGACAGGAAACCGTACACTGCGGGAGTGTCCTTCGCCATGCCGGCCAGCGACTTGACCATGCCGATCTGCGCGACGTTCACGTTCGAGGTGGCCGTCTCCACGACCTTATGGTCCTTGACCGCATA
>JBGQDI010000071.1:0-10937 GCA_041495765.1 Nitrospirota bacterium
GACCGCCGCAGGGTGTGTTCCAGATGGGCGGCGACCTCATCGGTGCCGTAGCACCGGAGGACCCGGGCGACGCGACGCTGGGGCTCGATGACCTGTCCCTGGTGCTGCGCGGCTATCCGGAGAATGCCTTCCGCGGCAGCAAGGCCGGGCTCGTGACCCTGGAATACCGCTTCCCGATCACGAACCTCGAAAAGGGGTTCAGCTCGAAGCCGCTCTTTCTCCGGCGCTTCCACGGTGCGGTCTTTGCCGAGGCCGGGAGCGTCTGGAACGACACCTTCCATCAGCGGGACGTAAAGAGCTCGGCAGGGGCCGAGGCGCGGCTCGATATCGATATCGGGTACGGAATCCCGGCCACGTTCCGCGCCGGCATCGCGCAGGGTTTCAACAAGAGGGGCGAGACAAGGCCCTATTTCGGTCTGTGGCTGCCGCTGAACCTGTAGCGCGAGCGCTCGCGAAGTAAAGGCAAGATCAAGGGGGCGTCTCTCGCAAAGAGCGCAAAGCCCGCAAAGGAAATCCTTAACTCCTGGCTTTATAACAAGAACGATTCGCTTTTCTTTGCGGGCTTTGCGCCTTTGCGAGAAATATCCCGGCATTTTGCTTTTCATTTGATGTTCGTTGAACAAAAGTACCTAGCAAACACTCAATCGATCCCGGGAGGCACAGCATGCTACTCGTTACCGGCGGCACGGGTTTCGTCGGCAGTCATCTGATCAAGCGCTTGCGGGAAGAAGGCCTGACCGTCCGGGCGCTGGTCAGGGACCCGGCAAAGGCGACCAAACTGCGCGAGCTCGGCGCCGAGGTGGTCCCGGGCGACGTGTCGGACAAGGCGTCCCTGGAAAAGGCGGTCCGGGGCGTGGAGCGCGTGGTCCATCTGGTGGGGATCATCCAGGAAGCCCCGGGCGTTACGTTCGCGGGCGTTCATGTGGAAGGCACCCGCAATCTGCTCGAAGCGGCGCGGAAGGCAGGGGTGGGCCATTTTCTCTACCAGAGCGCGCTCGGCACCCGTGCCAACGCGGCGAGCAAATACCACCGGACCAAGTGGGAGGCCGAAGAGCTCGTGCGCCAGAGCGGCATCCCCTCGACGGTCCTGCGGCCGTCGCTCATCTACGGCCCCGGCGACCAGTTCACGATCAGGCTGTCCGAAATGATCAGGCTCTCTCCGGTCCTGCCGATCATCGGTTCGGGCGGATCCAAGGTGCAGCCAATTTTCATCAGCGACGTGGTGGCCTGCATCGTGAAGGCGGTCGCCGGCGATGCCTACCTGAACGAGCTTTACGAGCTGGGCGGACCGGAGCAGCTGACCTACGAGGAGGTCACCCGGGCCATTGCCGCGGCCCTGGGCGTTTCGCGGCCTGCACTGCACCTGCCGCTGTTCTTCATGCGGTCCATGGCGCGTGCCCTGGAGACGGTGCTCCCGAAGCCGCCGGTCACCACGGACCAGCTCATCATGCTCCAGGAGGACACGGTCTGCAGCATGAAGGACATTCGCGACGCCTTCGGGATCGAGCCCGTGCCCTTCCGGGAAGGTCTGAGCACCTTTATCCGGCAGAAGCCGGAGCAGGCGGTGCGGGCATGACCGGACCCAGGGAGGAAGCGCTGCCGGAAACGATCGAAGCGGTGCAGAACAAGAACTTCCAGATGACCGAGCTGATGATCGCGAAGTTCCGCTGGCTCGTGATCGGGTTCCTGTTCCTGCAGTATACGATCCTGCGTCCCGAGGGCTCGTCGCCCCTTTTGGTCCTCGGCCTCCTCGCCCTGGCATCGGCCTACAACGGGGGCATCTCCTGGTTCGTCCGGCGATCGCGCGTTTTTTCGGTGGGGCTGACGCTCCTGTTCCTTTACTGCGACATGATCGCCGTCACCCTGGGAATGCTGTTCACCGGCGGGGTGGCCAGCCCCTTTCTCTTCATCTGGTACATCATGCTCTTTACCGCCGGTATCCGCTTCGGTTTTGCGCGCTCCTTTCTCCTGCAGGTGCCGCTGGCGCTGTGCTATGCCTATCTGCTGCACCGGCAGGTCCTGGAAGGCAACCCGGACTTTCTTTCCAAGCTCGTGCTCGGCCTGTTCTCGCTGAGCGCCGTGTCGCTTTTCGGCGCCATCTTTCTGCGCGAAGGCAAATATACCATGCAGGCGCTTTCGGCCTTTCATCAGGGTTCCATCACGGACCGGCTCACGGGCCTGAACAATTACGCCTACTTCATGGATGAACTGAAGAAGGAGGAGGCGCGGGCGGCGCGGAGGGGCACGAACTTCGCCCTCATTATCTTCGACCTCGATCATTTCAAGATGGTGAACGATACCTACGGCCATGAAAAGGGGAACCTGCTTTTGAAAAGCGTTGCCGCCATCCTCAAGGCGAGCGCGCGGCGGATGGACACCGTGGCGCGCTACGGCGGCGAGGAGTTCGTGCTGCTCATGCCGGACAGCAACGGCGCCGAGCGGGAAGTGGCCGAGCGCATCAGGAAGAAAGTGGAGAGCTCGGAGTTCCCGGGCATCGGCGACGGGCCGCTCAGGATCACGATCAGCGGCGGCATCTGCAGCTATCCCCGGGAAGCGCGGTCCATGCTCGAGATCCTGGACAAGGCGGACCGGGGGCTTTACGCGGCAAAGGACCAGGGCAGGAACCGGACCTGCTCCTGCGAGCCCGTGAGCTCCCTGCAGGAGGGATGATTACCAGTTGCGCTGAAGAATCGATTGAGTTATTATGCGCTTCGCATTTTCAATCGGACCGGTTTCGAGACGGAGACCGGACCAGTCACCCTTCAGGAGGGAAGGCATTGATCAGCAAGAACAGGAAAGGCCTCATCAGCAGAGCGGCCTCGGGAAAAGCAGCGGGACTTATTCGTATCATCGCGTTCTTCGGCGTGGTCATGTGCGCTTGTGCCGGGACTGCCCATGCCGTAGCAAGCGGGGTCACGATCACCTATGACGGAAAAGGGGCGGGCCCCGTGACCTTTGACGGGACCGTGCACGCAAAGAGGCTGTCCTGTGCCGACTGTCATGAACCCCGGCTGCTGCTGCCGCCCTTGTATGAAAAGAAAAAAGGCTCCGAGCAAATTACCATGCACAAGATCACGCAGGGCCAGTCCTGCGGCAGCTGCCACGAGGTTTCCATGACGAACTATCTCAGTTGTTCGAAATGCCACCACAATAAATAAGCTCCCGGTACAGGGTGCGAAGCGACGGCGGGGGAAAGAAGCGATGTCCAAACACGGTACCCGTTCCTATGACAATATCGACCGGGCAAAGGTGGATGCGATCCTCGGTGCATTGACGGCCCACGGGTCCACCGTGACCGGCTCCAATCCCTGGTCCATCGATACGCAGAAGCACGGCGTACGGCTGGAGGGGGCCTGGAAGGAAGCGACCTCGACCCTGGACATCACGGTCACGGACGCCGACTGGTATGTGCCGACAAAAGCGCTCTGGGAGAACATCGATTCCCTGATGGGCCGGATCGACGAAGCATGAGGGGCGGGAAAGCTCATGGACGCGCTGCACGAGGAGGGACGGAACGTGGCTGAACAGATCAGGATCGTCTATGACTTCAAGTTCCAGGACGGAACGTCGAAAAAATTCGACATCCACCTTGACAGGGAAAATCTGCTGCTCAGGAACGAGCTGCAGCAGGAGCTGCCGGCCTGGACGCGCCTGGAATTTAAGCAATGCTCGAACTGTCCGCTCGATATCGACCGCCATGTCTATTGTCCGGTGGCCGCCAACCTGCCGGGGCTGGTGCAGGAGTTCAAGGGGGTCACGTCCAAGGACAACGTCGATGTGACCGTCGTGGTCAAGGAGCGGACCTACAGCAAGACTACGTCGATCAAGGAGGGGCTGAGCCCGCTGCTCGGCGTCATTATGGCCACCAGCGGCTGCCCGGTCATGGAGCCGCTCAAGCCGATGGCCCGCTATCATCTTCCCTTTGCCAGCCTCGATGAGACGGCCTACCGCACGCTCGCCATGTTCCTGGTGGCGCAGCTCATCCGGGAGCACGCCGGGAAAAAGCCCGAATGGGGCGCCGAGGGCCTGGCGAAGATCTACGGGGAAGTGAAGGTCCTGAACAAGGATTTCGGCCAGCGGATGATCGAGGCGGCGCGAAACGATGCGAACGTGCACGCGCTCGTGAACCTGAACGTCTTCGCCCTCATGGTGCCTCTGGCGGCGGAAAAGATGCTGAAAGAGATGGCGCCCTATTTTTCCGCGTACCTGAAGTAGGCAGGCCCCTGGGGTCTGGGAGAACAGCATGGAGAGTCCGGCATCGTTGCTCTGGGGTCTTTTGTTCGGTTCCATCGGCATGGGCTACTTCATCTACGGGAAGAGACAAGGACGCATCGCCGCGCTCCTCTCCGGTCTGGCTTTGATGATCTTTACCTATTTTTTCACGAACGCATTCCTGATCGTTCTTATCGGCAGCGTGCTCATGGCCTTGCCCTATTTTATCAGGGACTGATCGAATGAATTATTAACGGTCTCGTAATAGTATAGACATTAATGAATAACAATAATCTGCGAACCACCCCACCTAACCTCCCCTTGGCAAGGGGAGGGAGTGTTGGATCATGTCGTTTCTATTTTGAGACGATTAATAAATGGGGCGAAAGCCGGGAGCACCCCGTAAGGACGTACGAGAGGAATATTCCCTATGTTGAACATGGCGGTCCCCTGGTGGGAACTGGTCGTACGGGGAGTGGTGGTCTATCTCTTTCTCCTGGCGCTCCTGCGCATCACCGGCAAGCGGCAGGTGGGGCAGCTGGCGCCCTTCGACCTGGTCCTGCTCCTGGTTCTGGCAAATGCGGTCCAGAACTCGATGAATGCCGGGGATAATTCCCTGATCGGCGGGCTGCTCACGGCCGCCACGCTCATTGCCTTGAACTTCCTGGTGAGCCTCGTGACCCAGAGGAACAAGACACTGGAGGCCATCGTCGAGGGCCGGCCGCAGATACTGATCCACAATGGAAAATTATTCGAGGACGTAATGGCAAAGGCACAGCTCACGCACCATGAGCTCGATGCGGCGCTGCGCCGGTCCGGATGTTCCTCGGTGGCAGAGGTCCACTCCGCCATCCTGGAGAACAACGGGGCCATCTCCGTTGTTGCAATAAAGGAAAAGGGAACAGCAGGCGGCAGCAAAAAGTCGGAGTGACGGAGAGGTGACAACCCATGGCTGAGGTAGAACTTCCCAACCCTGAAGAGCTTGAAGAGCTCAAGGCAAAGACCTTTACGAAGCGGATCGCCCTGACGACCGCGATATTTGCGGTGCTGCTTGCCATCACCTCACTGGGCGGCAACAATGCCACGAAGGAGCTGATGCTTTCCCAGCAGCAGGCGTCGGACCAGTGGGCCTTTTACCAGTCGAAGGTCATGCGGGAACATCTGTATCGAACGAATGCTCTCCGGCTCGAAGCGGACCTGCTGGAGCGGGGCGCCACGATGCGGCCCGAGGCAAAGAAGCGGTATGAAACGATGCTCAGGGACGCGCGGACGGAAGAGGCGCGCTACGGCGAGGAGAAGAAGAAAATAGAGGACGCGGCCAAGCAGCTCGAGGCGGAGCGGGACCGGAACCTCAGCAAGGACCCCTACTTCGACTACGCCGAGGTGCTGCTGCAGATCTCCATCGTCATGGCGTCGATCTCGATCCTTGCCGCCTCGCGCCAGATATTCTATTTCGCCACCGTTGCCGCCGCACTCGGCACGCTCCTGATGGTGAACGGCTACCTGCTGCTCTTCCGGCTGCCCTTTCTTCATTAAAAATGACCGCACCGCGGCAGTATCTCCCGGCGGGGGACGAAGAGGTTGACCATGAAACTGATCGATAGTCTGAAGAGCAAGTCGCAACTGACCGTGTTCATCTATGCCTTTCTTCTGAACATCATCATTGGCTACATCGACTATGTCACGGGCTATGACATCGGCATCTCGGCCTTCTATCTCGCACCCATCGGCCTCGTCGTCTGGTTCATGCACAGTAAGAAGAGCGCCGGCATCTATATGGCGATCATAACGAGCATCACGATCACGGTCTCGAACCTGCTGGCCGGGCAGATGATCCGCTACTATGCGGTCGAACTCTGGAACACGATCGTGCATTTTGCGTTCTTTGCCATAAGTGCTCTTTTGATCTATGAAGTAAGAAGCAACATGGAGCGGCGGGAGAAGCTGATCCGGGAGCTGCAGCAGGCTTTGGACGAGGTGAAAACGCTGAGCGGGCTGCTGCCGATGTGCAGTTCCTGTAAAAAGATCCGCGATGACAAGGGGTACTGGAGCCAGGTCGAGGTGTATATCAGCGCGCATTCCGATGCCATGGTAAGCCACGGCCTCTGCCCCGAATGCGCCAGGATCCTGTATCCGGAGATCTATAAGAAGATCAAGGACAAGGAGAAATGACGGGGCGCACGCAGTCCGATGCCGATCGCGTCCTCCGGTGATCCGGCCACGATTAAACCAATGCAGAATGCCGGTGTCAAAGAAACAGGAAGCAATCTTACCGGAGGTCTGGGGCATGAACTCGCTTGGCATATTTTTTCTAAACGTTGCACTGATGTTGACAGCGGCCTCCACCGATCTCTATTCGGCCACCCTTGGCTGCCCCGGTGGCACGGTCTTTGTCGAAGAATCACGGGCCGACGTCCTGAGTAAATGCGGCGAGCCTGATTGGAAGAACTCCCGCCAGGAAGAGCTTGTCCAGAGGCTAGACAGCTCCACAAAGCAGAAACAGTCCATCACCGTGGAGGAGTGGACCTATAATTTCGGCCCGAGCCGGTTCACGACCACCGTCACGATGAGGAACGGGAAGGTCGCCGATATTCAGGACGGCGACTATGGTTACAGCAAGGACCCCAAGCCTGCTCCACGCGAGTTCAGCGACCGCATCGTCGTTGTCGGCGACCTGCAGAACGTTGTGGTCATGAAATGGGGCGACCCGGTGGACAGGAACAGCCATCAGGAAGAATTGAAGGAAAAACTGGAAGCCGGAAAATACCGCTCGACCTTCGTTACCGTCGACGAATGGACCTACAATCTCGGCCCCAACCGCTTTATGCGCATCGTCACCTTCAGGAACGGCCGCGTCACGGACATCAGGACCGGCGGCTATGGCTATGAGATAAAGTAACAGGAAAGTCACAACAGCAACACATTCCTCCGAAAGAAAGACCCTTCATGAAACTACGCACCCTATTCGGGACAGCAAGCATCATTCTTTTCACCAGCCTCTTCCTCCTGCCGCCGCAGGTTTATGCGGTTTCGTGCGAGGAGGTGGTCCGTGAGCTCAATGCAAATCTCTCGCCCAGGATCGACGAGCAGGAACTGATCGAGGTCCTTAAAAACCTGAACAGTACGCATGAAAAGAACCTTCCCCCTCAGTTCGTGACCAAACAGCAGGCCAGGTCGGAAGGCTGGAAGCCCGGGCGCGACCTGTGGTCGGTCAGTACGCTCAAAGGCTCAAGCATTGGCGGGGACCGGTTCAATAATCGCGAAGGCCGGCTGCCTGGCAGGAAATGGCGCGAAGCGGACCTGGACTATAAGGGCGGCCATCGGGGAAGCAAACGCCTGATCTATTCGAGCAGCAGGGAACGGTTCGTCACCGTTGACCACTACCGGACCTTTACCGCGGTGCCTGTATGCCGATAAAACGATGCACGCTGAACGGCAGCACAATTCGTTCGCTTAACGACCTCTATGATCAACTCGATCAAAAGCTTTCTTTCCCCGATTATTTCGGCCGTAACCTGGACGCGCTCTGGGATGTGCTTTCTCATGAAGTCGAAGGACCTTTCGAGATCATCTGGAAACATGCGGCCGAATCAAAGAAGGCGATGGGTATTGATTATGAACGAGGATTGAGAGTATTGCAGGACCTGGAAAGAGAACGGGATGATTTTACTTTGAAGGTGGAGCAGTAATAAGTGAAATGGTGATTGCAAATAGAAAAAAATTAACATATATTTAATACAGATGAGTCCGTCACTTTTCAGAGAAAAAGGATATCGATTCTATTTCCTCTCGAACGAGGAAGACCGCATCCATGTCCATGTGACCGGTGAACAGGGGGAAGCTAAGTTTTGGGTGGAGCCTCTCGTATCATTAGCCGTTTATCACGGGTTTAATGCAAGAAGGCTGATCGAGATCCAGAAAATCGTCGAGGAACATAAAGATGAAATCATTAAAGCGTGGCAAAGACATTTTGGTAAGCGTTGAAAATATTACCCCTTCCGGCATTTGGCTTTTTGTGAAGGAAAAGGAATATTTTTTGAGTTATGAAGCCTACCCTTACTTTAAGGATCAGACCTTGAAGTCGATCCAAACCGTTCAATTGCTCCATGACGTTCATTTATATTGGCCGGAGCTTGATGTAGATCTGGAAATCGACAATCTTGAAAATCCGGAAAAATATCCGCTCAAATCGCGGATCGTAAAACCCAACCAGGCTGGCCATTCCGCCGGTCGGGCGGCAGCCCGCCATTGAGCTGTTCATAATTACAGCTTCACCGATCAAAATAGAACAGGCTGACCGAAACTATCCGGTCAGCCTGAATTTGTTTCAATAATAGTCAAGCATACTACTTCTTCCGCTTCTCCAGTTCCTTCTTCACCGTCGGGAAGGCATCGAGGTTCGTGTGCGGCAGGAACAGCGCCGACATGTACTCGTCCATGAAGCTGTGCGAAACGGAAAGCTCCATGTAGGTCATTCTCTTCGCGATCTCCTCGGCCTCGTGGCGCATGCGGTCGCATAACAGGGTATAGTAGGCGCCCATGATGGACGTGTTGCCGAGGAACTGGAACTTCTCGACCGGCAGGTCCGGCAGCATGCCGATGGTGATGGCGCGCTCCACATCGATGTAGCGTCCGAAGCCGCCGGCGATGTAGAGCTTCTGGATGTCCTTAAAGCCCATGCCCATCTGGGCAAGGAGCGTGGCAAAGCCGGCGTAGATGGCGCCCTTGGCGCGGATCAGGTTGTCCAGGTCCACTTCCGTCAGCACGATCTCCTTGTTGATGGCGCTCTCGACGCGCCAGGCGATCACGAACTCCAGGCCGTTCTCTCCCCGCCGCACGCGCTTGGATTCGATCTCTTCCCGGATCTTCCCCTTCTGGTCGATGACGCCCGACAGGTACATCTCGGCCAGGGCGTCGATCATGCCCGAACCGCAGATGCCGATGGGCTTCACGTCGCCGATGACGCGGAAGTTCACCTCGTGCGTCTTGGGGTCGATGGCCACCTCTTCGATGGCGCCTTCCATGGCGCGCATGCCGAACTTGATGCCGCTTCCTTCGAAGGCCGGGCCGGCCGAACAGGCCGCGGTCACGAGCCATTCCTTGTTGCCGAGCACGATCTCGCCGTTGGTGCCGATGTCGATGAAGAGCGAGACCTGGTCCTGCTTGTGCATCTGGGAGACAAGCACGCCCGACGAGATGTCGCCGCCCACGTAGCTGGCAATGTTGGGCATGGAGTAGATGATGGCCTGCGGGTCGATAGCGAGCCCCACGCTCCTGCCGCGGATCAGCGGGAAGAAGGTGGCTGCCGGGATGTAGGGTTCTTCCCGGATGTGCTGCGGGTCGATGCCGTAGAACAGGTGCGTCATGGTGGTGTTGCCTGCGACCACGATGTAGTCGATCATGTTCGGGGCGACCTTGTTCTTCTCGGCCAGGTCGGCGAGCATGGTGTTGACGTTGCCCACGGCCAGCTCCTGCAGCTCCTTGAGCCCGTTCCGCTCCGTGGCGTAGACGATGCGCGTGATCACGTCGTCGCCGCATTTCACCTGGCTGTTGTAGGTTGATGCCGTGCCGACGATGTGGCCGTTCTTCATGTCCACGAGATAGACGACGATCGTGGTGGTGCCGATGTCGACGGCGGCGCCGTAGCGCGTCTTCGTGGCATTGCCCGGGTAGAGGTCCAGGATCTCCAGCACCTCGCCCACGCTAAAGACCGAGGCCGTGACCTTCCAGTTCGCCTCCCGCAGCACGCGCGGCAGCTTGCTGAGCATCATGTAGTTCATGTGCAGGTTCGCGGCGCTGAAGCCGGCGCCGTCGAGGGCGCGCTTCACCCGCTCGAAATCGGCGATATTGTCGTCGATGGTCGGCGGGCTGATATCGAGGTAGATGCGGCTGATGCGGGACTCCAGGCAGCCGCCGGCCGCCTTCATGTGCCTGATGAGATCTTCGGTCTTTGCGCCCGTGGCGATCTTGTGCTTGGCCTGCATGCGCGATTCCTGCGGGATCTCGACAGTCAGGTTGCTTTTGACCTTCGAGTGGCAGGCGAGCACGTAGCCCCGTTCGATCTCTTCGGCCGAGAGGTAGGAGCGCGACTTGCCCGGCTCCACCGTGCCTTCCTTGATGATCACCTTGCACTTGCCGCAGTTGCCCTTGCCGCCGCAGGATGAAAGCACGTAGAGGCCCGCTGCTTTCACGGCCTTGAAGAGGTTGGTGTTGTCTTCGACGATGATGGTGATGTTGTCCGGAGCGAAGGTGATAGTATGTTTCATGGGGGGAATATAACAGGGCAGGAAAGAGGGGTCAAGGGGATTGTGAGAGGGCTCAGGTTGAAGGTTGTGAGGCTGAAGGCTGAAGGGGATTCGAGCTAAAAAACAGGTAACCGCGAATGGACGCGAATAAACGCGAATGAGGTCAAGGGAAAGGCAAACGACCCTGCAGGTGAACCACCCCTCCTCACCTCCCCTTGGCACCAAAAGCAGGCGCCTCCAGGCGAGGGGAGAGGTTAAAGGGGTTGGGGAGGTAGGTCTCGATCTTCGTCCCAATCTTCATCCCTCAGTCTTCGGCCTTCAGCCTGAATACCTGATTTACGTTCCCTTGACTTTCCCCCACCGATTGCTTAGGATGTCCAACACAGGAAGACGACAAAGTATGCATCAGCGCACTATCATCATCGCACTACTCTGCAGCATGGCACTGTTCTCCGCCTGCGTGTCCGCGCCGCCGCGCCC
>JBGQDI010000072.1:0-10789 GCA_041495765.1 Nitrospirota bacterium
AAGGCGGGGATCAAGCCGATCATCGGCTGCGAGATGTATGTTGCTCCCGGCTCCCGCTTCGAAAAAACAGGAACAGCAAGCCAGCATGATGAAAGCTTCTACCACCTTATTCTTCTTGCCCGGAACAAAGAGGGATATAAGAACCTCGTTAAGCTCGTTACCAAGGCCTACCTCGAAGGATTTTACTACAAACCCCGCATCGATAAAGAACTGCTCCGGCAGCACAGTGACGGGCTTATCGGCATGTCGGCATGTCTCTCAGGCGAGATCCCCCGTCTTTTGCTTCAGGGGCGGTATGACGACGCAAGGAAAGCTGCGCTTGAATACCAGAGCATCCTCGGGACGGAAAACTTTTATTTCGAACTTCAGGACAATGGCATCCCGGAGCAGGAGCAGGCAAATCGCGAACTGATCCGGCTTTCAGCCGATACGGGCATTCCCCTTGTCGCGACGAACGACTGCCACTACCTGAACATGGAAGACCACAAGTCCCACGACGCCCTTCTCTGCATTCAAACCGGGAAGATCGTAAAGGACACGAACCGTATGCGGTTCTCATCCGAGACCTTTTACGTGAAGTCTCCCGAAGAAATGAAAAAGGCCTTTGCGTACGTTCCCGAGGCCATTTCGAACACCATCGCCATAGCCGAGCGCTGCAATCTGGAGATGGAGCTCGGCAAGTACCATCTTCCCCACTTTCCGGTCCCTGATGGCGCTACCCGCGAATCCTATATGGCGGACCTCAGCCGTGCGGGGCTGGAGGAGCGCTTCGCAGAGATAGAAGCAGTACGCGGCGCAGGGAGCATTGACCGCGAGGCTTATAAAAAGCGGCTGGAGTTCGAGATCGAAATGCTCGGCAAAATGGGTTTTGCCGGGTACTTCCTGATCGTCTGGGATTTTATCCGCTACGCAAAAGAACAAAACATTCCCGTGGGGCCGGGCCGCGGCTCTGCCGCCGGCAGCCTGGTCGCCTACTCGCTCCGCATCACGGATCTGGACCCCATTCCCTATAATCTCCTGTTCGAACGCTTCCTGAACCCCGAACGCATCAGCATGCCAGATATCGACGTGGACTTCTGCATGGACCGCCGCGATGAAGTACTGAAATATGTTACCGAGAAATACGGCCAGGACCACGTGACCCAGATCATCACCTACGGCACCATGCTCGCCAAAGGCGTGATCCGCGACGTTGGCCGCGTGCTCGATATCCCGTACGCGGAAGTGGACAAGGTCGCCAAACTGGTGCCGAACACCCTCGGCATCACGCTGGAAAAGGCCATGGAGCAGGAACCGAAGCTTCGTGAGCTCAAAAAGGACCCGCGCATGGCCGAGTTGATCGAGATCGCGCTCAATCTCGAGGGCCAGGTCCGGCATGCGTCGAAACACGCCGCAGGCGTCGTGATATCCCAGGAGCCGCTGACCGAGTATCTTCCCCTTTTCAAGACGCCCAAGGACGAGATCACCACCCAGTTCGATATGAAGGGAGTGGAAAAGATCGGCCTGGTCAAGTTCGACTTTCTCGGACTGCGTACGCTCACCGTGATCCACAAGGCCGTAGAAACCATCAACCAGCGGCTGTCCAAGGCACCATTGGCCAATGCTGAGCAGTTCTTGATCAGCCGCATCCCCTTTGACGACGCCAAGACCTATGAGCTCCTGTCGCGCGGTGAGACCGCCGGTATCTTTCAGCTGGAATCGTCAGGGATGACGGACATCGTGGTCAAGATGAAGCCGCAGTGTTTCGAGGACCTGATCGCCCTGGTCGCGCTCTACCGGCCCGGTCCGCTCCAAAGCGGCATGGTAGACGACTTCATCAAGCGCAAGAAGGGGTCGACTAGGATCACCTATGAACTTCCTGAACTTGAACCCATCCTGAAAGACACCTACGGGGTCATCGTGTACCAGGAACAGGTCATGCAGATCGCCCGCACCCTGGCAGGCTATTCCCTCGGCGGCGCGGACCTGCTCAGGCGCGCCATGGGAAAGAAGGACCCCGAGGTCATGGCAAAGGAAAAAGTGCCGTTCCTGAAGGGTGCCGAAAAGCAGGGAGTAAATCTTAAAAAGGCCGAGGCCATCTTCGACCTTATGGCGAAGTTCGCCGAGTACGGGTTCAATAAGTCCCACAGCGCGGCCTATGCACTGGTCTCCTACCAGACAGCTTACCTGAAGGCGCACTATCCGGTCGAGTATATGGCCTCCCTGCTCACGAGCGAGGTCCAGGACACGGACAAGGTGGTCAAATATATCTACGCCGTGCGTCAGATGGGCATTACGATCCTGCCGCCGGACGTCAATCAGAGCATGTGGGACTTTACGGTGGTCGAGGCACATGACCGGGAGAACATCGAACCAGGCAGCAACATCGGATCGATCCGTTTCGGTCTTGCGGCGGTGAAGAATGTCGGTATATCAGCGATCGAGGCTATTGTCGAAGCCAGAGAAGAGAAAGGCGCTTTCACGACCCTGACGGATTTCTGCAACAAGGTGGATCAGCGAAAAGTGAACCGGCGCGTGATGGAAGCGCTCATCAAGTGCGGTGCCTTTGACGGCACCGGCAGTCGCAGGGCCCAGATGTTCGAGGGCCTTGACGTGGTGATCGGACAGGGCGGCAAACATCAGGAGCAGGAGGCCATTGGCCAGTTCAGCATCTTTGGCGCGCTGGAGAGTCAGAAAGAGATCCCGCTGCCCAATATCCCGGAGTGGAAGGAAAATCAGCTCCTGGCCCATGAAAAAGAGAGCGTCGGGTTCTATATCAGCGGGCATCCCCTTGCAGCATTCGAAGCGGACATCAAACGGTACGCCACGGCAACCACTGAAACGCTTGAGAGCGTTCAGGACGGCAAGGAAGTAACGATCTGCGGGATCATTGCCGGAATGAAGATCAAGGTCACGAAGAAGAGCCAGGAAAAAATGGCGATCCTCGATCTGGAGGACCTTTCGGGGGCCGTGGAAGTGGTCGTGTTCCCGGACCTCTATAAATCTTCACAGCATCTGCTCCTGACGGACACCCCGCTGATCGTTGCGGGCACGCTCGACAAGAGCGAGCAGGGAAATAAGATCAAGGCCGTGCGTCTGCACCTGCTGACGGAAGTAAAAAAACGCGGTACGACCAGAATGGACATCCGCTTCAGTGCTACGGGCCTCACCCAGGAGGACCTGATCAAAGTAAAGGATATTCTACTCCGTTATAATGGGACCATCCCCGTATTTCTGCGGCTTCAGAACCCCACTCGCAAGGATTCGCTCATTTCCGTGGGAAAAGAGGTCCGCGTGAACCCTTCGGAACAGCTTATCAGCGAGATCGAGGCGGTGCTGGGGGCCGGCGCCGTCTCGCTGGCATAGAAACAGTATTCTGGATCAGAGAACCCGGGTACCCATCAAATTATGGTATGAAAAAATTCCAGGATCTGGATAGCTTTACCGATCGCGACGTAAAGGAAGCTCTCAAGAGAAATGCAGATGATGAGATCCCTTTTGTCCCCCTCACTATCGCACTTGTCGCAACCGACCTGGCCTATGCGCAGCAGGTCTGCCTGAGACTTGCTGCAGACCCTCGGGGCCTGGTCCGGGGCAACGCCATTGCCAGCCTTGGCCATCTCGCCAGACGATTTCGCAGTCTTGATGAACTGCCGGTCACCCGGATCATCGAGGCTGGCCTTGTCGACACTGATGAATATGTGCGGATCTCGGCAAAATCCGCGGCTGACGAGATCCATCAATTTCTCGGATGGACCTTTCAAAATCACGTTTACGGCATATGACCATCGGCCAAGCTGCAGCACCGGTCTTCGTTTTGCCGCAATTCCCTTGGAGGTACCATGAACAGGATCAACGAATATTTTGAACAGTATGCCTTGATCTCGTGTGAAAAACAGGAAAAATTCGACCGCCTCGTTGGTGAACATTTTGCGGAATTCGATCTCGATGCGGGCGTGCTCAAGATCGATAATGAACTTGCTTTTCCGTTCCAGGTGCTCGGGACACAGTCCGACAATACGCTCACCTGGCTTTGGGCGTGGTCCGAGGAGCATGAGGAAGTTCAACGTGACCATCTAACGGCGGCAGGAAAACTGAAGGAATGGGGCTCGGAAAAGGGCATCGATGAGTTCTCGCTACCCGAAGTTGATATCGAAAGAGCCGATGGAACGATGATCTCGTTGATCGCTGCAGAAGTATGCAAAGCGAGCTGCTATTACCGGGACGTCTATGAAGGTGGCGCGGTCTTCGTACTGCTTTCCGGAGCCGTTATCGACCGCCAGCCGGAGTTCGAACTGTCCGGATTCATGAGATCCTTTACGGAGCTCGTATCTCGGTACGATTTTAACCACCGGAATGCGGTGTTGTCCTACCTTCGGATCAAAATGCTTTCCTTTATCGAGGATGGCGAACGAATAACCGGCAAACTGGGATCGGGAGAAGAGCTGCGGATGGAATTCAGCAGCAGCGGCAGTGTTCGATCGATAAATGGAGAATCCGTCCCCCGTTAAAGGGTGTTCCCCGATGATTCTTTACGTTCTAAAGCACGGGACGCGGTCGTTTCCCCGGTCTTCGGCAGATAGATCTTGAATGTCGTTCCTTCCCCTTCCCTGCTCTCGACGCCGATCTCGCCTTTATGACCCTTTACAATGCCGTACACCATTGCCAGGCCGAGGCCGGTCCCTTTTCCTTCCGCTTTCGTTGTAAAGAACGGAACGAAGACCTTGTCCAGGATCTCGCGGGGAATACCTGTCCCGGTGTCGCTGACCGTGAGCACCACCTGGTTCTCTGGAGCGGGGCAAGGATAGGCAGCGGGGGCATCAGCTCCTGGCTCAAGGACCGCTGTGGCGATGGTAACCGTTCCGCCGTCATGCATGGCATCCATTGCGTTCATCACGAGGTTCGCGATGACCTGTTCCAGATGGATGCTGTCGCCGTTTATGGTCGGCAGGTCCGGGGAAAGCTGGAGCTTCACATTGATGTTCTTGTCGAGCAGTGCCGGGCCAAGAAGTTCAGCAGTATCGAGCACGACATTGTTCAGGTCCGTCGGGACAAGCGTAAGGCTTTTCTTGCGGGCGAAACTGAGCAGTTTTGATACCATCTGCCCTGCCCGCCATGCCGCTTCTTCTATGGTCTTGATCCTGCGCTGTCCGAACTCATCGGTCACCGCATGCCGCCGCAGCACTTCCGTGTGGCCGAGGATGGCTGTCAGGACGTTGCTGAAATCATGGGCGATGCCGCCGGCGAGAACGCCCAGGGACTCCATTTTCTGGGACTGGATCACCTGCTCCTGCAGTTTCATCTTCTCGGTGATATCCCGGTAAAAAGCCAGGATATACGGTTCGCCGCCTATGACGATCGATCTTGAACTGACCTCCAGAAGGACCCTGGTGCCGTCTTTGCGAAAATGCTCTGCCTCGTAGACGAGCGATTCGTTGTTCAGGATCTTTGCGAATCGTCCGTCGATCTCGCCTCCCTGTCTCTCGATCTCAATGAGCCGGAGACTGGTCCCGAGGACCGTCTCCCGCTGAAAGCCATGGAGCTCGCAAAAACGGAAGTTCACATCGGTTATGGTACCGCTCCGGTCAAGCACGGCGATCCCGTCATTGGCGTTATCGAAGAATGCGCGGTATTTCTGCTCTGATATTTCCAGCGCCCCCGTTTTTTCCGCTATCTGGTCCTTCAGGCTGCTGGAATAGAGTTCGAGCATGCGTTTGTCGTGGGAAAGCTCGGCTCTGAGCTGTAGTTCCGTGCCGATCAATTTCTGGTTGTAATATCTGAGGAGCAGGCCGATAACAAAGGTGGAGATCAGGAACGCATTATTGCTCACGAACACACCGCTGGTGATCTTTTCCGTGAGCATGATCGGCACGACATAGATCCCGTAAATGATCCCTACGAGGACGAACGATAAGGAAACGCTGAAGGGTACAAAGCTCAGGCAGCAGATCGCCAGGATGAGCATGGCTGCATAGTAGGGCGAGCTTTGCCCCCCGCTCTGGAGGACAGCGAGTTCGACCGTAATGGCGCATAAAGCCGTACCTGCGATGGCGATGGTGTATTGATAGGGCTTGCTCTGTTTCAGCAGGTTAAGATAGTAAAGGATAACAAGGACCGCTGATATGACGAGACGATAGGTCATGAACCGCTGGAAATTGTCGACCGATATGAAGTAGTCCATGAATTCCAGGACAGGAAAGAGAATGGCGCCTATGATGAGGACCGTGCCGATCCAATCCTGCGTCAGTTTTAAGAGGTGGTTTTCAGGAGAAAAACGCTGTTCCATGTGCCCGATTATATCACTTAATTAATGGTGACATCTAGTATATTATGCACACTGTAGATGCAGTCTCTAGTACGGTCGACCTTGACAAAATGCGATCATTCACGGTATTGTGCGATTGTAGAGCACACCCCACAGAGGAGTTATAGAACATGCATTTGTTAGACACCCTTGAAAAAAGATTCCGCCGCTATGCCATACCGAACCTGACCCTTTATCTCATCGCGGGTCAGGTGCTTTTTTTCATGTTTGTGCTGGCAGGCCGGTTCATCCTCGACCGAGTGGTCCTGATTCCCGAGCTGGCCATGGCAGGCGAATGGTGGCGGCTCATCACCTTTCTTTTTATTCCGCCGCTGACCAATCCTGTCTTTGCTTTTTTTGCATGGTATCTGTTCTATCTCATGGGCGGCGCTCTTGAGGGCCATTGGGGTGCTTTCCGCTACAATCTCTTCCTGCTGATCGGTTATTTGGTGACCGTTGCAGTATCCTTCATATTCCCCCTCTACTCCGCAACGAACCTGTTCATCGGCGGTTCCGTCTTTTTGGCGTTCGCGTTCCTCTATCCCGATTTTCAGCTCTACATCCTGTTCATTATCCCGGTTAAGATAAAATGGCTGGCACTGCTTACCTGGATCGGCTATGCCTATGAGATCATCATGGGGACCTGGCAAACGAGGCTCCTGGTGCTGGCTTCGATCAGCAATTTTCTTCTTTTTTTCGGCAGGGACATTTACTGGAGGATGAAAACGGGGAAAAAGGTCATGGCCACGCAGGTCAAAGCATACTCCGGAAAAAAAGAAGCGTTCCATACCTGCGCGGTCTGCGGCATCACCGACCTGTCCCACCCTTCCATGGAGTTCCGGTATTGCCCGGATTGCGGGGGACAGGGATACTGCAGCGGCCATATATTCAATCATGAACACGTGAAGAGAGTGCCGTAGATCAGGCAGGGTACCTTCGCGGAACAAAACAGGAATGGAAAGACCAATAGCGCAGGAATTTCATCCTGCGCTATTTTAATGAGCACCTTATAGCCAAGTATCGTTCGGGACAAAAAAGCCCTGCGGGACCTGTCGTTGTTTTGTTACTGGACCGTGAATGCGGCCGATCTGAGCAGCGTGCCCTTGTCGTCAAGCACCTCAACCTTCCAGTCGCCCTTCATGCCGGATATCGTCTTGTTTGCCCAGGTCCTGTAGAGCGGGAAACGCCTGACAGGCAGGGTCACCCTACCCATTTCCACCTGACCCAGCGTCCATACGACGTCCACCGAGGTTTCCTTCGTTGCTCCGCCGAACTCCAGGAAGCAATATACCTTGTCCTGGTCCGCCGGAAAACGTGAAACAATGTCCACGGGTTTGCGGTCCGTTATTGCTGAGCAGATCTCCATTCGGGTAAGCGTAAGGATAGGTGTCTCAACAGGTGAAAGTTTTGTGGCGGCTGCTGATGGAACAGCGGTACCGGTTGACGCTGACTGCTGTGCCGAGGCGATGGCTGAAACGAGCAGTGATCCGATACAGAATGCAAAAGCAAATCTTCGCATGACAGAACCTCCGCTATTCTGAAAATGGTCTGGGGCAGCAGCCGGGAATGGCGCCCAGCTGGTAAGGGATTATTTTCGAAGCGTAGTATAACAGAAACCGGGAAAAGAGGGGCAACGTATTTTTGACTGCAATGTTATGCAATTCGTGATTGAAGTGCTCCTGCGGGAGGAATGAGGCCGGTGGAAGGCTTGTCCTTGATATAACAGAGAGCGATCAAAGTTCCGGCCATGCAGGGTCACTGTCTGGAGCAGCGATATTCGTCGATCAGGCGGAATTCTTTACGGGGATCTTAAGCTTCTGTCCAACCCTGAGCAGTTTTCCACGCCGGATGTTGTTCGCCTCCATGATCTTTTCGGTGCTCGTCCGGTAGCGGAGCGCTATCAGGGACAGGGTCTCACCGCGTCTTACCCGGTGCATTACATATTCCACCTGCGGCGGCGACCACTTCGGCATCTTGTCGAGGCTGGCGAGCAGCATCTCACTTTTGCCGGGGGGAATGCGGAGCGCATAGCTGGAGTTTGGCGTTGCGTCACGGCGCAGTTCCGGGTTCAGCGCGGAAAGGTCGCCTGCCTCAATGCCGAGTTTTCCCGCCATGGCGCTTAGATGCACCGGCCGTTCGATGGTCACCGTTTCATAGGGCAGCGGCTTATCGAGCTCTTCCAGGGTGAACCCAAATTGAGCAGGGTCATTGACGATCGCCAGCACAGCAAGGAACCGCGGAAAGTAACGGGCGGTCTCGCGGGGCAAACGTTCGTAGAAGTCCCAGAAATTGTCGAGATAATTGACCTTCTGGTTCCGGATGACGCGTGCCACCGAGCCTTCCCCGCAATTATACGCTGCCAGCACGGTTGCCCAGTCACCGAACATCTGGTGGAGCTCTTTAAAGTACTCAATGGCCGCTGCAGTGGATTTACCGGGATCGAGCCGCTCATCGATCCACGCGTTCCTCTTGAGTCCGAACTTGTATCCGGTGGAAGGGATGAACTGCCAGAGGCCGAAGGCCCGGGAACGGGACAATGCCCTGATCTTGAACCCGCTCTCGATAAGCGGCAGCCAGGATAGTTCTTCAGGGAGGCCCGCTTCCTTCAAGGCTTTTACCATATCGCCGCGGTATCTGCCGGAACGCGCGTAGGATTCCAGAAAGTAATCGCGTTCCACGGTCTGGAATGACAGGATTTCACGTTTTACGTGATCGTTCACGACCATGGGGATGGCATTATAGCTGCCCTTGACCGTGGTCTGCCGGGAAGCATACATTTCCATGATACGTTTGGATATCATGAACCGGAGGTCTTCTTTTTGCTGGGTGAGCTTTTGATTGTTCGGAACCTTGAGAATAAGGGAATAGGCTTGGTCAAGGGATTCGATGGCCTGGTCCATGTCATTATCTTCCCAGTACTCCTGGGCTGTTTCGGTGAGCTCGAGGGCTGTATCGAGGAGATTTTGATCATCATCGGCGGCATCGGTCTTGGCTGCCGTTTTTTCCTCATGTGCGGCCGGGAGAGCCTCTGCGTGCAGGTCATCGGTCCTGATCTCTGTCGACTGAGGAGAGGCGAACTTATCATGGTCCTGGGATATCATGAGCGCCGCACCATCCGATGCCGAAACACCCGGCGCCTTTTGGGCCGCGCAACCGAACAGGCTCATGAAAAGGGAGAGTACGAAGATAGAGAAGATATAGCGGAAAAGAGAGCTCATTGAGGTATGATAATAAACGATGAACAGGGAAAATGCAATCAGTATTTGACGCGCTATTGATTAAATTATGATATTTATCGTATAAAGACTGAGGTTGTTCGGTCATGAGAACGTAGCACAGGCGGTGGCGATGAAGAAAAGTGTACTTCCCGGTTGTTTTTTGCTCTTGGTATGTCTCGTTTGCGCAGCGTGTCAGGTTTCTCGACCGGAGCTTACCTCCTCGTCTCTCCCCGCTCCCAACGACCGGTCAAAGCCGGAGGTGCGTTCTGATGAGCTTGAGAAACGCATTCATTTCCTGATCAATGGAGAGCGGAAAAGGCACGGCCTTCTGCAGCTTGCATGGAATGGAGCCTTAAGCCGCATAGCCCGAAATCACAGCAGCGATATGGCCACGCGGGCATATTTCAGCCATGTTTCACCGGAGGGACATGATTTTTCCTATCGCTACGGGCAGGAAGGCTATAAGTGCGAGGTTGAGGGCCGGAATGGTTTCTTCTATACCGGCGGAGAGAACATCTTTCAAAATAATCTTTACGACCGGGTCGTGATCAGTAATGGCGTTAAACGGTACTACGGGAACTCTGTGGACAGGATCGCTGAAACCACCGTTGACGGTTGGATGAAAAGCCCGGGGCACCGGAAGAATATCCTTATGCCCAGTTGGGTCAGTGAAGGCATTGGTGTTACGATCTCGCCCGATGACAAGGTGTATATCACCCAGAATTTCTGCTGAACGGTCTTTTTAGCTTTTACAGGCGATGAGATCGATCTCTATGGCAACGTCTTTGGGAAGGCGCGATACCTCGACCGTGGCGCGGGCTGGCGGATCGGTCGGGAAATAGCTCCCGTAGACCTCGTTCACTGCAGAGAAATCAGCCATACTCTTCAAATAGATAGTTGTCTTGACCACATCGGACAGCGTACAGCCTGAGGAGAGAAGAATTGCCCTGGCGTTCTCCATGACCAGCCTGGTCTCGCTTTTAATGTCCGATTTGACGACCATGCCGGTCTTTGCGTCGATCGGTATCTGACCCGACAGAAAGACCATGCCGCCTGCCTTTACTGCCTGAGAATATGGTCCGATCGCCTTCGGAGCATCGGTCGTTGCTATGATCTCACGCCCCATATCGCCCTCCACTAGTTCCTTACTATTTCGTTATAAATATCTGATAAGCCAAGAGTAATGCTATTGCAAGTAAACCATGAAGTGTTTAGGTGCGCCGCTAATGGGCATTTCCAGCAGGCAACAGGCGCAGACATTGTATTGTTCGCTAGGGGAAGTATCGGG
>JBGQDI010000073.1:0-10728 GCA_041495765.1 Nitrospirota bacterium
AAGCCGATAAGCAGACGGTCGCCGTCGACCACGGCAGCCATCTCCTTGCGGTACCAGAAGAACCGCGACAGCATCAGAAGGCTCCCCCCCAGGAAGAGCAGGAGTCCCGCATAGATGAAGGGGAGGGCGGGGTCGACCGCATAGTGCAGGGTAATGAACCTGCGGTCCTTTCCGAGCGCAAGTGCGGTCCCCTGCGCGGTGGCCTGTTCTCCGGAACGGAGCGACAGCTCAAGGGGTGTGGTCTTTGTGCCGCCTTTCTGCACGATGATCCGGTAACGGGGCGTCGCGAGATCATATTGTTTTCCGGTCAGCAGGCCCTTGGAGATCGTCTTGTCGGGCTGCAGCGAAAGGGTAAGCAAGAGGCCGCTTGACGCCGGTGTTATGATCTGGCTCTTGCCGGGCGGCAGGACATCGAGGTCCAGGGTCTTTGAAAAAGACCCCGTCGCGGTCGTCACGGTGAGCTGCTGGGTATAGCCAAAATGGATGATGCGGCAATACCGGCCCGCGATGCGGGCAGGCCAGCCCGGGGTGATCGTCCGGTCCGTGCCTTTCGCCGTAAGCACTGCGGAGACCTCTGTTACTTTGAACGAACTTTCGTCGCCTACCTGCAGATAATCGGGCGGCAACGGGGCATGAATGGTGCGCAGCGCGACCGTTTCGCCGGAGAGATCGCCTTGGTCCCCCTCATGCAGCACCAGGTCTCCCGTGCTCCTCGTATGAGCACTGATCAACAGGGCGGCAAAGAGCAGCACCAGGCCTGCACGCAGAATCGTGCCCGGCAGGAAAGAGTATTTCCCCTGTACAGCGGAAACAGAGCTGCCCGCCACCGTCGGGGGGAATCCCCGGGCAGCCATCCATGCCGCAGCACGGGAGGTCCCTTCAGCGCCGGTTGCGGGAACGGCGAACCAGGTGTCCATGGACAGGACGCCTTCCCGGGAATGTTCCGGTTCCCGCAGTCGCAGCACTACGATCCTGATGCCCGCAAGCGCGATATTGACCGCAAGCCCGCAGTACAGCGTAAGCCCTGCCGGGGAATGCAAGAGGAACGATGTCCAGCGGCTAAAGGAATGATCATCGAATGCCACCGCGACAATATAGGTCGCCATAAGCAAGAGGCAGAAGAGAGCGGTCAACCACCAGGAGGAAGCGATGCGCAAGGTACGGGATCTCATCACAGGTGGGTCCCCTTTTTTTCCAGCGCCTGGGTCTTGTCGTAGATACTGGTCAGATCGGTAAGTTTGATGATGATAGCGCCGTCCTGAATGCTGAACGGGATGGGGATGGGATTGCATCCACCGGGATTGTTGACCGTTGACGCGGCGATGGGCGTCATGCAGTATTTGCAGATGAGGTGCTCGCCCTTCTGGGCATAGCCCTTGGCATCGGTATTCCAGTCAGCAGGCCGGCAGATCTCGCATTCGTCAAGCGCTACGCCCACTGCGCCGTCGGCCTTCAGGATGGCAATGAAAACGATCTGCTTGGCGCCGTAATAATAAACGTATTTTCTGAGCTTCTTGTCGCTCAGGTCCCCCAGCTTGTCGGCAAAGGGGATCTTGACGACCTTTGCCTGTTCCGCCAAGCTGACCGGGACCGGCGCTGGTTCATACAGCGGGTTCATGGAGACATTCACTGCATGCAGCATGATCACCAGGACCGTAAAGACCGTCAGGACCGGTACGGTCTGGAAGAAGAGCTCGTTCCGGAAGAAGGCGATCTGCGTGCGGCGCTGTGCCGCCACGGTGTCGCTGCCGATGATGGGGTCGGGCCGCGAGAACAGCCGGATAAGGATGAGGACCGGCGGGGTCATGATGAAGATCACCGTCAGCATGAGCGCGGTCCGGTCTCCGCCGATGAACCGCGCGAGGCCGTCGCCGGTGACGTCGAGGAACGGATGCTCGGGAATGAGCAAGGTGTTCTGGACCGCCCTGACCGCTTCTCCCAGGAAGTTCTGCAGGCCCCGCTGGAGCGGGATCAGGATGTTCTCCCGTTCGAGCTCGGCCACTCCGCCAAAGCCGAACTGGAGCGCGCCGATGGTCATGAGCAGGCTGGGTAGGGTAAACGCTTTCTCGAAGGGTATCCTGCGGAGCAGCGGTTTGAAGAGGATGAGCAGAAAAAAGCCAGCGAACAGGCCGGCTGCGGCCGAGACCAGGGCGGCCTGCACCTTGTCATGCATGGCGCCCATGTCCTGGATGATGAAAGCAACTGCGCGGGATTCGAAGAAAAAGAGCGAAAAGCCCAGTACGAACAGCGCTAAGGATATGGCCGTTAAGGGGGCCTTGATCCCCGGTCTGGCGACGAAGAGGATGCTGAGCGAGAACAGGGCGGCTTCGGTAAGGTAACGCCAGAAGGTCCAGATCTCATGCGACTGCAGCGCCTTGCTGAGTCCAGGGAAGTAGCCCAGCGGGAACCCTGCGAGGAATGCCAGGGTCACGCCGGCAACAAGGCTCAGGGAAAAGGATCTCCGGTCGCGGATGGCAGGATAGTACAGGAGGAGCGCCAGGAGAAAGGCGCACTGGAGCGCTTCCCGGAAGGCTATGAAAAATGGCTCGAACATTTTTTAGAGGATCTTTTTGAGCGCAGCTTCAAGGCTGGCCGGGGAAAAGCCCTTGGGTACCCGCATTTTAACGACCCCGCTCCGATCGATGAACACAACACCGCCGCCGTAGGTCATGCGGAATTTCTTCGACATGCTCTCGTCATTGTCGAAGAAATAGTCGGGGATATGGTTGTTCTTTGCATACTCCGTGAGCTTTTCCGGGCGGTCCTGATGGCCCACCCAGAGCACGGTCAGTTTTTCGTTCTTGTATTTCTCTTCTGCCCGCTGGACCAGCGGGATCTCTTCAACACAGCGCGTTCACCAGCTGGTGAACCAGTAAATGATTACGGGTTTCCCTTTCAGTGAGGCGAAACTGACCTCGGTGCCCGTAAGGGGGCTCTTGAGCGTGAAGTCCGGGGCAGGGAATTCGGCCGGCAGTCCGCCTGCACAGGCGATGAGCACGACCAGCAGCAATGCAGTTGAAAGTGTTCTGATCCGGTTGAGCGTCATTTTGGTGCCGACCCCCGCTTGTACAGGTAGACGATCGCAGCGATCAGGATGCCGAGGCCCGTGCCCGAGATGTCATGAATATAGGCCATAGGGGTCGTTATCTGACCTGCGCCGAAATAGAGAACGCCGAAAAGCAATCCGCACACCAGGCCGATCACGGCGCCCATTACGAGAGTTCTGACCATGCTGCCTCCTTAAGAATAACTAACCGTGTTTCAGCTGAAGCTGTTTTATGCGTTTGGCAAGCTTATGCCAATAGAACAGGCCCGTGCCGACGAGCAGGAACATGACGACATGTTTGATGATGATCGCGACGACCTGCAGGTTCCCGGCCGCATCGGACCACTCATACTGCGTATAAAAAACGATGCGCGGCACACCAGCCGCAAGGATCCAGAACAGGGACAGTTTCGCGATCCTGGTGATACCCTGGTAGGCCGCCACAAAATAGCGCTCCACGTGGCTTGAGGCTTCCGGCGGATAGAGGCTCGACAGCATCCACAGGAAGGCCCCGCTGACTGCCAAAAGCGCCGTGGCGATGTCGTGCGAGTAATTGATGCTCATAATAATCACGGGAATCATCGGCGTCATATTACTTGCCTTTCCCGCCAAAGTCAACGGTTTTTGGCTTTCCTCTGCCCGGAAAAAACCTTCGCCTCCGGAAGAGCTTGGAAACGGCTCCTCATTCCTTAAGGGGTTCCGAGGACCCTTGGGCCGCCCTTCGCCTGCCCCTGTTCTCTGCAGGATCAATTCCTGAAATGCCCTGCATTTTCTGCTTTTTAATCGGCTCATTATCTGGTATTATGACGGACATTCTCGCAGCCCTTTTGGCAGCGGAATACAAAATCCCGGATGCAAACAAGAACAGGATGGGCTCAGGATGGGCAAGCAAAAGGTCCTTTTTATAACGGTGCCGTACCATGCGGGGGTGGTCGAGGTGGCGGGCAGCTGGGTGCCGCTCTACCTGGTGTACCTTGCCGGCGCCGCGCGCAAGGCTGGGTATGATACGGCGATCTACGATGCCATGACCAAGAATGTAAGCTTTCCCGAGATCGAGGAAAAGATCAGGGAATACCAGCCTGATTTTGTGGCGGTTTCCGTCTTCACCTGCACCTCGCCTGACGGCCTGCTGGTCGTCGAGCTGGCCAAGAAGGTCGATCCCCGGATCAAGACCATCATGGGGGGCGTGCATGCGACCTTCATGTACGACGAGATGTTCGGCCTCGCTCCCGCGCTGGATTTCGTCGTGCGGGGAGAAGGAGAGCAGACGATCGTCGAACTGTTGCATGCCGTGACCAAGAATACGGATCTTGCCGCAGTGAAGGGGCTCGTGTACCGGAAGAACGGCGCCCTTGCGGTCAACCCGGACCGGCCGCTCATGCATAACCTCGACAACCAGCCCATGGCATGGGATCTTCTGGATTGGAGCGATTACCACTATTATGTGCTGCCCGGCTCGCGCCTCGGCGCCGTTGACACGTCGCGCGGCTGCGACAAGGAGTGCACGTTCTGCTCGCAGCAGAAGTTCTGGGGCCAGAAGTGGCGCGCTCGGAGCCCCGAGGATATCGTACGCGAAATGCTGGAGCTCCGGGACAAGTACGGCGTCGACGTGGTGCTCTTTACCGACGATTACCCCACGCCGGACCGTGTCCGCTGGGAAAAGCTCCTGGACCTGCTGATCGAGAAAAATGTCGGCCAGTATATCCTGATGGAGACCCGCGCCGCCGACATCATCCGGGACGAGGACATCCTGCCCAAATACCGCAAGGCCGGCATCATCCACATCTACGTGGGCACCGAGTCTACCCAGCAGTCGAGCCTGGATTATATCAAGAAGGACCTGAGCCTGGAAGAGTCCAAAAAGGCGCTGGCACTCTGCCGCGAGCACGGCATCATCACCGAGACCTCCATGATCCTTGGTTTTCCTGATGAGACCGAGGATTCCATCGCCAAGACGCTGGAACTGGCCATGGAATTCAACCCGGACATGGCGCACTTTCTCGCCATCGCGCCCTGGCCCTATGCCGACATCTACAACGACCTCAAGCCCTACATCGCGGTCACTGACTACCGGAAGTACAATCTCATCGATCCCATCATCAAACCGAAGCACATGACCCTGGAAGAGCTCGACCGGGCGATCGTCGATTGTTATCGTGCGTTCTATATGAATCGTTACGCCGAAATGACGCTGCAGGAGCGGGACGAGTTCAAGAAGAAGTACATGATGACCGCCATGAAGCTCATGATGAGCAACTCCTTTATCAAGAAGAAGATCGGCGCCATCGGCGAAATGCCGGCTGACGTGAGAAGGATCATCGAGTCCGTGGAATTTTAAAGCACAAAAGCACTTTTTCAATGTATCAGTCAGGGCGCACAGGAGGCAAAGAACAGGCATCTCTTTCCTTCTGCTGGCGCCTTTTGCATTTCGGTGAGGACCTGTCCATGGAAGAGAGCGAGATGCGTTCCCTGTTGATCGAGTATATGGAAAAGGGGTTTCTCGAAAACATCGTGGCCTTGTTCAGGCAGGACCCCTCGCTGTACCGCTTTGTCGCCGATATGCTTGGGAACGAGCAGATCCGGGTGCGGCTCGGAGCCACGGCGCTGGTCGAGGAACTGGTGGGGGAGCATCGGCAGGAGCTTGGGGATTCCGTTCCGGGCCTCATCGCCCTGCTGCAGCACGAAAACCCCACTATCCGGGGTGATGCGCTGTCCGTTCTGGGGACCATCAGGTCACCTGCGGCACGATCGGCGATCGAGGCTTGCCTGGCCGACGTCCATCCCGGGGTAAGCGAAGCGGCCCGGGAAGCGCTTGCCGAGATCACCTCGGCCGTCTAAAGGCCCGCGTATTTTCGCAGGGCATGGGCGACCAGGACGCTGGCGAGGAAGACCGTGCCGGTGATCCCGATGAAGGTGAAGAGGGTATAGACCGCTTTTTTCTGCCAGGGCAGGTCCGCAGTCCTGAGGGAGCGGACGTAGACAAGAAGGCTGAAACCGAGTCCGAGGAGAAAGCCTGTCGTTTCGATCATGGGCAGGATAGTAACCTACCTCTGGATATCTGTCAACGGCGTCTTATCTTATAATTAATGTTTTTTTATTTGACTCTCCCCGTCAGCTCATTTAATATTCATAGACATACTTATTATGAAACGCAATGATAATAATAATGAAGACGGCTGGGACTATGGCGACGTCTGGGACCAGGAAGGACCGGAGGAGCCGGGGCCCGATGACGACACCGAATACGTCGAGGTCCTGCGCAGCGATACGGGCAAAGGCTACAGCGACACGACCATGATGGAATACATCCTCTATCTCGGCGCGGCCGGGATCCAGGCCACCTTCGATGCCTACCCGCTGCGGGAGATCAAGATCTACGTGCTGAAGGTCGAGGCGGGCAGAGAAGAAGAGGCCATGGGCCTTCTGCGGGAAAAGATCAAGGACGAGGGCTGACGGAAAGCGGGGGCAGCGTCGAGAACATTCGGCGCAGCTGCCTTTTATCTTATGATGAAGGAGTCATGCATGTCTGAAGAAAAAGAGATCACGGAGCTGGACGAATCACTCGAGGCGTACAAATCGAAGATTTCGCAGGTGAACAAGGCGACCCTTACCTGGGACAAGGAACTCATCTTCGTGGGCCGTACGAACCGGGGATATGAGGTCGAGTACGACGCTGCACAGCAGTGGGGCTGCTCGCCCACGGAAACGCTCCTCTTGAGCGTAGCCGGGTGCATGGGGATCGACATGGTGTCGTTCCTCAAAAAAATGAAGGTGGAGATCAAATCCTATAAGATGGACATCGTCGGCGAACGCAATCCCACGCCTCCCCAGTATTATACGTCCATCGAAATGATCATCTCCGTGGCCGGCACGGGCCTGACCGCCAAGAAGATCGAACGGGCTATATCGCTGTCGCAGGATAAGTATTGCTCGGTCTATCATTCCCTCAGGAAGGACCTGAAGGTGAAGGTGGAGTATACGTTTGAGAATGTGTAAGCGCTGGCGCGTATTGGAAATTGAAAATTGGAAGTTTTAAATTGGAAAATAGAATGAACGGGAAGCTTTTTTCGTTGTTTTTGGACATTCAAAAATTTTCAATCTGCAATTTGCAATTTCCAATGAGCCCCCTATGACCACCGTCCGTCTCCTGAAAAACGGCACCGAAGCGTTCCCGGCCATGTTCGCTGCCATGGACCGGGCTGCTACATCCCTTGCACTTGAGATGTACATCATTGCCGACGATGGTACCGGTCAGGAGTTCCGCCGGCATCTCATTGAAGCGGCAAAACGGGGGGTTTCGGTGCACGTGCTCATTGATTCCTGGGGCTGCTGGAACTTGCCGGACAGCTTTTGGGACGAACTCCGCATCGTTGGCGGTTTCGTTCGCTGGTTCCATCCACTGTTAAAAGGTTTTTTTCCGTTTCGCAATCACCGTAAATTGCTGCTGGTTGACGGCCGGATCGCGTATATCGGAGGATTTAATATATCCGATGCGTATTATCAGGGCACTGCCGGCAGTCTCCCCTGGCGCGATAATGCCCTGGAGATCGAAGGGCCCGAGGTCTTACGGCTCCGTTATTCCTTTGCGCGGATGTGGTCCATTGCCGATTCTCCGCTGCGAAGACTGATGCGGAGGCTGCATCGCACTCAACGAAGGGCCGAAGCCATGCAGGGCACCGTGCGGTTCCTGGAGAGCAGGCCTGAGAACGTGATGCGGCCAATACGCAGCGCCTACCGGCAGATGATCCAGGGCGCGGCGAAGAACGTCGATCTTGCCACCGGTTATTTTTACCCGCATGGTCTGATCCTGCGGTCGCTCAAGCGTGCAGTGAAACGCGGTGTGCAGGTGCGGCTCCTGCTCCCCATGCATACAGACGTCCCGATAGCCCGCTGGGCGGCGTGGGGGCTCTATGGCCGGCTTTTGCGTGCCGGCATCGAGGTCTGGGAATATACGCCGTCCATGCTGCATTCCAAGATCGCGATCTCTGAAGATACGGTCATCGCCGGATCGGCCAACCTGGACATCAGGAGCGGAAAGTTCAATTACGAGATCGTGGCGGTCGTCACCGATCCAAAGCTGTCAGAAAGGGCGCGAAACGATTTCGAGGAAGATCTCAGGCAGGCGGTACCGATCCATTTCGGTGCGTGGAATAATCGTTCCCTGGTCCAGAAGCTGAAGGAAGCACTCAGTTATTGTCTGCTTGCGCGATTTGATGTTCTCATTACCCGGGGGCTCCTCGTACGAAGGCCGGGTCCGCGCTTCCGGCCCGGAAAAACAGGGAAATAGCATGCGGTGCCCGACGGATCACAACGTACACACGCCCTTCCAGCGCTTTTTTGAAACGAACAGCCCCGATGACATGCCATTGCTCTCCCAGGAGGTCTTATGAAGCTTAAAGGAACCAGAACCGAAAAGAACCTGCTCGCTTCTTTTGCCGGTGAATCCCAGGCGCGCAACCGCTACACCTACTTTGCCAGTGCCGCAAAAAAAGAGGGCTATGAACAGATCTCCGCCCTTTTCCTGGAGACCGCCGAAAATGAGAAGGAGCATGCCAAGCGGTTCTTCAAGTTCCTGGAGGGCGGCATGTCGGAGTTCACGGCGTCCTTTCCCGCCGGCCGGATCGGGACGACCGCGGAGAACCTGAAGGCGGCGGCAGAGGGCGAGAACGAAGAGTGGACGAAACTGTACCCGGGCTTTGCGAAGACCGCCGATGACGAGGGGTTCCGCGAGGTCGCCGAGGCGTTCCGCCAGATCGCAAAGGTCGAGGTGCGGCATGAGAGGCGGTACCGGAAACTTCTGGAGAATGTTGAACAGGGGAAGGTCTTCGGGAAAGAGGCTGCATCGGAATGGAAATGCCGCAACTGCGGATACCACCATGAAGGTGCGGAGGCGCCGGATCTTTGCCCGGCATGTCAACACCCGAAGTCATACTTCGAACTGGCTGCGGAGAATTACTGATATTTTCTGGAAATAGGCTAGCTTATTCCATCGGAGCTGGGATAGCTATGTGAAAACAACAGGTTGAGGCCTCTTTTGGGCCGGGATCGATCTTTCGCGTCGTTGGCACCCGATCAGGTCTTTTCACAGTTGCAAATGCATTAATGCTGACGTATAATGCACACCTTATTATGAGGAGGTGCTGTTGTATGGATAAAGCAAATTGGAAAGTTACAGAAGCCCCGACCTGCCCGCATTGCAAGCAGCTGATGGAGCAGATGGATGCGCGCCACCTGGATTGGGATTCACCCTATCTCTGGGTTTGCTACAATGATAACTGCACCCTGTTTAAAAAAGGGTGGGACCATATGATGGAGACCGTGGGACAGCTCGTGTCCTACCGCTTTATGGTCCAGCCCCAGAACGGCGAGTCGGGAGTGATCCCGGCATTCAGCCACCAGTATCTGCGGGACAATGGCAAGCCCGCGAACCCGAACTTTAACGAGGAGTAGGAAGGTCTGACGAGGAGATCACTCCAGGTGATCGATGCCTGGTTTGATATTGTATCTTTTTATCTCTTCCAAAGAAAAAACGGGGCCTTCCTCACAGATAAGCTTTCCTCCGCAGTAGCAGTGTCCGCATTTCCCCACGCCGCACTTCATATGTGCCTCCAGCGTTGTGATGATATGATCATCGGGCATGCCCATCAGTGACAGGTCGCGCATGGTGGCCTTGATCATGAGATGGGGGCCGCAGATATAAGCGGTGCTGTTCCGGTAATCAATGTCCGCCTTGGCAAAGTGATCGGTCACCAGCCCCGTACATCCCTTCCAGCTCTCAATATCGCAGGTATCGACGGTCATGACGATATGGGCGCCCTGCTCCTGCCAGCGGGCCGCCTCGTCCATGAACAACACTTCCGCAGGGTTCCGTGAGCCGTACATGACCGTGACCTTATTCTTCGATCCAGTGGCCGCACGGTTATGGAGCGTTTGGTTGATCAGCGGCCGCAGCGGCACGATACCGATGCCTCCGCAGATGAACAGGGTGTCCTGGTCGCCGTTGACCGGGAAGGGCCTGCCGTAGGGACCGCGGATCCATATGGTATCGTTCGCAACGAGCGAATTGATCGCCGAGGAAACATGTCCCACCGTGCGCACGCACAGCTCAAGGTCCCTGGTCACCCCGGGAGTGGAGGTGATCGATATCGGGATTTCGCCTGCCCCGGTCACCGATACCATGACGAACTGGCCTGCCTGGTAGGCGAAGTCGGCGGGAATGCTGATGGAGAACAGCTTTACGTCCTTGGCGACCTCTTTCACGTTCGTGATCGAGGTCTTGAACGGCAGATAAATATTCTTCGTTGTTGTCATTGTTCGCAGCCTTATCAGTCATCAATAGACTTTTATTCACCGCGGAGACGCGGAGGCACAGAGAAAAGCTGCTGATGTCAAAATGTCTTTCTCGGCGTCGCTTAGAAGCGCCTACTTCTGGCTTCGCGTCTCTGCGGTGGGTATTACTTTTCTTCAGTCTGGTCCCCGCCTTTGATCCTGAGCGCCACCGTGGCCATGTCGATGGTTCCGGGGCAGGAAATGGCGCACCGGCCGCAGCCGACACAGCCGAAGGCCCCGAACTGCTCGGGCCAGTGGATCAGTTTGTGATGGAACCACCGCTTGGTGCGGTTGATCTTGGCCTCCGCAGGAATGACCCCTCCCGCAGTCCGCGTAAATCCCTTGAACATGCA
>JBGQDI010000074.1:0-10515 GCA_041495765.1 Nitrospirota bacterium
CTAATGACGGTGGTGCCTGTTGCCACTGACGTTACCAGGCCGGTGGCGTCGACCGTGGCAACTGCCCCGTTCGAGGAGCTCCAGCTTGCCTGCGACGTCAGGTTGAGCGTTGAATTGTTCGAATATGCCCCCAGTGCCGTGAACTGCACGGTCGAAGTAGGCGCAATGCTCGTACTGGACGGGGTCACCGCTATGAGCTTAAGTTTCGGCGTCACAACTGGCTGAGGACCGCCGCCCCCACTGCTGCCGCATCCAGCGAGTACAACGGTCAGAATCATCCCGATGAAAGCTGCGAACATTCTTCTCTGCACGATATTCTCACGTTTCGTCATGAATAGGCCCGTCCTTAGGTCCGGAATTTTAACCGATGCATTTATTAATCAGTGATGACAATAGTATAACTCTCTCGTGCTGTCAAGAAAATAGGACCTTCTGACGGGAGCCTGTTCACTCTTCCCGGTGCTTGCGCTCGGGATGACAGCGCTTGCAGTCGTTCATAGGGAAGGCCACGGTCAGATGGCAGACGCCGCAGAACTCCTTTTTCAGGATCCGGACCATGGCGAAATGCTTCGTGGTCTTTTTCTTGATGTTGAAGATATCGGGATGGCAAAGGTTGCAGTCGAGCCACTGCATATGCGCCTTGTGAGAGAACACCGCCGCAGGGATATTGTTCCATTCCGCTTCGAGCACGATGGGTTTGATGATCGCGACATCTTCGGACGGTTTTATGGTGAGATAGTTCTTCGGCTCGATGAGCCCCTTGTTCACTGCTTTCACCCAGTTGATCTCATTCCCGTACTTCGCCTTCGGGAAATGCAACAGCTGCGTGAATGCTTCCTTGCCGTACCCCCGGTCACCATTGTGGCACTTGTTGCACTGGGGCTCTTCATGCCCGAAAGCGGTCTTTCCGTCGTGGCATCCGGCCGCGCCGCAATACCTTCCCGACTTGTTCGCGGCTTCGGTGATCTCCGTGCTGTTCGCCTGCATGTTGAACTCAAGCTCGAAATGACATACGCGGCACGTATATTTCTGCCGGTGGACCCAGTGGGAGAACGTGGCAGGCTTGACGCCATTCTTCTCCGACGTCCGGTTGATCAGGATGTTCCCGTACTGGTCGGGAGGCAGCGTGGCGGGCAGATCCCAGTGTGCGTTGGACCGCAGGGGAAAGGCGATCAAGATGATAGAGAGGATCAGGACGCCGCGGGCCGTTCTGCTGATCAGCTGTCTGATGAAATGCTGTATCGTCACGATCATACCGCCTTCGTATGGCAGCGCTGGCAATCAAGCAGCGGAAAGGCGACCTTGAGATGGCAGACGCCGCAGTATTTTCCCTGATAGATCTCCTCCATGGAGTACTTGGTCAGCCCCTTCTTGACGCCGACGAAGATCTCGGGGTGACAGCCCTCACAGCCCGACCAGACCGTGTGCTTCGCGTGCGAATAAATGATGTCCTGCATACCCGCTACCTTCGCGTTAAGGGAAAAGTCCGGCTGGACCTTCATCGGCTTCCGCTTGATGGAAACCCCCTCGATCAGGTCGACCGGTGTGATATGGCCTTCCGCTGCCGCCTTGTCCCAGTCGATGCCGTTCCCGAAACGCTCTTTCGGGAACTTTTCGGTGAATGTGTAGAAGTCGTACTGCTGTCTGACTTCCCTTCCGATCGAATGGCACCGTACGCAGTTCATGACCTCTTCCGGCGGATAGGGGAGCTGGCAGGACCCGAAGACAGGCTTATTGTTGTAGAGCATCTTGCCGTTATGGCAGGTTCCGCAATAGAACCCCTTTTTGTTGTCCGCGGCCTTGATGTTCGAAGCTTCCGCTTTCATGGCGAAGGCGAGGTCCACGTGGCAGAGCCTGCAGGTGTACAACGCCCGATGCAGCCAGTGATTGAACTCGACGGGCGCCATGCCCGCCTTCTCGGAATAATTGTTGATGATCACGTTGCCGTATTCGTGCGGCAAAGCCCTTTTTTTCTTGACCCCCGTCTGGGCAACAGCAAGGCCGGCCAGTGCCAGCAGAACGAACACGATCGCAATACAAAACACTCTTTTCACAATGAACCCCTTTCATGCTGCTTCGCTCCCGCTGAAGCCCCCTATCGGGAAAACCCATACCCCCGAAGATAGCATAAAACAAGTGACAGTCAAGGAGTTTGAGCGTGAAGAGTTCAGGTCAAAAGTGCCGGGAGAAAACGTGGTGGAAGGCGTTTCTAGCCGGGCAGGATCTTACGCGGAGTTCTCTCGGAGCGAACAAAAAAGCATTAGCATTGCTGTTGAAAGATGACCTTCGTTCCCTTTTCCGTCATTCCCGCGCAGGCGGGAATCCAGTTCCTTCAAATGAGACTGCAAAGACTGTCTTTTTCAGTAGGGGGTGAAGAGGTGCGAGCGCTCCTTTGTGCCAATTCTATGTTCCTACCAGGGAGGACCGGAGTCTTGCAACATCACCGGGCAACGAAGCCGCTTACCTTGCCGTCCCGGGTGAACAGGGTGATGAGGTAGTCGTCCCTGACGTTCTTCAGCACGAGCTTCCAGACATAGACCGTATAATCCTGCTGGTTCATCGTGGTCAGGTAGACCAGTTCATAACCTTGCTGTTTCAACTTCGGCCCGAGCTGGCTGGTGAGGCTTTCGAACATCTTCGGGGTGTAGCCGTTCTTGAACCTCGCGTCTCCATCTGCCAGGAACTGTTCATATGAGTTCGACTGGACCGCATCAAGCATCTTCTTGAACATCGGTTCGTATTTGCTCTGGTCCTGGGCCGGCGCCGGCGCCGCAGCAATCGTTACGGCAAGTACCGTGAACACCAGTGACCGGAACAAGGATGTCAGGGAATTCCGTGACGAGCGCATAGGATTCTCTCCTTGAAAGAAGCTTCTGCAGAAGCCCTTTCCGATTCTACTTCTTATAATGTTTCCCTTCCTTCCAGCAGTCCCCCACAGCGGACCCCACGGTCCAGTACTGTTTGCTGCCCATGTCGAAGAGCAGCGGGTCCACCTTGGACAGATCGATGTGGCCGTCCGTCAGCATTGCCTCGTCCGCGTAGGTCGCCACGATCTCGCCGATGATGACATCATGGGACTTGATGTCGTAAATGTCCCGCAGCCGGCACTCCATGGACACCGGGCAGTCCTTGATGATCGGTGCGGTCTTGAGCTCCCCGTAGAAGGTCTCGAAGACCGACGATTTGTCCGTCGTAGCGCCCGAGACCATGCCCACGTAATCCGCGGCAATGACCTGGGCAGAGCTCATGATATTGACGCTGAACGTCTTCTGCTCGCGGATACCGATGTTGGTGTGATGGTGCTTCCCCATCCCGAGCATGAGCAGATGGGGCGGCGCGGCGTTCAGGATGCCCACATGGGCGATATTGATGAAATTCACCTTCCCTTTCACCAGGGCAGCCACGACCGTGGCCGGCAGGGGATAGAGTGCGTTCATGTTCCCGATCTTTTTCTTCATGGCTGACCTCCTCCGCAGGGCGAACTGGGGTCCGCATGCGCGCAATGTCCACCGACCCTGTAATAACTGTACTGTGAATGGAGGCCCTCTGTCAAGACGGATGCGCAGGAATTGCGGAAAGCCGGACCTTGCGGGGCCCGCGCGGGACAGGTCCCGTACCAGGCGAAAAAAATCAGCATCGACTGCGGGAGGACAACGGTGCTTCTTCTATACTTTCGCCGTACTGCTCCTGGCCGCGTGCTCCAGCACCTGCTGGATATGGACGTCCACCTGCCGGAGGACCGAAGGCGAGACTGCATAGCCGTCGCTTTCGTAGGTCAGGATGGGCATCCCCTGTCTGATGCTGAGCGGCTTCAGGATCGCCTCGGAGATGCGGAAGGGCAGGCAGTTGAAAGGCCCGATGATGATGATCCCGTCGTAGCCGTCGGCCTCGGCCTCCAGTCCCCTGCCGACCGTCGGGATGATCTCGCCGTAGATATCGGGCGACACATGGTCCGAGGCCTTCTCGAACAGGGAAGCCGCATCATTGGGGCCGGCCACGAGCAGACCCGTCTTCCCGAAAAGGCTCCGGTAGCCGTCCTCGATCCGTCGCTCCAGGTGATAGGCGAAGAGATGCTGCAGGTACTGTTTTCCGTCCTGCTGGAATATCCGTGAAAAGGCCTTGGCCAGCGCCAGACCGCCCGGCTTCATGCCCCAGCCGCTTGCGGCATCGGCAACACCGTAATAGGTGTGGTAATGCAGCAGGTCGGTCATGTCCACTGGCTTCAGGATAACGCCGTGCTTCGTATAGAGGTCCCTGACGCCGTCCATGAAGAAGGGGCTGAAGCGCGTGAAGAAATCTCCCATGACCAGCACTTTGGGGCAGGCCCGCGGCTCCCTGGCGCGCGGGAGCGCCGCTATCTGGCCGACGAAGCGGGGAAGCGCTTTCTGGAGCCGGTCCTCTGAATCAACGGCGGCGAGCCCGGCCCAGAGCTGTTTGAGCCGGTCGACGCTGCCTTCGGCGCCCACCACCCGCAGTACGTGCTCGATCTCGACGACCAGGTCCGCCACGATGAGCGTTTGCGCCGAATATTTTGCCAGGGCCATCCGGTCCATGGAGCTCTGTCCGTTCTCGTCGGTCGGCGCGAACAGGAACAGATCGGGAAGCTGCTGCTCTTCGATGAAGCGCCGGAGAAATCCCAGGTAGGCGTCCAGCACGCAGGGCGCGCCGCCCTTCAGCATATAGAATCCCGCGATCTCGCCCGGTTTGCGCGATCCGTGGATCTTGAGCATCTGCCCGATGCAGAGCGGCAATGGAAGGCACTCGCGGCCCGACGTGTACTGAAGACCCCGTTCGAGCTGGGTCCGGTCGAGCGGAACGATCTCGCCGGTATGCAGCCCGGCCCAGCGGAAGGCCATGGCCAAGGCCTGGGTATGGACGTCGGAGAAGTTGGGGAAATAGAAGGTCACGCGTGGATCGTTCATGGATACCGGCTCGCCGCTCGACGCGATGACCTGGTTGTTGCTGCCGATCCGGCAGAGGCCTTCGTAGGGGCGGGTTTTAAACCCGCCCGTACCTGCCGGCGTGACCGGCTCAACACGATAGTGGCGGACGATGTCGAGAAATGCCTCGATGCGCGTCTGGATCCCGGCATCGGCGGTGTGCGCGTCGATCTCGAGGACGAGGTACGGTTTCGCACCCATGCCCGCCGCGACCTCGGCGTGCGTAAAGGCATCGACGGTGCAGCTGAAATTGCTGATGCAGACCAGGAACAGGTTGGGATGTTCCCTGGCCAGCGCCATGGCGTTCAGAATATGGTTCGAAAAATGCCAGGCAAAAGGCCCTTCCTCGACCGGCGCCAGGCAGTCGGCCGGGATGGTCGCCACCCCCATGCTCGAAAGTTTTCTGCCGATCGATTGGGAGGCCTCGGGCGCATAGGCGTTGTAACTGCGGCCGGCAAGCAGGACCGTCGGCCTTCCGTCCTGCAGCGCGCGCTCCAGGGCCTTTTGTCCCAGTTCCCGCATGGCCCGCTCCGCCGCCAGCTGAGCGCTCTTTGCCGCCTCCCACGCCTGGGCCACGGCTTCGCGCCGTACGCCGAACTCCTGGGCGAAGAACTCCTCATTCTCGGGACCGCAGGTGTAGCCGCGGGAGAGGTCCAGGACCGGCGTGAGGAAGCGGACCTCAGGAAATGCAGCGGCAAGCAAAAAGGGGCTGGCCTGGGAGATGGGGCACAAATAGGAATCGCGGCAGGGGCCGGGCCTCGGCATGCGCTTCACATGCGGCAGGAAGATGAGGTCCACACCCTGCTTGACCAGGTCCAGCACCGCTCCGTGTGCGGTCTGGGCGGGGAAGCAGAATCCGGAATAGGATCTCAGCTCGCCCCGCGGATCCTGTCCGGAGAGGACCACGTCCATGCCCAGATTGGAAAGGAACGTCGAGTAGAGCGGGTAGAGCGAGTGCGTTAAGAGCGCCCGCGGGATGCCGATCTTCGGCAGACTGCCGTCTATCGCGGCCTTCTCTGTTTTGTCTTTGTTCGTTCCGAAGATCATTTCCGCGCGCTGTCCCACCAGGTCCGGGGCCTCGGCAACGCGGGCGTTCCGCTTCCATACATTTTCATAAAGGCTGCAGCGCCCGCCAAAGGGAAACTTTCTGCCGGACACCTCGAAACGGTCGATGCTGCAATGCATGCCGCAGGCCCGGCAAATGAAACGGCCTGCAGACGCCATTTCCGCTGCGGCAAGGGAAAGCAGGTCCGCGTCGTGGTCAAGTTTGGCCGCCGACCGCGTCAGGGCCAGGAGCGCGACACCTAAAGCTCCCATCAGTTCCGGGTCCGGCGGGATCACGATGGTGCGGTCCGCGCTCCGGGCAAAGGCATGGCCCACGGCGCGGTTCAGGGCAACGCCGCCCTGGAGGAACACTTTTTTCCCCACGGCGCGCGGGCCCTTGACCTTGGTAAGATAGTTCGAAGCAATGGCATAGACCAGGCCGGCCACGATGTTCTCGCGCGACTGGCCCTGCTGGAAGGCGATGCGGATGTCGGAATTGATGAACGCCGCGCAGGTTGCCTTGAGCTGCACCGGCGCCGGCGCCGCAAGCGCGGCACCGGCGATCTCCGCCACCGTGATGCCCAGGTCCCCCTGGGCGCTCTCCTCCAGGAACGAGCCCGTGCCTGCAGAGCAGGCGTTGTTCATGGCGTAGTCGATGGGCACGCCGTTCCGGAGCAGGATGTACTTGGCGTCCTGGCCGCCGATCTCGAAGATGGTGTCCACATCGGGGTCGAAATGGGTCGCCCCGGTGGCATGGGCCGAGATCTCGTTGTACGCGTGAGCGGTGCCGAGGTATGCCCCGATAAGCTCGCGGGCGGAACCGGTTGTCCCGATCAGGCCGACGCGGACATTGCCTGCCTCTTGCGCCATGGCCCTCAGGCATTCTCGCGTCGCTGCCACGGGATCGCCGTTCGTCCGCGTATAATGCGACGAGACCACGGCCCGGGTCACGGGATCGAGCAGCACGGCCTTGGTCGTCGTCGATCCGGCGTCGAGGCCGAGGGCCAAAAGACCATCCGGCGGCGCCTGGTGCGGCAGCGGCGCAATGACCTGCACACGGTCCGCAAATCGATCGAGCCGGGGAGCGCTGTCCAGGACCTGCTGCAGCGTGATCTTCGGCTTTCGGAAGCCGGGGTTGTCCCGGGTGAGCAGAGCGCAGCCCCAGGCCTCGAAGAACAGGCTCTCGGGGACAACGACGAACTCCGTGCCGGGAAGCTTTTCGCGCAGCGCTGCGAGCATGGCGGCATTCCGGGACAGGCCGCCGATGACGAGCACCCGGTCCAGACGCCGTTGTCCCTTCTCGAGCAGCGAGATCACCTTGTCGGCCATGCGGTCGTGCAGCGTGTGCAGGATGTCCTCGGTGCTCGCCTCGTTGCGGTTGAGCTTGTGGGTGATGTCCGACTTGCAGTGCACCGAGCACCGGCCTGCCAGCGGCACGACCTTCCCGATGAAGGAGCGGTCGATCGCCTCTGCAATGCCGAGGCGCATCCGGCCGATCTGCTGCACAAAAAACTCGCCGCTGCCGGCGGCGCATTTGTTGTGCGAAAGCACATTCGCGATCTTTCCCTCCGTCAGCAGGTAGGCCAGGAAAGACTCGCCCCCCAGCGAAGCCACGGCGTCAAAAGGCCCGTCTGTTTCGGCCAGGGCCCGCTCGATGGCGGCGACCTCGGTGATGTGGCCGCGGCTGCCGGACACGCCGAAGTAGGGGGCTCCCCGAAACCCCGGCTCACGGAGCAGTTCCCCGAGCACCTCCAGGGGACGGCCCTGATGGGCCTCGACCCGGGAGATGACCTCGTCCCCCTGCAGGGCCACGGCCTTGACGGTTATGGCGCCGATATTGACCCCCACGCAGAACGGCGCTGACCGCACTTCCGGCGGGTCTGACTTCGGGCTCTGAGGCAGGTTATGTATCATGGTTCCCTTCCAATAAAACAGAGAGGATGGCGATCTTCTCCGAGCGGATAAGATCGGTATGTTCAATGAATGACCGGGATACGATAAGTATAGCTCGAAGGGAACGATCGGAAGGATGTTTTTTCGGCGCTCGTGATTGAGAATTGAGAACCGATGGGCAATGGTATATAATGAGGTAATAGCATGAGATCATGCAGTTATTTTCTTTGACGGCGAGGAATGCTGCCATGGTAAAGGTGCTGGGGAAATGGATCGATCGGGTCCGCCAATGGTCCAACCGCTACTTCATCCGGCCTGCTGAAGATCTGGGAAAAAAAGGGATAAGCTGGATCGCCGGCATCCCCTTTGCCCTGTTCCATGGAGCGGCATTCGCGGTCCTCTGGGTCGGATGGAGCGGCTTTGCCGTGCTTTTCGCCGCGCTGTATTACCTGGTCCGCATGTTCGCGATTACGGCGTTCTACCACCGGTATTTTTCCCACCACGCCTTTACCACGAACCGCTTCTTTCAGTTCCTCTTCGCTTTCTGGGGCTGCTCCGCAATGCAGCGCGGGCCGCTCTGGTGGGCCGCCATCCACCGGCATCACCATATTTATGCGGACACGGAAAAGGACCTGCATTCTCCCAGGATCCAGGGGTTTTTCTACAGCCATATCGGATGGGTACTCGCCTATGAGAACAAACGGATCCGGGTGGAATACGTGAAGGACTGGTTACAATACCCTGAGCTGGTCCTGCTGGAAAAGGTCTCCTATGCGATCCCGATCGTGGAAGCCGCGCTCATCATGCTCATCGGGCATCTCCTGTCCTTGCATTGGCCGGAGCTCCACACGAACGGCCTTCAGCTGCTCGTCTGGGGGTTCTTCATCTCCACCGTTGCATGCAGCCACGCGACCTTCTCGATCAACTCCATCGACCATATGTACGGGTCGCGCAGGTACGATATGCCGAACACCAGCCGGAACAATGTCCTGACGGCCGTCCTGACCCTGGGAGAAGGATGGCATAACAATCACCACCATTATCCCATAACCGCCAAGGCGGGGTTCTACTGGTGGGAGATCGACATCACCTATTACCTCCTGGTGCTCTTCTCGTGGCTCGGTATCGTACGGGACCTTTCTCCCTTGCCGGACAAAATCAGGGACAGTAAGCACCTGGCGAAGCAGGCCTGAGATACCGTAAGGACCCGGAGAGGACGACCGCCGAAGAGATGTTTTTTTGATCTCTTATTATCGGCGCTTATCGAATCTTATTCGCGACCAAAGGCCCTTTCTCGGGGAGCTCGAAAGGGGATCGTCATGAGCAAAAAGAACCTCCTGGTACTTGGTCTCCTGCTCATTGCTGTTCTGCCGCTGTATGCTGCGGAAAAAAAGGCGATCAGCGGATACGGCCCCTTTGACTTCAACGGAACAGCGACGCCCGACGATGTGGAAAAAGCAGGAGGCAGCAGGCTTTCGACGATCGTCCAGGGCGAGATGTATGCATTCCAGCCTTACGACCGCTTTGAAGGCGTGGTCGAGTTCCTGCAGTATCACAAGCTGGGCAAGATCCCCCCAGCCCGCCAGGCAGGGTCGGTGCCGAGGATCACGAGCACCGAGGTCCGCCTGGAAGAGGGCAGGCTCTGGCTGATCATCCTGAATTTCAATCCCAACGATTACGATGACTATCTGCGGGTCATCAAGCTGGAGTACGGGGAGCCGTCGGTCCCTTCGAAGAAAAAGAAGAGCACACCCAGAAAAGACCTCTGGCTGCGCGGTGACAATTGCATCACCCTGACGCAGGTCGCCATGGACAACCTGGTGAACGGCGGCCAGCTTGAGATCCAGAAGGGCCGATGCGAAGGCCGCGGCAGAACGAGGTGATGGTGGTGACCACTCCATCCCGTATCTTTTGCAGGGAGCAAGAATGACCACGTCCGAAATACCCGGTACCCGGAACAACGGGATGCATTTTTTCGGCAGAAAGAGCATCGGCTTCAAGCTGATCACGTCGTTCATCGTCGTTATCGTGGTCGTGCTTCTGGCGATCTCAGCCTTCTCCGTCGCTCGGTGGAAGAGCAGGACGCTCACGACCTTCACGAATAAAGGCGAGACCATGGCCAAGCTGCTTGCCAGGAGCGCCCGGAGCGGCATCGTGTCCGGGGACCCTGACCAGCTCCGGGACGCCGCTGCCGGTTTCGCTGCAGTGCGGGACGTGCTTTTTGTCGGCATCTATGACAGGGACCGGAATCCGCTCTATCTGTCCGATCCGGCATTTCCGGGCAGCGCCGCCTCTCGGGAGGAGCGCGGAAATGCCGGATCGGCTGCAGCGGTCCTGAAGTCGCCGGGGACCCTGGAATTCTTAAAACCCGTGGTGCTATTAAACCGTTCGAAGAGGGAAGTGCTGACTGGTCAGGGCTTCAGCGGAGCAGGCTCCCGGGAACAGGTGATCGGTTACGCCCGGGTCGTGCTGGGCCGGGAGTCGCTGGGCCAGGAGCTCCGGATAACGATCGCGCAAAATGCGGTCATGGCGGTCATCTTCATCGGAGCGAGCATCATCATCGTTTTCCTGTGGGTAAGGAAGATCACCAGTCCGCTCGAAATACTGACCGGGGAGATCAGGGCACTGGGCAAGGGAC
>JBGQDI010000075.1:0-10500 GCA_041495765.1 Nitrospirota bacterium
AGTGGAAGGACATTTACGAACTGCTTGAGGACGCCTCGGACCGCTGCGAGGACATCGCCAATATCCTCGAAGGGATCGTCCTGAAACATGCCTGAGATCCTGATCCTTATCATCATCCTGGCGTTGCTGTTCGACATCGCCAACGGCTGGCACGATTGTGCCAATGCCATCGCCACGGTGGTCTCGACCAAGGTGCTGTCGCCGGGAGCAGCGGTTGCCATCGCTGCCTTCATGAACATCCTGGGCGCCTTCCTGACCACGGCGGTCGCCAAGACCATCGGCAAGGGCATCGTGGACCCGGCAGGCATCACCGACCAGGTCATTATCGCGGCCCTGCTCTCGGCCATCCTCTGGAACCTGATCACCATCCTGATGGGCCTGCCCGTCAGTTCCTCCCACGCTTTGGTCGGCGGACTGATCGGAGCTGCGTCAGCGCACGGCGGCACGGGCATCCTGAACAGCGACGGTATCATGAAGATCTTTACGTCGCTGCTCCTTTCGCCCCTCTTCGGATTCGTCATCGGCTACGCCTTCATGAAGCTGATCCTCTATCTCTTCGGACGCCTCTCTCCGGGCACCATCAGCAAGTACTTCGGCCGGCTCCAGATCCTGTCGTCGTCCTTCATGGCATTCGGCCACGGCTCCAACGATGCGCAGAAGGCCATGGGCATCATCACCATGGCGCTCTTCGCTTCCGGCAAGATCTCGACGCTCGAAGTGCCGAAATGGGTCGTCTTCGCCTGCGCGCTCGCCATGGGCTTCGGCACGATCTTCGGCGGATGGAAGATCATCAAGACCCTGGGCGTCAAGATGCTGAAGCTCGAACCTATTCACGGCTTCGCTGCCGAAACTTCATCGGCGGCCATTATCCTCTTTTCCAGCCATTTCGGCATGCCGGTCAGCACCACGCACGTGGTCTCGACCGCCATCCTCGGCGTCGGCGCCACAAAGCGCCTTTCCGCCGTGCGCTGGGGGATCGCCGGCAAGATCGTCATGGCCTGGCTTTTGACCCTGCCGGTCTGCATTGCCATGGCCTGGGGCCTGGAGAAAGCCATGACCGCCTATCACCTCGGAGGGTAGGCTCACCGCACGACCTACGTACTGCAACGACCCCCTTTCTCACCCGTTCGTACTTATTCATCCTTTTAGCATCCCTGGCCCACATTCCTCTCGACCCTATCGCCCCCCTCTGCGAGGTATACTGTTAGCAGGGACGGGTCATGGCAGCTGCCTGTCGTTCGCTCCATATGCGCTAAGACCCCGGAGGTCCTCATGTACGATGTGCTCATCGTCGGCGCCGGCCCCGCAGGATCCACCTGCGCTCGCCTCTGCGCCTTGGCAGGCCTGAAGACCGTACTCATCGACAAAAGCCGCTTCCCGCGCCAGAAAACATGCGGCGGCGCGGTTTCCGGGCGGGCGCTTTCCTACCTTGATTTTCCGCTCCCTCCAGCACTTGCCGGAGAAGAATGCTTCGGGGCGCGGATCTTTCATGGTCGGCACACCGTTGTTGTCCGGAAGGAACAGCTGCTTGCGGTCCTGGTGGACCGGGAGCAATTCGATGCGCTGCTGCTGGAGAAAGCGATAGAAGCCGGCGTGCAGTTCCTGCCGGGCGAGAAAGCCGTCAGCGTCCAGCGCAATGATGGCTCCATTACCCTTCGAACAGAGACCAGCTCCCACGAGGCGGCAGTTCTCATCGGGGCCGACGGCGTGCAGAGTGTCATTGCGGACGCTGTGCGGCCGCGGCTCGGAAGCGAAGAGCTTGCCATTGCACTGGTCAGACACATTGCGGCCCGCGAGGGTTCCGTCGGTACCGGACAGCAGGGATTCGTCGATATGCATTTCGGCGTTGCCCCTCAGGGGTATGCCTGGGTCTTTCCCCGGCGAACATATTGCTCCGTAGGCATCATGGGCGTGGCGTCACGCTTTTCCCATGCCCATGAAGCGCTGGACCGCTTTTGCAGCGGTATGGGCATGCCCCCTGCCGGCGAACGGGGACATATGATCCCGCTAGGAGGGATGAAAAGAAAGGTCAGCGCAGAAAGGGTCCTGCTCGTTGGGGATGCAGCCGGTTTTGTCGACCCTTTCCACGGCGAGGGGATCGCCTATGCCATTCTCTCGGGCAGGCTCGCGGCGGAAGCCTTGGTCCATGCCCGGATGAACGGTGGGGACCAGACCAGGGCGTTCAGGTGGTACGGGCAACAGTGTGAACAGCGCATCCGGAAAAACCTTCGCATCGCCCTCAGGATGGCGAGACTGCTCGACCGCTATCCGAGGCTCTTTCTCAGGATATTCTTCGATAATCCCCAGGCGCTCGCTCGGTATATGGACATTTCAACGGGCGAACTCGAATATCGCAGCTTCTGGAAATGGATCATGCTTCGAGCGCCCTGGTATTTGCTGAAAAGCTGCATCCGGGCGAAAAGACCGATCACGGAAAAAGCGGAGGGGACGAAGGAAAGGGATGCCGCATGACAGACGACAACGTCAGGCGGTACTGCTGCCGTTCGAGCAAAGGCATTAGAACTGCATGGTCAACCTTGATATTTTCCGAGTATCCATACCCCGGTACTTCCCTGCTTTCAACAGTTCAATAAAGTTCTCCGCGGTCACCCTATCGTCGAACTCGGTATAGCATGCCCCGACGTCCTGCGGCGTATGGGCATCGGAACCTCCGGTAAAGGGGATCCCCAGCGCTGTCGCTGCCTCGATCGCTTTAACGTTGAATCCGTGCATATTGCAGCCGTTATAACCTTCAAGCGCAGAGATGCCGCCCACGCTCTTGACGAGATCGCCGATGCTGTTCACCGAGCGGTAGGGATGGGACGGTATCACGACCCCGCCCTTTTGCGTTACCACCGTGATGATGTCCCTGATCGAAGCGTTTTTCAGGGACAAACCATCTGTATCAACGCCGAAGATCAGGCAATGCCCTTCCCGCGCGGAAAACTCTACGCCGCGGAAGATCATGATCCGACCCCGGTACTTTTCACGCAGCGGCTCGATGGGCTCAGAGGCGCCGTAATAATAATGCTCGGTAAAAACGATGCCCGTGAGGCCAAGTTCGATGGCCCGGAGGACCGTCTCTTCCGGTTCCGCATCGTTGTCCGTGCTGTATTTTGAATGTACGTGCAGATCGATCTTGTCCGTCATAACAGGATGTTTTCCGGTGCTTTATCCCGGCCCCCGGCAGCGCATTTTCCTCCGCAGGCACAGGCAAAGCTCCCCGCTTTCGCCTTCAGGAACGCTTCTTTCCCCTCCCGATAGCACAGGATGCCGATGACCAAGGCGCCGACCGAGTCAAGGCCGCCGATGTTGGTGAGACGGTAGCCCACACTTGCGACCAAAAGCACCACCGAAAGCTGCAAACAGGTCCTGGTGCAGGCAGCGTCCGCCAGGATGGCCGGCGAGTTTAGTTGCGTGCCGACGGAGACCTTGGCGCGGATGAGCAGCCACATGGAAAGGATAGAGACCACCGAGACCACGATGCCCCAGAAGGTGCTTTCGGGACGGTGGCCGCGGTACAGGTCAACGGCCGAGGTGACGGCAAGTCCGGCGGTCAAAAGATAGAAAGCGCTGCCCGTGACCCGGAGAGCGGTCTTTTCGAAACGGTCCGGGTCTTCCGAGCCATGCTGCCTGATACGACGGATCATGTGCCAGATCCCGATGCCCGACAGTACCTCGACAAAGGAGTCCAGGCCGAACCCGAAAAGCGACATGCTCTCATCTTCCATTCCGAAGAAGACGGACACGAGGCCTTCGGCGATGTTGTAGAAGATCGTGATCAAGGCGAGCGCAAATGCCCGTTCGTACAGCTTGTTCTGTTTGTTCGGCGTGACGAAGGTCAGCGTGGCCATACCCGATCCCTTTCCGTTCCCTGCTCTGTGGTTATACCATGCCGGCGTCCGGCTTATCAACCTGAAAAACCGGCAATGACCCAGGGCTTCTCAAGAACACCTGTTCCCAGAGGACAGGATAGAGGGGTCGCGGCAAACAAGGCCACTACCTGTTGTGGCCTATCACACCCTATTGAATATACCAATATATAGTTTATCAAATTTAAATTTTACGTTGATTTTCTCTATTTTTCATGCTATCAAGAGGCGATATGATCGCCCAGAAGGACCATTCTTCTTAGCTCGCCCTTCACCTCCTGGAACGCTTTACCAGTTTTTCTCTACCTTCATCGGCATGCATACACGGCGGTTCTCATCCATCGCCGCTGATCAATAGCAAGGTTTGTTCGATTGCCCGTTCTGGAACGGATAACTGACTGCCCGGGGGGAACTATATGCGCGAGATCGGTCTGGTGCTCAAGGAAGGAAGATTGGCCCGTGGTCTGGAGATCGGCGATATTGCGAGAAGCACCTGCATCAGCGCCCGCTATCTCAAGGCCATGGAAGAGGGAAAGTTTCAAACCATCCCGAACGTCTTCGACAAGGGCTATTTGAAGCTTTACGCCAAGGCGCTTGATATGGACACCAAACCCCTGCTTGCCCTGTACGAAGAGATGAAGAACAGGACCGCGGCCCTCCTTGCCGCATCGGGGACCGGCGCCGGCCACTAAGGGCCCTCCCGAGGCACCGGAACACAAGAGCGCGCGGATCGGGGCCATCGGGGATCAGGCGGCGCTCCTGTCGTGCTCCCCTGCCCTTCGCCATTCGCGAACCGCACCCTAGTCGATCAATTTCCCTGCCTCCCGAAGCCGTACCGCCATCTCGCGCAGCACGCCCACGACGAACTCAGGGTATTCATTCATGAGCTGCGTCACGTTCTCATTGTTAACGCCTACCAGCTCGACATCATCGATGGCTATTGCCGTGGATAATCTCGGTGAAGCCAGCAGGAACGACATCTCGCCGAAACATTTCCCTTCCGCGATCTCGGCCACCGGGGTCCCCTGGTGATAGAGCGCCACGGACCCGCTCAAAAGCGAGAACATCTCGCCGCCGGGGTCGCCCTCGCGAAAAATGACGCTCCCTTTGCTGAAGTACCGTACATTCTTCTCGTATACCGAGGCCGGCACATTCCGCTTCCCCTGCATCAGTTTTTTCACGAACACCGCCTCGTGCTGGTGCAGGCTCTGGGCTATCTCAGCGCCCAGCAGGAAGATCACGAGCGACACATAGATCCAGATGATGACCACGAAGAGCGACTTGAACGAACCAAAGGCGAAACCATAGCCGGGGTTATAGGTCAGAAAGAGGTGAAAAGCGGGCCGCATGGCGAACCAGATGAACGCCGTTACCAATGCGCCGGCAAGAAGATAGCGGTTGCGCATCCGCGAGGAAAAGATGAAATAAAAAAGGAACACCACAGAGGTGATCAGCAGGAACAGGGCCACCGTCTCCACGTTCTGGGGCAGCACGCGCAGCAGGTTCTCTTTTTCCAGCAGCTGGAACGCGATGCCGGCGACCATGATGGCGGTGAGTCCCACGAGGAACACCATGCTGACGACGACATCAAAGAGCTTTTCGAGCAGGAAGGGTCTGCCGGGTTTCTGTTTGAAGACCTTGCCGAGCACGAAGCGCATGTCCGCCACAAAGGGCGTCATGGTCCAGAAAAGCACAAGGATATTCACCAGGCCCACCGCCCCTTTATGGGCCGAAAGCAGGCGCACTTCCTTTACAATGTCCTGGCTGTACGCGGGCAGCAGCCGCACCAGCAGTTCCTGCGTTCTCGTCAGGGCCTGCGCCGAGGAGCCGATCGCCATGCTGAGCAGATAGGTAAGGAGAAATAAGGTGGGAATGAGCGCCAGCATGGCGGAAAAAGCGAGCGACGAAGCAGCCGTCAGGTCGTTGTTCCGCATGAACGACCACAACGCTTCGGTGAGCACCAGCCACTGCTTTTTGATGAGGTCGGTAGCCCTATTCTTCATGGTGGAGGAGTGCATGAGGACCGTTCAAGGTGTACCGCGATGGACGGGTCATTATAGGGTTTTGCCGGTGAAATAGCAAGGCTCGGCCGGGTCTTGCGCGGCCTTTTGAAAGCGGCACTACGGTAAACGGGGATTCTCTCGGTCAGGCAGGCAGGTGGTCCCTGATGAACCTTTTCAACAGCACCGCGTTCTCCGGACCGAGAGACAGGAACTTGACCCCCATGCCCGGCTCCTTGAGCGGTCCTTCTCCAAAAGAATAGCTATAGAGGACTATGCCCTCGACCTTGAGGTGGCGATCATCGAGAAAGAGCGTGAAAAACAACCGGGTCCCTACCTTCGCAGGACGGAGCGTACGAACATACATGCCGTTCTCCGAGAGCACCGTCACCCCTTCACCCGCTTCGGCTTTGCCGGAATCGCCGATAATGACCGACAGGTTGGTCTTGATCCTGACATGACTCCTCGGCGTTGGTTCGGTCAGCTGCTGGATCGTCCGGTATAACACCTCGGGTTCGACCGGTTTTTTCAGGTATGCGCCGCACCCCGCCCGGAGGCAGGTCTTCTCGCTCTCGTCGTCCCCATCCCCGGACAGAATGAGAACAGGGACCTCCTTTGTCCGGGGTGCTTTTTTGATGGTGGTGAGCAGGTCCATGCCGGACAGTCCCGGCAGCCGCAGTTCGGTTATGATCGCTTTTGGAAGGACCAGGTCAGCGATTTGAAGCGCTTCTTCGGCATTGGTGGTAGTGTACACGTTATACGCGAACTGCTGCAGCAGCATTCCCGTCGAGAACAACCGGGGCGCATCGCCATCGACCAGGAGAATGACCTTTTTCATCGCATCCGGTGCCAGCATCTCTTGTCCCTCTATTCCCTGCCCTCGAAGAACGGCCAGACTGCTACGGGGCAGACAGCGACCTGCCCTGCTCGTGCTCGGCGATATCGTGCGTTAATTGTTCCCGGATAAAACGCCGCAGCAAGGCCCGGTCGGCGTCCGAGAGTTGAACGAACTTCATTCCCATACCCGGCTCCACACCGGGTGCCACCCCGTCGTTGATGTACAGGACCAGAACCTTGGCGACCAGCTCGTGCTCGTTGATGAAGATCCGAAGCGGCGTGACCGCGTTCCGGGGCTGGGGATAGCGGGTAGCAATGAACAAACCGCCTTCGGAGAGCGCCGTTGCATATTCGGTCCTGGCTGCTCCGCCCAGGACCGATCCGTCCCCGACAATGACCTTGAGCGACGTGCGAAGCCGGATGTTCTCGCGTGGCAGGGATTCGGACACCGCCTGCAGGGTCTTGTAAAGCAGATCAGGCGCCACGGGCTTGAGCAGGTAGGCGGCACACCCGAGTTGCTGGCAGGTCCCTTTGATGATGGGATCATCCTCGGTCGTGAGCATGACCACGGGCAAGGAACGGTTGTCAGGCCGCTCCCTGATCTGTCCGAGCAGGGTGACGCCGCTCATGGTCGGAAGCGCCACATCGGTAAGGACCACCGAGGGTCGGCACTCGTCCATCAGGCGGAGCGCATCTTCCCCGGAGCGCGCCGTGAGGACCCGATATTCGAACTTTTTCAGGAGCAGGCCAAGAAAGAACAGCATCGATGTGCTGCCGTCCACGACCAGAACGGTTCGGACCTCTCTGTCCATCTGCGGCATGTCCTCCCTGCTGTCACTGCATTGCAGTGCGAGCGTCCGGTCGAAAAAGATTGTATACAGCATAACATCTCTATAGGTTTTGTCAAGCAAGGGGAGGTGCCGGAAGGGGCCGGCCATTCGGGAACTACAAAAGGGACGCAGGAGACCCGTGATGCAACTTTATCCTTTCGGTCAGCGGGAGAGTATGCTATAAATTGACCAGGAGACACAGGTAAACTGCCATGCATGCTGAAAAACAAAAAATATCGATCACCCGGCCGCTCCTGCTTACCCTCCTGGCAGGCGTCTTTGCGCTCGGGATCTTTGTCGGCGCCGCTATGAACCTGTTCACGCCGCTCCCCGAAAGCAAGGGAGGCGCTGCGGGAAGCAGGGAAGGATTCAGGTTCATCAGGACATCGCCGGAGGGAAAGAGCGCTGCAGGAGACCGCCTCAAAAAGGACATGAAGCCCTTTCAGGACAGTGTGAACGAACTGGTCGAGAGCAGGAAAGAGAACGGCGACGCCTCCACGGTGTCCGTCTACTTTCGCGACCTGAACAGCGACAACTGGTTCGGCATCGGGGAACGGGAGACCTTCGCCCCCGGAAGCCCGTTGAAGACGCCGATCATGATGGCCTATTATAAATGGGCCGAATCGAACCCGCTCATTCTGCGAACCGCCCTCACCTATACTGCACAAGAGGAGGCAGCGAAACAGCAGATGCCGGTGAAGGCGCTGGTGCCGGGGAAGGCCTACACGGTCAACGACCTGATCCTACGGATGCTTACGTACGACGATGCAGCGGCATATGCACTGCTGCGGTCCGGTCTTCCCGCGAACCGGCTCGAAAAGGTATTCAAGGACCTCGATGTGGGGTACGAGAACCCGCTTTCGCTGCATGCCATTGCAGCGTTCTACCGGGTCCTGTTCAATGCTTCCTATCTCTCCGATGAGATGTCGGAAAGAGCGCTCCGCCATCTGTTTAAAGCGACCATCAAGGAGGGCATGACCCAGGGCATCCCCCCGAACATCGATATTGCCGGCACCTATGACGAGCGAACGATCGCTCCTCCCGGCAGCGATGAAGAACAGGAGCAGTATCAGGTCCGCGAATTCGGGATCATCTATCATCCGAACCGGCCTTTTCTCCTCGGGATCATGGTCAAGGGAAACGACATGGCCGGCATGAAGGCGATGGTCAGGGATATCACCCGCCTGGTCTACAAGGAAGTGGACCGGCAATCCTGATCCTGTCTCCTGTACGGACCGCCGAGGCGACGCGCTCGGGGACCCGGGCCCGCATGATCACTCCTCGATCTTGTATCCGAGCTTTTCGATGCTGTCCTTCGTGATCTTCGTCAGCGTCTCCTCTTCGATCGCTGCTTCGTTGAACGTGACCGCGATCCTGCCGCTCTCCACCTCAATGGAGTCCACACCATCCATGCCGCCGATGAAACGCCGGAGCGCCAGGGAGCACTCGCCGCAGAGATTCTTATCCACCGTAAAATGCGCTGTCTTCACTGAACACCTCCGTCAGGGTCGAAAGCTCCTCGGTGACCCGACTTACCGCGCATCAACGTTGAACGTAGCGCTGACCGGCGTTTTGGCCGGCTGCGCCACCGTCACCTCGACCTTCCAGCCTCCCTCCATGGGAATGTTCGCTGCAAAGGAATAGCCGCTGCCCTTGAGCGCTGCCTGCGTGTTGAATTCCATAGGAGCCATGCCCGGCATGGCTGGCATAGAGTAGCGCACGTTGACCGTTGCATCGGTCACTGCCTTCCCGCCCTGTCCAACCACCTGCACGGAAAGCGTGTTGTCCCCTTTTACCAGCGGATACCGGTCGACCTTGAGCGTGATGCCCAGATCGCCTGCGGTCTTCTGCGATTCGTAGCCCTTTGAACATCCTGCCAGGACCGATGCGGCGAGAACAACTGCCACGATCACCAGATAGGTTTTTTTCACTGTAGTTCCTCCTTTTAGATAAACAACTATTTTATGTCAGTATAACAGCAATGCCCGTGCCAGAAGCGTTGCTACTTTTGCATCGGAAAATCAAGGTGTTGCGACCCGGGAGAACAAGGGCCTGAATCTCATGATTCAGGTGGTGCAGGATTTCAGACACATGAAGCATGATGCATGCATTTCGCAGGTTCTGCGGTACTTCCCCGTAGGCCCTGATGATCATGAACACTGCTTTAGGGGATTTACAAAAAAAAAGAACCAGCGCCGAATATGCGCTGATTCCTGTGACCGATAAAATGGCGTCCCCAGAGGGATTCGAACCCTCGTTATCGCCGTGAAAGACTAATGGAACACATTTTGTAAGTGGGCGACAAACAACGGTTTTGAGCTAAGTTTATAAAAATAGAGATATTGCTGATTCTGTACATTCCGTAGATTCTGTTGTTTCCGATCGTGGAACGGAATTCTACTACAATTCTACGACAGTAGTTAGCCGTGATTATTCAATCTGCCGTATATCCGATATCCCGAAAACCGCGCAATCGTTTTTTATGCATGCGCAGGAGCTTGGGTACATTGACATCGACATAGTCGTGCACCCGGACTTCCAGTTTTCCCGGATGTTCCCGGTGAATCCGCCCCGCATACTGTACAATCGTTCCCTTCCAGGAGAAGGGCATGGCGAGGAAGAGCGTATCGAGTCGCGGATCATCGAAACCTTCACCAAGGTAACGGCCCGTTGCCGCGATGAGGCGTACTTCATTATCGGGTACCGCTGCGAGCCTCTTCATGGTTTCACGCCGTTCTTTGGCAGACAGCCTGCCGCTGAGTACGATGAGATGTTGCACGTCGCTTCGCAACCCATCCGCAAGAATATCGAGATGTTCTTTCCGCTCAGTCAGAAGCACCGGCGACCGCCCCTCTCGGAGGGCCTGCCGAACATCAGCAAGAATAAGCGCGTTTCGCTGCTCATTTGCAACAAGGGCAGCGAATATTTCCTGAATCGATGCATCAGGATCGTGCACGGCGA
>JBGQDI010000076.1:0-10394 GCA_041495765.1 Nitrospirota bacterium
CACGATCTTGCCGAAAGCAGCGCCGATGATGACCGCAACGGCCAGGTCCAGCACGTTGCCGCGCATAATAAAATCCTTGAAATCCTTAAGCATGGCTTTGCTCCTTTCTCTTCATGACCCTGCCCTAGCGCTTACGACCGCTGCCACTTCAGCCACGCCGTAAACAGTCTCCTCACGAACGGTGTGAGCCGCTTGCGGTTGTACTGGTCGGCCAGCTTTTTGATCGCTTCGGCCTGGGTCGGGTAGGGGTGAATGGTCCTGCCGATGGCTGAAAGCCCAAGACCTGCCGTGATGGCCAGCGACAGTTCGTTGATCATCTCGCCGGCATGGCGCGCCACGATGGTGGCGCCCAGGACCTTGTCCGTCCCCTTCTTCAGGTGCACGCGCGCAAACCCTTCCGCTTCATTGTCCAGCAGCGCCCGGTCCAGGTCTGAAAAAGGAACGGTCAGCGTCAGCACGGGAATGCCCTGGTCAAGAGCGTCCTTTTCATACATGCCCACATGGGCAACCTCGGGGTCCGTATAGGTGCACCAGGGAACGACGAGCGACGTGGTTCGCTGCCTGCCCTTGAACAGGGCATTGGCGATCACTATCCGCGCCATGGCATCGGCAGTATGGGTGAACTTATAGGAAGAGCAGACGTCGCCGGCCGCGTATACCCGGGGGTTCGAGGTCTGGAGCATGTCGTCCACCGAGACACCCTTCCGCTGGTCATAGACGATGCCTGCTGCTTCGAGGTCCATCCCCTCGACGTTCGGCGCCCGGCCTACGCCGGCCAGGACCTCGTCCCCTGCAAGTTCCCGGGTGCAGCCCTGCCGCTCCACGAAAAGGACTTTGTCGGGGCCGCGCTTCTCCGCCTTCAATACTTTCGCGTTCAGGACAAGCGTCACGTTGTTGCGCAGCAGCGATAGCTGCACGATCTCCGCGGCATCGGCGTCCTCCCGCGGCAGCAGGCGGCCCGACCTCTCGATGAGCGTTACGTCGCTTCCCATGCGTGCGAAGGCCTGGGCGAGCTCGCAGCCCACGGGTCCGCCACCGAGTACCAGCAGCCTTGCCGGTGGTTTCGTCAGCCAGAACACGTTCTCGTTGGTCAGGTAGCCAGTTTCCTCGATGCCGGGAATGGGCGGGGCAGCTGCCCTCGCGCCGGTGCAGATCGAGGCCTTTTTGAACAAGAGCTGTTTTCCACCTACCTCGATACGGTCGCATCCAATAAATTTTCCATTGCCGAGAAAGACATCGACGCCGAGCTCTTTGCTGAACCGCTCAAAAGAGTCATGAGAACTGATGCCGGCCCTGACGCGCCGCATCCGTTCCATTGCAGCGCCGAAATCGATCGACACCGGCCCACTGTGTATGCCGAAGGCCGCTGCAGCCTTCACGTCATGGGCCGCACGACCTGCCCTGAGCAGCCCTTTGGACGGAACGCAGCCGACGTTCAGGCAATCACCGCCCATGAGGTGCCGCTCGATCAGCGCCACCTTCGCACCCAGACCCGCTGCCCCTGCTGCCGTCACTAATCCTGCCGTGCCGGCGCCGATGACCACGAGATTGTAGCAGTCCGCCGGCTCGGGGTTTTTCCAGTCGGTGGGGTGGACGTTATCGATAAGCGTTCTGTTGTATTCGTCCTGAGGCAGTATGAGAGGATTCTGTTCCATGGATTCCTTAATTGTAAAAGAACCCCCTCACCTTTATCCTCTCCCCCGAGGGGAGAGGGTAGGGTGAGGGGTTTTCATACGCTTTTATCCAACGTTAGCCCAGCCCTGAGATACTGAAACCAACATTTGCCACGAAGGCACGAAGACACTAAGAGAATCTTAAAAGTGTTATTTAATCAGCTACAAAAAAACTCAAGCACTACTTCGTGCCTTCGTGTCTTCGTGGCAAAAAAGGCTCTTGTTGTTTGAATGAATTTTCTACTTCGCCCAGCTCCTCTTCCCTGCATGCGCTGCGGCGCCCAACAGGGCAGCCTGGTCGTTCATGATCACCTTCACCGGGATGCGCGCAACGATCGGTGAGAGGCGGCCCTTGGTCGTGAAGGCCTTCATGAATGTACCGTCCTTGAGCTTCCATCCGATCTTCGGTGCGATGCCGCCACCGATGAACAACCCGCCCGTAGCCATCACTTGCAGCGCCAGGTTCCCTGCTGCAGCGCCGTAAATAGAAACGAAGAGATCCAGCGTGGCTTCACAGAGCGCGCTTTTCTTAAGCCGTGCAGCTTCCGTGATCGCTGCAGCCGGATCGTTCTTATTCATTTGTTGCGACAGCCAGGCAGGTTCTTTTCCGTACTTTCCTTTGTCCCGGAGGAACCGGTAGATACTGCACAGTCCTGCCCCGGACAGGATGCGTTCATAGCTTACCCGGCCGAATTGTTCAACGAGATACTGCAGAAGTCCCAGCTCCAGAGGGCTCGTGGGGCCGAAGTCGACATGGCCGCCTTCCGACGGCGAAGGTATATGGCGCACCCCGTCCCAGAACAAGATCGCAGAACCGAGACCGGTCCCTGCCGACAGAAGCGCCCGGTTGCCGTCGATCCGCGTGCCGCGATTCAAGGTGATGAAGTCTTTCGATGGCATGACCTCGACGCCGTAAGCATTGGCGACCAAATCGTTCAGCAGCGTGACGGTGTTGATGGAGAGGGATTTTTTCAGGGACCGCTCGGTGATCTTCCAGGGAAGGTTGGTGGCCACGGCCTCGCCGGAGACAACGGGCCCGGCCACACCAAAGGTCGCTGCGGAAAGCTGCTCCTCAGCAGGGAGGAATTCCTCTATGACGCTTTCGAGGTCACCGAAATTCTTGCTCTGGTAGGTCTGGGTCAGAAGAAGGCGGCTGCCGGAGGCGTCAACGAGGAATAGCCCGAGCCGTGTTTTGGTGCCGCCTACATCGCCGGCAAGGACCACTCGTGATCGTGAAGTCTTTTTCATCGTACCTCGCAAAGAAGGATAGTAACTTAAGAATAAAATGTTTTACATAAAGGCAAGACCATTTTCTCGCAAAGCTCGCAAAGGACGCAAAGGAAACCTTGTGTCAAAATCTTATTTGGTTTTAGAGGACAGAGGTAAGTCTTGGTTTTTGATTTTCTTAGCGTCCTTTGCGAACTTTGCGAGAGACGCCCTTATTTCTATCTTCTCTTTCTTACTTTTCTCAGCAGGCCGACCGGCCCGCTAGGTTGCTGCGCCCACTCAGGTGGACCCTTGCCCGGCCGTGCAGCCGAAGCAGTGGTCGTCCACGCTTATGTTCCTGCGGCTGAGCATCGAAAGATCGAACTCCCTGATATGCTGCGGCACATCAGATGCCACGGGAATTTCAAGCACCTGGTTGAAGTCGCAATCATACAGCCTGCCATCCCAGCCTACGCTGACCAGCGACCGGCACATGACCTTATCGAGAGTCGCGGGATTGAACGCTGACGCAAGCATCTCCCCATAGGCTTCGAGCCCTCCCCTCGCGGCCAGAGCGTCGCGGAACCTGCCGATCGGCATATTGGTAAAGGCGAAGAGCCGGTTAAACACGATGCCATACCGTGCTTTCAGTTCCCGTTTGTAATCCACTTCCAACCCGCACTGCGAAGGAGCGAGAAAAGGGCCCGCGGGATTATATACCAGGCTCAGGGACAACTTGCCCACTTCATTACCGTACCCCAGGCTGTTGAGCTTGCGAAGTGCATCGATGCTCTTTATGAATGCGCCGTTGCCGCGTGAGGCTGTTACGTTCTCTTCGAGATAGCACGGCATGGACGCGATCAGCTCCACTTCATTGTCCCGGTAGAATTCAGGGAAGCCTTCGCATCCCGGTTCGAAGAAGACCGTAAGATTGGTGCGGGCAATGACCCGTTTGCCCATTTTTCTGGCATTGCTGACGAGTTCGGAAAACAGTGGATGCAACTCGGGAGCTCCGCCGGTGATATCCAGAGTACCAATGGAGCAGTCCTTCAGCACCTGAAGGACTGCCTCCATCGTTCTCCTATCCATGGACTCGGTGCGGCCGGGCCCGGCAGAGACATGACAGTGGTTGCATGCCATGTTGCATTGATATCCCATGTTGACCTGCAGGACCGTAATGCCGTTCGCTGACAAGGGCTCGTTCCTGACGGATCGTACGGCATCAATGAATTTATTTTTCTTCATGAGTAACAACCTCTTTGGTAACGCATGGTCAAGGACCACCTCCCCAGCCCCTCTTTGTCAAGGAGGGGCTACTACAATTCCTCCCCTTGCCAAGGGGAGGTTAGGTGGGGTGGGTTCTTGTTTGGTTAAGCACAGCGCAACCCAACGGTATTTCATTTCAAAGGCAATCTTTAAAAACTGTACATACAAAGAACAAACTAAATAAAGTCAGCAGCACCCATCCAACAATAAGATAAAGGACCGATATTGTAATTCTAGCTAATGTGCGATCAGCGAGTCGAAACGCAAATGGTAGCCCTACGAGCAAACTGATGGCGTATGCAAAATAATCATAATTCCGATTCAGCTTTCCAATTTTGGAGACGAGAAGGTAGCCCGACAGCACAAGGAAAGGAACAAATAGGATAATTGCGTTCACGGGAACGCGTTGTCTTTTTAATTCATCGTGCTTTCGATAAGCTATCTTGTTTTGCATCCGCACCGAAACATGGTTCATTCATCAGATTTTAAACCGTAGCACTTCGTGAATCACTAAGTAGGTCGGGTAGGTCAATAGAAGCAGCATCAAACAACGATCCTCTTCCTCATCAGCCGGAACGGGAACGGTGCCAGCACCAGCGCCATGACGATGATCCAGGCGGCGCTCACTACCGCATTCGAAAGCGAACCGGCGCAGAGCGCCCGGCAGACGTTCACCAGGTGATAGAGCGGCGTGAAGACGGCGAGGTCGGAAACGATGCGCGGCATGGCATCGAGGGGAAAGAAGATCCCTGAGAAAAGAAAGAGCGGGGTCATGAAGAGCGTATAGAAGTAACTGAAGGAATCGATGCCCGGCACTTTTGCCGCAAACATGAGCGAGAGCTCGGCGAAGATCAACCCGCCGAGAAAGACGAAGGGCAGCGCCAGCACGATGAGCCACGACTGAACGAGCCCGAAGAGGGCGATCACGATCATGATCGTGGCGCCGAAGATGACGCTCTTGGTGGCGCCCCAGATGAGCTCACCGGCAACGAGATCGTCGAGGTTCACCGGTGTTGCCAGGATGGCGTCAAAGGTCTTCTGGAAGGTCATGCGGATGTAGGTGCCGTAGGTGCATTCGTAGACCGCGGCAAAGACCGATGACGAGGCCACGATGCCGGGCGCAATGAACTGAACGTAGGTCTGGCCATGGATGTTCTGCACGAAGGTGCCGAGGCCGAAACCCATGGCAAGGAGATAGAGGGCGGGCTCGGCGAAGTTCAGCGCGAAGCTCGTCTTGTACAGCTTGGTGTATACGGTCCAGTGGCGCTGCCAGACCCTGAATGCCCGTCTAATCTGCAAGGCTCCTCCCGGTCAGCTTCAGGTACACGTCCTCGAGGTTGCCGCCGTGCTCAGCCGTGAGGCGCGCCGGTGAATCGACGACCACGATCCTGCCGCTGTCCATGATCGCCACGCGGTCGCAGAGCTTTTCCGCCTCTTCCATGTAGTGGGTCGTGAGCAAAAGCGTTGTGTTCTTTGCCTTGAGATGGTTCAGTTTATCCCAGACCGCGCGCCTGCTGTGCGGGTCAAGGCCCGTGGTGGGCTCATCGAGGATGAGGATGTCGGGTTTGTTCACGAGAGAACGGGCGAGCAGGAGGCGGTGCTTCATACCGCCCGAAAGCTGGTCGATATTTACATCGGCCTTATCGCGGAGCTCGACGAAATCAAGCAGCACGCGGGCAAGCCGCACGGAATCCTTTTTCGGAATATCGAAGTACCGGGCATAGACCATGAGGTTCTCGATCACCGAAAGGTCAGGGTCGAGGTTGTTGTCCTGCGGCATGACGCCGAGTCGGGTCTTGATCGCTGAAGGCTCGGCAGACACGTCCATGCCGAAGACCGTCACCTTCCCGCTGGTAGGCGGCATGAAGCAGGAGATGATGCGCATCACCGTGGTCTTGCCCGCGCCGTTGGGCCCCAGAAAACCGAAGCACTCCCCTTCTGCAATGGAAACGTCGATTCCGCCGACCGCGCGAAGGCCATCGTAGTCCTTGATAAGATTGTGCGCTACAACGATGTCCATATTATTCTATTCTGTATTAGCCTTGAGGTCACAATCCGAAATCGTGTTATTCCACATTCGGCATTCCGCATTCCGCATTATTAAACGGCTCATCCAGGGTCACCCGGTTCCGCCCGGCCTTCTTGCTCGCATACATGTGCTCGTCAGCGCGCTTGACCAGGGTCGCCAGGGTATCGTCGGACCGCGTGATCGTGGCGCCGATCGAGACGGTAACCCGGACCTGCTGATCATTGCTCCCGACCGCAAGATGGGACTGTTCAACGAGCGCCCGGACCCGGTGAGCGAAGGTATGCAGCTGTGCAGCATCGGTATTGGCGAGAATGGCGAGGAACTCCTCGCCGCCCCACCGGCCGACGAAGTCGAAAGAGCGCACGCTGTTGGACAGGGTCTTCGCCACCATGGCGAGCACCTGGTCGCCGACGTCGTGGCCGTGCTGGTCATTGACGTACTTGAAGTGGTCCACGTCGATGAACAGGACGCCGAAGGACCAGCCATAGCGCTGCCTTTCGTCGAGGCGGCTGTGCAGGGTCATTTCGGTGAAGCGCCGGTTCGCCACGGCCGTGAGCGTATCGAGATAGGCCATCTTCTCGAACTGGGCGATGCGTTCGAGCATCATGGACTGGTAGGTGTTGTCATTGAATATCTCGACAGCCCCCTCCACCACACCCTGTCCGTTGCGCAGCGGAAAAGCGCGCACTGTGACCGGGACCCGGTGGCCCTCCCTGTGATGCAGGAAGATCTCGCCGTTCCGGGCGATCCCGTCGTTCATGGCAAAGGACAGGGGGCAGCGCGAGAGGCAAAGAGAACATCCCTTTTCATCAACGTGGGTAAGGAGATTGTCGGCGCAGCGATGCCCCACCACTTCAGCGCTCTGATACCCCGTGATCCGCTCCGCGCCTTTGCTCCAATAGGTGATGCGCCGGTCCAGGTCGACAAAATACAGCCCGTCGTTCAGATTGTCGAGCAATTCGCGGTAGAATTTTTCATCGGTAACGATCATAGCGGCTTCCTCGAGCGCAATTGTTTACCTGTAGTCAGTTGCGAGTAAAACTTTAGGCAAAGTGGCAAGATTATTTTGCCACATAAAGCACAGAAGGCACAAAGAAGAGGATCCGACAATATTTAAAATATATCTTTGTTTTCGCATTTCTTTGTGCTTTATGTGACTTTTGTGGCTAACGGTCTTCCTGTTTTCCCAAGCTTGGGTGATTATGATTCCTTCAGCGCCTCCAGCGATTGCAGCACCCGTTCCACTTTTTCCCGGATATGCACGCGCCTGCTGTGGAGATGCTCCAGGTCCTGCGACGATTTCCGGGCCTGGGCGAGATTTTCTTCCAGTTCGCGGAGCCGTTTTTTGAGTTCTCCGTTCTCGGCAACCAGTGCCTGTACGCGCTGTTCCACGATCGCGAAATCAGCTTCGATCCTCTTGTTCGCATCATTCAGCATGTTCAACCCCGCGATCCGCTTCCGTGCGGCTACCGTCCGCCAACAACCGCGTCGAAGGCAGGCGCCCCAGCCCGCAGCGCGGGCTGCGATGCAACGGCCGGCGCCGTCTTGCCGTAGATGCGCTTGTATTCGGCGTAGTTCCTGAGCACTTTCTTGACATATCCCCGCGTTTCCGAGAAGGGGATCGATTCGACGAAAACATCGCGCTCCACGCTTGCCGATCCGTTCCTGCTGAGCCAGGACGAAACCGCCTCGGGTCCGGCATTGTAGGCCGCCGCCACATAGAGCGGGTCGTTCCTGAACCGCTTCATCAGGTGGCCGATATACCAGGTCCCGACGTTGATGGCCATGTCCGGTTCAAAGAGCCGCGACCGGTCAAAACCCGCTACGTTGGCGTTCCGCGCGACCCACTCCCCGGTCTGCGGCATGACCTGCATCACGCCGCGGGCGCCGGCCGGCGAGAGCGCGACCGGCTGAAACTGGCTTTCCTCGCGGATGATGGCAGCGATGAAGAACGGATCCTGGCCGTATTTTTTCGAATAGGTGACGATGCTGTCCCAATAACCCTGCGGATAGGCAAGTACCCAGAGGTCCGCAGGCGTTTCCGGCGCCCGGCCGTCGAGGTAGGGCTGGTAGTTCCGGAGCACGATGAGCAGCGATCGGTAGTAGTCACCGAGCTCGAAAAAGGCCTTGCTCAACCCGATCTGCTCGCCGCGCGCATGCGGTAGCCGCTCCTGCAGGCCCCAAAGCTCCAAGGCGGCCTCTTTCCTCATGTCCAACTGCATGAGCTCAAGGGTCTTTTTGAAGCTCGGCTCTGCCGCCAGCAGTTCCCTGGTCTCGTCGGTCCAGACCGGCGGACCTTCGTCCATCTCATAGGCCGCCAACGGGTCTTCAGGGCACGGTTCCGCAGCGCATGCGGGAACTCCGTCGACCGGGTCGACCGGAACGTCCGCTGGTGCTGCTCCCCGCGGCCCCCCGAGGGCGGCCAGGCGCTCGGCCGCCCGGTATCCATAATACGTGTAGGGGCCTTTTTTGAGCACCCTGTCATAGTATACAACGGCACGGGCGGGGTCGTCGCGCTTTTCCGCTGTTTTACCCTGCCAGTAGCGGGCCTGATGCACCAGAAAAGACCGGGGATACCTGTTCAGGAGGTCCTGCAGGGTCTGTTCGGATTTTTTATACTCCGCTGCCCCATAGTATCCCCAGGCATTCCACCAGATAGCACTGTCGGCATACTTGCTTTCGGGATACTCCGCCGCCAGCCTTCCATAGAACTTGAGCGCCATTTTTAGGTCGTTCGCTTCGCGGTAGATGTTCCCGATGTAGAAAAGCGCGTCGTCGGCCCACTCGCCTTCGGGATAAGAGCTGATGATCCGCTGGAACGCCTTGATCCCCTTCTCCCGTTCGCCCAGCTTGCTGTAGGACTTGCCGATCCAGTTCAGGGCTTCCGCCGTCTGTTCGCGCTCGGGATAGTCCTTTACCAGCTTTTCGAGAACGACCACGGACTCTCCGCGCTTGCCGAGATTGTAGAGGGCAATGCCCATCCGGAGAAGGATATCGGGCCGGTTCGGCGGATTGGGCTCCCGCTCCAGCAGTATCCTGAAGGTCTCCACGGTCTTGTCGTGCTGGTTCGTCCGGGAAAGGTTCTTGCCGCGCTCGTACAGCTCGGCAATGGTATAGTCGGCGACATCAACACCCGCTGCATCGAGGTCTGCCAGCGCTTTAGCCGCGTCCTGGTCGGCGGCAGTGCCGGGATAATTGACCGATACCGCACGGAAGGCGCGGGCAGCCTCGACCGCCCGTGCATCGGCAAGCAGCGCCCGGCCAAGCCCCACACCGCTGTCGGGAGCGAATTCGGACCGGGGATGTTCCTGCAGAAAGTTCTCGAAAGCCTCGATCGCCGGCAGCGCAAAAGAAGACTCGAGCAGGGCGCGGGCCCGCTGAAAGGCCGCGCGCTCTTTCAGGGAGCTCCGGGGATATTGTTCCATGATCTGTTGGTACAAAGCAGCGGCCTGGGAGTAGCGTGCTCGGGAGAAATGATGGTCGGCGCGGACCAGGACGGCGTAGTCCGCCAGTTCAGGGTATTCGGCCTGTACGCGCAGCATGGCGGCATCGGCCTCGCTCGAGCGGTCCAACTGGAGGTATGCCTGTTCAGCGAGGAACAGAGACCGCTGATACCATGCCGTGTCGGGGTAAAGCTCCACGATCTGGCGGCAAACAACGAGAACGGCCTCGAAATTGCCTGCTTTATAGAGGTCCAGAGCGGTCCGCAGGCCCTGCTCGGCGTTGGTCAGGGTTTGCGGTGAATAGGTCCGAGACGCAGGACGGGGCCGCTGAAGCTCTCCGGTGGACGGAGGGATGGTCGTGGCCGGGACACAGGCCGTAAGAAGAAAGGTAAAGAGCAGGGTGGAAAAATGTTTTTTCGAAACAGGCATTTGTCATCCTGACCGGGAATTTCCGCTGTTCGGCGGCGCCGCGAGTGTTTTCATATAATATAGGGTGCAAACAGGCATGTCAATAGAAGTTGTCGACCGAGGTGACAAAACCGGGGCAGCCGGCGAGGGAAAGGGATGTTTTACGCGATGACAGGTTAATGGCAGGTTTAATGCCCTTACAATTTTAGAAATTTGGGAAGCTTTCCCTTGGCAGTAGAGAGCCTGAGGAGGAATCGGTCTTCCAGCGAAGCTGACGGATCGTCATAGCCTGCTGCCGGCGGAGTATCGGGGCTGTAGACCAGCATGTGGAAGACCACCGAGGTGACCGGCGTGTCCTGGAGCGGAAGG
>JBGQDI010000077.1:0-10374 GCA_041495765.1 Nitrospirota bacterium
GGTAAAAGAAGACTCTTTCAGCCCTTCTCTTCAGCGGCTCGAACCCGGTTTGCTGGTCGTGCGCGGCCGAAAGGACCGGGCGCCCACAGGACGGGCCGTTGGTGCTGACGAACCACCGGGGGAGCTGCTTCGCTGCGGATGCGCTGCGTGCGTCTTCGGCCGTGCCCCTGCGCCGTGCGACCCGCCATGTTCTGCTTTCGGCTGGGTCCTGCGGCGCTGCGGCTCGCGCGGCGGCCGGGCGAACTCGGCGTCGCGCGCAGGCGCTGACTTTGAGTAATCGAAATCCTTCAGCGTGCGGCGTTCGATCTTATCTCCCAGCACCCGCTCGATGCTCCTGATCAACGGCTCATCCTCACGGCTGACGAAGGTAAAGGCGTCGCCCGTCTTGGCAGCGCGGCCCGTGCGGCCGATGCGGTGCGTATAGGCGTCGGTCGTATCGGGGATATCGTAGTTGATCACATGCGAAATGGACGACACGTCGATGCCGCGGGCCGCAATGTCCGTTGCAACGAGGATCTGGTACTTGCCGCTCCTGAAACCGTCGAGCGCCTCCTGGCGCTTGTTCTGGGACAGGTTCCCCTGGAGCGACGCTGCCTTGTATCCCGACTTCTCGAGCTGCTGCCCGATGCGCTTGGCGCGGTGCTTGGTGCGCGTGAAGATCAGGATCGACTCCGTGTCCGTATGCTTCAGAAGCTCCATCAAAAGCCCGGTCTTCAGATGCTGCTCCACCGGATAGAGCGCGTGCGACACGGTGTTGGCCGGGGCCGTATGGCCCACCTGCACCGTCACCGGGTTGTGCAGCACTTCATGCGCCAGATTCCGGATGTCGTCGGCCATGGTGGCTGAGAACATGAGGTTCTGGCGTTTTACCGGCAATTGCTTGATGATCCTGCGGATGTCAGGCAAAAAGCCCATGTCGAACATGCGGTCCGCCTCATCGAGCACCAGCACTTCGAGGTGCGAAAGATCGATGGTCCTTTGATTGATATGGTCCAGCAAACGGCCCGGGCAGGCAACGACGATGTCGACGCCTTCGCGCAGCCGCTGGATCTGCGGATTCACGCCCACGCCGCCGTAAATGGTGCAGCTGCGCAGCTTCGTGTCGCGGCCGAGTGCCACGATCGCGACGTGGATCTGCTCCGCCAGTTCGCGCGTGGGTGCGATGATCAGGGTGCGCACCTTGCCGCGAGTGCCCGGCAGCAGGCGCTGCAGGATCGGCAGCACAAAAGCCGCCGTCTTGCCGGTCCCGGTCTGTGCCAGGCCCATAACATCCTTGCCCTCGAGAACCGGCGGGATCGCCTGGACCTGGATGGGGGTCGGTGTGGTATAGCCGAGCGCCTTGACGCCCGTCATGATCTGCGGATGAAGCTTGAACGAATTGAAACCCATGGTACCTACTTTCTGTGCGACAACAGGTGAAAGACAGCGCAGACCCCTGTCGCTGGGGGAACGGCCGCCTGAGCGTAACGGCGGACAGGAAAAAGCTCCTGACAGTCCTTAGCCCTTGCAAAATAGCGGTGGAACAGTGATAGCTGAAGCAGGATTTGACCGATGATTCGTCGTGTTAGGAGGACGTTGTGAGCGGATCGCTGCAGAGAGTCTCTAACTACGGTTTTGACAGTCACTTCAATGAAGGCACTATAACCTTATGCGCGCGTGCTGTCAATGTATTTATTGGCTGATTTCAGGCACTTGGTGCATGGGCCTCCCTGACAAGAGGCTTTGCAATGGTCCCTGGCCGATGTTTTCCGCATCAAAGTCTGACAATGGCATGCCCCGAGAGCGTTGAAAAGAAGGCCGGTGGTATAATTAAGATGGAAGAGGTCCTTTTGTGTCCCCTTTCCGGGCAGCTGTGGCAAGGTTGATAAAAGGACCTGCAAAAGGAGATGAAGACATGACGGCAATTACAAAACATAAGATCGGTATCGTGGGATCGGGCCGTATCGGGGGAACGCTGGGGATACTGCTCGCCAAGGCAGGTCATGAAGTGTTGTACAGTTCGAGACACCCTGATACGCTCAAAGACCTGGTCAAGGCCTCCGGGTCCAGGACCTGTATTGGCACGGTCGCCGAAGCCATAGCCTTTGGAGATGTCATCGTATTGTCGGTGCCGCTCAAGGCCATACCGGAATTCGACAGCAAGATCAAAGAAGCACTGAAAGGCAAGATCGTGATCGACACCTCGAACCCCTACCCCGAGCGTGACGGCGTGATCGCAGAAGAAGCAAGAAAGGATCCGGGTGGAATGGGCATTTTTGTGGCCCGTCTGCTGCCGGGTGCAAGGATCGTAAGGGCTTTCAATACGGTCTATTTTGAAGACCTCAAGAGGACAAAGACGCCAGGCGGTGAAAAGATCGGCATACCCATAGCCGGAGATGACCCGGATGGAGTGAAATTCGTCACCGGGCTCGTGGAAGATGCAGGACTTGACCCCGTCGTGGTGGGCGGCTTGAGCACTTCAAAATTGTTCGATGTGGGAACCGTGGTGTATGCAACGAGCGCACCGGCAAGAACGATCAGAGAAAGATTGATTTTGAGAACTGCCGGTTCAAAGCGTGCAGCTTAGCAGGACCGGGCAAAAGACCATTTGTCAGGAGGAAGTCATGGAGACCCTTTCTAAATGCATGGATAAGGATACAATCGATACATTCTGCGGCTGCATCGCCAATGAGAAGGCCGAAGAGTCGGCGGCAACGGCATTCTGCAACCGGGCGAAAAACGATAAGAACATCAGCGGCGAGGACCTGGCGGAACTGAAAATAGCGTTGCTGGATATTGAAGACGATTCCTGCTGCGAGTGTTAAAAAGATCGTTGTCTTACCTTTTTGAACCATAAAAGCATGTGTCAAGGGAAGACGTACCAAGAGCTTCAAGAGGAGGATGTATGCCGAAAAGGAGCAGGTGTTTTCCTTGACCCTGGCAAGCCCCCCTAGTCGGAGTTCACGTCCTTTTTCTTCAGCAGGATGTCCTCGATCTCCTCTGCAGAATAAAGCCTTCCCTTCCCAGCCCCTGGGCAGCACGAAAGCACCTCTCTTTCCCAGACCTGCTCGTCCATGTTCTCAGGCCAGAAAGGCCATGTCCGGCATTGCCAGGGGCGCGCAGCATATACTTGGCAGCGCATCGAGACAAGGAACGGGCAGCCCACACCGGTATCCTTGAGCTCATAAAGACCGTGTACCTTTGACGTATATCTGGCAGTGAACCCAGACGTGGTCGTCTTGAGATGAACGGCAAGCCGCTTCCGGTCCTTGAAGGAGAGATAGACATACCCGTGATTGCCGCGCGAAATGCAGCATTTTCCGCAGCCCTGGCATGAGAAGCGGAGACCGTCCTTATAGAATTTTTTCTCTTTCGTCATCGGTCTGAACCATCGATCAATAACTGCAATCAAAACCCTAAGCGCCACTGCAAGGTATGCGAGAGAGATGTTCCTTCTCTCCCCCCGGTCTGCAGATCCTGCGTCCTGACTTGCACGAAGTTACAGGAACGAACGGCAAAAGGCAAGGTTCTTCAGGAGAAAAGGAGCTTGAGCGATCGTCAGCCGAAAAAAAACGGAGCACCGTATTAGGGTACTCCGCTTGTTTGTTTCTTCTTGTTTTCGGGAGCTCTTACCTGTTTTTTTATGGTGATATGCTAAACACCTTGCTCCTTGCCGCTTCATATACGGCAGGGCTTCCGACGTTCCGGGCCCGCACCTGGATCGTGTAGCTGCCCGCTTCTGCCGGCGTCCAGGGGAAGCTACCGGAACTGCCCCAGTCCCGGGGCGTGCTCCAGAGACCGGTCAGACCGCTCTTGACCATGAACTGATATTCATAATTGTTCGTCGTCCCTGTGGCCAGAGCTGTGAAGGTGATGGTTCCGGCCGAGCCGAGCGTCACGGGGCTCGTCTTGTCGGCGGCAAGACTCACCGCGGTGACCGGGCTGTCCGTTACCACGGCAAAGACGATGTTCCTGACCGCTTCGTAAACGGCCGCACTGCCCCTGTTCCTTGCTCTCACCTGGATGGTGTAATTACCGGTCTGGCCAGGCGCCCAGTCGATATTCGGGGATGGATCATAGGCCCGGAGCGTGGTCCACGCCCCCGCCCCATTCCTCACGAGGTACTGGTATTCATAATTGCCCGTCGTTCCCGTTGCTGCTGCTTCGAACTGGACGGTCCCGACCGTGGCCAGAACAGCGGGGCTCTTTTTCCCGTTGGTGATGGTCAAGCCCACCGCCGAGACCGGATCGTCATCGACGATCGTAAAATCGACACTCCTGAGCACATCATACTCGGTGCCGCTCCCCAGGCTCCGCGCCTGTACCTGGACGGTATACTTCCCTGCAGGCCATTGGTAAGGGTCTCCCGCATTCCAATACCAGGTGCCGACGCCGCCCGGATAGTCCTGCTCCACCATCCACGTGCTTTTAACTCCCTTGATCAGGAATTTGTACTCATAGTTTCCCGTACCGCCGGCGGCAGCTGCCGTGAACAATACGGTGTCTCGCCGCGCAGGGCTCGACTGTTCGGAGGTCAGGCTCACTGCGGAAGCGGGCAGGTTGTTTGAGATGATAAAATCCATGCTTTCGAGCACGTCATACTCCGTGCCGCTTCCCAGGCTGCGCGCCTGCACCTGGACGGAATACCTGCCTGCAGGCCACTGGCCCGTATTCCCGGCGTCCCACCACCAGTTGCCGTCTGACTGGTAATCACGTCCCAAGGTCCAGAGACCCGCCAGCATGTTCTTCACCAAGAACCGGTATTCGTAGTTACCCAACCCACCCCCTGCAACTGCGGTGAACAGGACTGACTGACGTTGGGCAGGGCTCGCCTTCCCCGAGGTCAGGGTCACTGACGAAGCCGGCATCGTGTCGGAGATGATGAGGTCGAGGTTCTTCAGCACGTCATACTCGGTGCCGCTGCCCAGGCTCCGCGCCTGCACCTGGATCGTGTACTTGCCGGCAGGCCATTGATTGCTGTCCACCGGGGCCCACCAGAACATCCAGTCAGCCTGATAGTCGCGTAGTACGGTCCAAGCGCCGCCCGCGGGACCCTTTACCAGGAACTGGTATTCATAATTGTTCACGCCGCCCTGGGCAGATGCACTCAAGAGAACGGGCTGACGCAGGGCAGGGCTTGCAATGTCCGAGACCAGATCGACTGACGTTGCGGGCAGGGTGTCTGAAATGATGAAGTCCAGGTTCCTGAGCACGTCGTATTCCGTGCCGCCGAACATGCTCCGCGCCTGCACCTGAATAGTATACTTCCCTGCGGGCCAGGTCATGGCGTCAAAGGGATACCACCACAAATTGCCATCGTACTGGTAATCGCCCATCACCTGCCAGGTGCTGCTCGCGGGGTTCTTGATCAGGAACTCGTATTCATAGCCCGTGGAACCGCCGAGGGCCGATGCGGTAAAATGCAGTTCCTGACGACGCGCCGGGCTGGGGATGTCCGGGGTCAGCGTGACCGATCCTGCAGGCTGGACATCGGAGATGATATAGTCCATGGTATCCATGGCATCGTACTCCGTTCCGCTTCCTATGCTTCGCGCCATCACCTGGAGGGTGTACTTCCCGGCAGGCCATTGGCTCCGGTCATTGGTGTCCCATATCCAACTGCCGGATTGTTCGCCCAGATAGGGACGTTCCACGGTCCAGTTTCCCGTCAAGGGATGTTTTACCAGGAACTGGTACTCACAGGCTCCCGTTCCTCCCTGGCTCGCTGCCGTGAACAGCGTACCCCTCCGCTGTGAAGGGCTCGGGCGATCTGCGGCCAACCCTACCGCTTCTACCGGCGGAACATCGGCAAGAATGATCTCCACGTTCTTAAGGACATCGTACTCCGTGTTGCTGTTGATGCTTCGCGCCATTACCTGGATGGTGTACTTCCCGGCAGGCCACTGCAGAGCGTCCGTCGGGTCCCACCACCAAAGGTTGTCGAACCCGTACCCGCGCATCACGGTCCAGACGTTGTGCGCAGGGCCCTTTACCAGGAATTGATATTCATAATTTCCCATAGGGCCAGGACCGATCATGCCGTGAGCGGCTGCCGTAAATTGGACCCCTTGCCGCCAGGCCGGGCTTGCAATGCTCGCGGTCAGGTCGACCGACGTCGCAGGTATGCTGTCTGAAACGATGAGATCGAGGCTTTTCATCACGTCATAGTCCGTACCGCTTCCTATGCTCCGCGCCAGCACCTGGACAGTGTACTTTCCGGCGGGCCACTGGAGATTGTCCATGGGGAACCACCAGCAGATGCCGTCGCCCTGATATTCTCGCAACAACGTCCACGTGGCGTTTACATGCCCTTTTACCCGGAACTGGTACTCATAGACCCCTGTTCCGCCTTGCGCTGCTGCGGTGAACGTAAGCGGCTGACGCTGCGTTGGACCGGCAATGTCCGACAGCAGCGAGACGCTGGTGGCAGGAGGGACCGCTGCAAGGGAAAACACCAGGCTCTTCACAGCCTCATACAACGCCGGCGATCCCGTATTCCGTACATGGACCATGACGGAATAAGTGCCCGCCTCAAACTGACCGGAGTCCCAGGACCAGGTGTTGACGGGTGAATACTCCTGTACCGTCGTCCACGTAGACGAGAAACTGCTTTTCAGCAGGTACCGGTATTCAGCGGTCCCTTCACCGCCCTGGGCCGTAGCGGCAAATCCAATGGACTGGCCGATCATTTGCGGACTTGCGGGACTTCCCGTGAGCAGAACGCCCGTGACCGGCTGCAAGTCTACCAGCGAGTATTGGATGGTCCTTTGGGCATCATAGGCCGCTGTCGAGCCTGCACAGCGGACATTTACTTTTATGGAGTAGGAACCGGACCCGAACCCCGTCGTGTCCCAGGCCCAGGTGTTCGATGCGGAATACGTCTGCACCCTGGTCCATGAGGTCGCATCGTTCCTTCGTTCCCAGAACTCGAACTCGTAGGTCCCCGTACCTCCCTGCCCTGCCGCGGTAAAGGCAACGGCAGATTCGATCACTTGAACGCGCAGAGGACCGGCCGTAAGGGTCGCCGAGCCTGCAACGAGGCTATAGGTTTCAGACCCGATGACCGCCTCGAGATTCCCGGCAACGTCGACAGAGCGGAATTTCAGCGTTGTTGTTTCTGAGAGAGTGATGGGATCGGTAAAGAGAAGCGATCTTTCCGTCGGGTCCGAGCCGTCCATCGTGTAGTAGGTCGCTGCGCACCCCCCACCGGTGCCATCGTTGCACTCCAGCGAAACGGAGGGCGGCGTCGAGTAGGTGCCCCCGGCCGGTGTTGCCGTGGTCAGCGGCGAAGCGAGGTCCTGCTTCACTTTCGCCGATCCCACCGTTTCCACATGGCCTGCATTGTCCGCCGACCGGTAGCGGACATACTGCGTGCATACCGACAAGGCAGAGCAGGTTACGGTGACCGGAGCCTGATAGGCCGCTCCCGGCGTGCAGGTGTTGTTTGCGTCTATGCATACCTGCGGATACCCTGAGGCGATCCCCGTTCCGGAATGATCGCGGGCGGTAAGAGTCACTTCGACGCTGGCAGATGACGTCCAGGTATTGAACGGATGTCCCAGCGCGATCGCCTCGGTCGTAGGATAGGTATTGCGGTAGCTGAAGACCGTATTCCTCGTTCCGGCAAAGACCGTCTGATCGGCGGCAAAGGCCGGAGAAGCCGCGAGCGCCTGAATGACGAGATTGGTGAGACCGCTGTTCATCGCGCTCCAGCTTGCGCCTCCGTTCGTGCTTTTATACACGCCTCCGCTGTTCGATCCCGCGAAGACCGTTTGGTCATTCGCGAAGTCCGGCGAAAGGGCAAGGCTGACGAACTGTTCGCTCCCCATTCCCGACAGGCCGCCCGAACCATTGTCCGCGATCTTATATACCCCATGGAGCGTACCTGCGAAAACGGTATGGTCCGTCGTGTATACCGGCGAGACAGCAAGGGCATAGACACTCGTTCCCGCCACCACCGCCGTCCACGTTGCGCCGCCATCGGTGCTCTTGAACGCACCGTCGGTCGTCCCTGCGTACACCACGTGATCGACCGCAAAGCCGGGCGACAGGGCAATGGCATTTACATAGTAGGACGTGATGCCGCTATGCGAAAAGCCCCAAGATGCACCCCCATTCGTGCTCTTGTATAAACCGTTCATGGTCCCGGCGAACAAGGTATGGTCATTTGCATAATTCGGAGACAGGGCAAGCGTATAGATATATGATCCCCCCAGACCGGAGTTCGCAGCGTTCCAGGCGGCCCCGCCGTTCGTGCTCTTGTACACGCCGTAGGTGTTTGTGCCTGCAAAAAGAGTCCTGTCGACCGCGTAGTTCGGCGAAAAGGCGAGGGACTGCACCGTATCGGAGGCAGGGAGGGCCAGGGTGACGCCGCTCCAGGTGGCCCCGCCATCGATGCTTTTATAAAGATTCTCTCCGAGCCACGTACCGGCGAACACCGTCCCGTCGGAAGCAAAATCCGGAGAGAAAGCGAGCGACCTGACCTCAAGGTTAGTGAGCCCCGTGTTTGCCTGTACCCAGGCAGTTCCGCTGTCAAGGCTCTTATTGATCCCTCCTCCACTTGATCCTCCGAAGAGAGTATGGTCCGAGGAATAGTCCGGCGAGATGGCAGAGCAGCGGATGCTGCTGTCCCGGATGCCCGTGTTGACCGCAGACCAGCCTGTTCCGCCGTTCGTCGTCCTGAAGATACCCTTGAGCGTTGTCACGAAGACGGTCTGATCCGTTGCGTAGTTGGGAGATATCGCCAGTGACGTATAGCTGAGATAGGTCAAACCGGTGTTGACGGCGCTCCAGGTGGCGCCTCCGTTGGTTGTCCTGGACACGCCGCCCACGAAGGCAGCATACAGGGTCTGGTCCGCAGCAAAGTTCGGCGAGAGAGCTACGGCCTGGACGGTTTGAAGCGCAAGGCCCGCCGCGGTCCAGACGGAACCTCCGTTGGTGCTCTTATATACACCTTTGCCATTCGTTGCCGCGTAGAGCGTCTGGTCAGAACCGTAGTTCGGGGATAACGCAAATCCGTTGATGGCAGTACCGGCGATGCCAGGGTTCAGCGTGGTCCAGGTAGTACCCCCATTCGTGCTCTTGATCACTGCGCCTGATCCGTTGCCTGCAAAGACCGTCTGGTCCACGGCATAGTTCGGGGAAACGGCGAGCGTATAGACGTTCGTAAAGCTCGTATTCACCGCTGTCCAGCTCGCGCCGCCATTCGTGCTCCTGAGCACTCCGTTGTACGTCCCGGCATAGACCGTCTGGTCCATCCCATAGTTCGGTGAGATCGCCATCCCGTGGATATTGAGGTTGTTCAGTCCCGTGTTCGCGGCGTTCCAGCTCTGCCCCCCGTCGGCGGTCTTGAAAACGCCTCCGCCCCAGGTGCCGACAAAGAGGGTCTGGTCATTGGTATACTGCGGCGATATTGCCAGGGCATAGGCATAGGCGCCGTAGGGACCGCTAATGGTCCACTGGTTGACCCCGGCAAGAACCTGATGCGGCAACAGCAGTCCCGCCCCGGTAATGACTGCGGCTATGGCAACCGTCTTGACCACCTGACCGAAACCCTTTAAGAAACGTATCATGAACAACCTCCAGATCGAAAAGATTCTTTTCAAAGCGACTAGAACTATAAAGAGGGCGAAAAGAAACCCCTGATATCGTTGTTAAAACTTTGCAGTAATTGAATACTTCGAGTCAACAAAGATCTCGATAATTCGTACAGTACGATAGAGATCCTTGGCCCGCAAGGATTGAAGAGCCCGAAAGATAGCCGGCAGTCTCTTCAGCTGATGATATGCAAATAGAAATGTTCGGCTAGTATAAAGGCAGCTTTATAAAAAGTACATTAAAAAAACAGGGTAATTTCAGGGCATACGCACAATGTTGCAGACGATCCCGGAGGTAACGTGGAAACCTCTCCGGCTGATTATGATGTTCCTTCAAAGCTACGTCGCTTGTCGTCGCACGACGATCTGTAGACTTTGGAAGTAGTTAAACCGATAGAGTTTACCGTAAAAAAAGGCTGACCGGTCCAACGCGTCAGCCTTTATCTTTATTTTCAGGATATGCTTTCATCTTGCTTGACGTTATCGTTACACCGCTGACATTAAGATTTTTTTTGAACAACAGGAGCGCGAGATCGCCTGATCCGGCTCCTGTTGTATAGATGAACATTTATTGAATGGTGAAATTCGTGTTACTGGTGTCTTTGTAACTGCTGTTCGACGTGCTCGTGACCCTGATGGTATAGTCCGATCCAACATTCTGGTTGTTGGGAACCCGCCAACCGTAGGAGCCGCTGCCGTTGCTTCCCCGCGAGGTGCTGCTGGTGATCGTTCGGCTCAACACCCCGCCCTTGAGGAGTTCTATTTTGACATTTGAACCGGGATTGCCCGAATAGTTCCA
>JBGQDI010000078.1:0-10304 GCA_041495765.1 Nitrospirota bacterium
GGGAGGAATACCGCAGCTCCTTCCGGACAAGAACGGAAATGCGCAATCTCGATATGGGCATTGATTACCGCATACGGCAGATCCTGGTGAACGTGATGGTCCGCTGGAACGAGCTGATGCCTGAAAACGACGGCAAGACCTTCCAGCAAAGCTATATTTTCAAGCTGTCAAGACCTTTCTAGTGGCGAGTATTGCTTTCTCTATGAGCCTATCGTGTCGCTGTCTTGCCGGTATCTTCAGGAGAACCGTAGAAAAGTGCCTCTATCCCGGGGTTCCTGTAATACAAGTCTTGTCCTTACGGTATCCTGATGAGTACCTCTGCATAGGTACTGGGTTAGCGGAAACAAAGGCCCTTCTCTGAGCTATATGACCATCGGCTTCCCCCAAAAATACCATCGGTCTGTTCTTCTGGTGCCTGATTGATGCTGCATAAGAAGCATGCAATCATCGACCGGGCCCTGCTTGCAAGTGTCTTTGTGCTCACGGTGATATATTCGCTCAGGCGCATGGCAGATACGGACCTCTGGGCGCATCTTAAATGCGGCGAATATCTGTTCCAGCACGGCGCCATCCTGAAGACCTATTACTTCAACTGCAGCTGGCCCGATTTCCCCTATGTGAACCATTCCTGGCTCTTCCAGGCGATCATCTATGCGGTCGACCGGATATCGGGAGAACCGGGATTGATCGTGCTTCAGGTCCTGCTGATCCTCGTCGCTTTTTGCATCCTCTTCAGAACGATCAGATCCTATACCAAGAGTGTTCCCATCATTGCTCTCGTCCTCTCGCTCGGGATACTGGCATCAGCCCACCGGTTCTCGCTCCGACCCCAGCACTTTACCTTCATATTCTTAGCGTTCTTTCTTTTCAGTCTTCATCAGTATCAGCGGAAGGTGACGAAGTACGCCTGGTTCTTGCCGCTGGTTATGCTGTTTTGGGTGAACATGCATGCAGAAAGCCTGTGGGGCGTTCTCATCCCCGGTGTGTACCTTGTTTCAGAGTACCTGAAATCAAGGAGCGCCCAAAAGGTTGACCGCTCAGACCTGAAGAAACTGCTCCTGATCTATGTTCTGATCTTCATTGCCGCACTGGTCAATCCCTTCACATACAAGACGGTATTCTGGCCTCTTTTTGTGATGAAAGAGCAGTTTGCAGGCGTAGAAGAGATACTGCCGCCCACATCGGTGCGGTACCTTTTTTTCTGGATCTATTTCACGCTCTTCCTGGTATCATCTGCTGTCAACTTCAGAAAGATCGACCCTACCTGGGTGCTCGTCAGTCTTGTTTTCGCTGTCGTAGCCTGGACCGCAAACCGGGGCATTCCGCACTTTGTCTTTGTTTCTGCACCGCTCATTGCGGGCAATCTCCAGACGATCTCTGAGCGCGCAGACTCGAGGATCGGGGACCGCCATTACCTGAAGCAGGGAACGAAAATTGTCCTCCTCACCGTATTGGTGACGTTCATGGGTTTTGTCGTGACCAGTCCGCTCTACTTCCAGAAATTCGATAGTGTACCTTACCCGGAGCGTGCACTGGATTTTCTCAAGGCAGAGGGGATATCCGGGAACGTGTTCAATGAACATGCCTGGGGAGGATATATCATCTGGCGTTCCTATCCCGCGCTCAAACCCTACATCGATGGGCGTTTCTTTCATCAGCGGTTCTATGATGAGTTCGATCCGACCCTTTCGGGTCAACCGGGATGGGAGGCGGTGCTTTCAAAATACAATATCAATATTGCCATTCTCGCGTACGGTCCTGACGAGCATCAGCGGCTGAATGACCGGCTGTTCGCCGATGCCCGCTGGAGGCTGATATACTGGGATGATGTTTCGCTGGTTTATGTCCGCACGTCGGGAATTGCCGATAGCGGGCAGAATATTCTGGCCAATGTGCTGATCGATCCGGACCGGCAGCTTCTGCAGGAAGAGTGGGATCTCCCGGTAGCGGTGCTCAGGAGTGCGAGCGTACGTGCAGAGAGCAACCTCAGGGCAGCTGGAAGGTCTTATAAAGCAGCCATCATCTCCGCCAATCTGTTCTTGTCGTTGCAGGATTATGCTCATGCACTTGAGCGCTATCAGAATGCGGAAAAAGATATCGACAAACCGAACGCCTGGATCTATTATAAAGAAGCTATCTGTTCGCGACAATTGGGCGACCTAGTTCTCACCAAACAATACCTTATGAAGTGTCTGAACCTGGCGCCCGGTGCCGCGGAAGCAGTTTCCTTGTTCCGTGAAGTGAGCTATCTTCTTGACCAGCGTGCAAAGAAAACGAATCCTCCCTCACGGTAGCGTGCAGTGGAAGATATTTAAAGCCGGAGCTGATAGTCTGCACCTGGTGGACAACGGGTTGCTGATCGGATAAAGTGCGAGATGATCCTCGGGAAAAAACTGGTTGTTGTCATGCCTGCTTACAACGCGGAGAAAACGCTCCGTCAGACCTTTGCGGAACTGCCTCATGAGTATGTCGATGAGGTCATTCTGGTGGATGATGCGTCCCGCGATAATACGATAACGGTGGCCCGGGAACTTGGCATCACCACGGTCGTGCATACCGAGAACCGGGGATATGGCGCGAACCAGAAGACCTGTTACCGGGAGGCGCTGAAGCTGCGTGCCGACATCGTCGTGATGGTCCATCCCGATTACCAGTATTCTCCTCGGCTGGTGACCGCCATTGCCTCCATGATAACATCGGGGCATTATGACGTGGTGCTGGGGTCGAGGATCCTTTGCGGCGGGACCTGGGAGGGAGGAATGCCCTTCTATAAATACGTTGCCAATCGCGTTCTTACGCTTGTCGAGAATCTGATGCTCGGCATAAAATTGTCCGAGTTCCATACCGGCTACCGCGCCTTCAGTCGGGAGGTGCTTCTTGCACTGCCCTTGGAAGAAAACTCCGACGACTTTGTTTTTGACAATGAGATGCTGGTCCAATCGGTCTACCAGGGGTTCAGGATCGGCGAAATTAGCTGTCCCACAAAGTATTTCGACGATGCCTCTTCAATAACGTTCGTTCGCAGTGTGCGCTACGGGTTTGGTGTTCTGATTACTGCGGGCAAGTTCGTGCTACAGAAACTCGGCCTCGCAAAATTTGCTCTGTTCAGCAGGGAGGGCAGAAAATTGTACTGATGCGCCCCCCTTCCCCACCCTCCCATAAAGCCGGTCATGCTCTCCCGTTGCACAACACGTATCTTATTCATAGGAACAAGTGATGGCTCAAATCGAGGGAATACGGGCATATTACGCTCTTTAGCGAGCTCATTTCGTTCGGTTGATGCCGCAGCATTTCTTTGGACATGCTGCCCGGCAAGAAGGGGAGTAACGGAAGTTGGCCGAAGAAAGCAGGGTTATGCGAAGGTAACGCAGTTACGGCCATTCTTTTTTGATCGATAGAGGGCCTCATCTGCTTTTTTGATAAGGGCTTCGGGGGTGATGATGATCTCTTTCTCGCTGATGCAGGCAACTCCCAGGCTGACCGTTACCCTGATGCCGGTGGACCGGCTCTTGATGCTGAATGCGTGGTGCTCAATGGTGTTGCGGAGGCGTTCGGTCGTCAGGGCTGCATGTTCGGTCGTCAGCCCAGGCATGATGATGGCGAACTCCTCTCCGCCGTAGCGACAACAACTGTCGGTGGCGTCGCACCGGCAATGGGTCGCCAGGAGCGAGGAAAGTTCCTTCAGGACCGAGTCTCCGGCCTGGTGCCCGAAGTTATCATTGAATTGCTTGAATTGGTCGATGTCGAGCATTACCAGGGTGAGCGGCTCCGGAGTGCGGTCGCGACGAGCCAGTTCCTGCCGGAGCCGTTCCTGAAAGGCTCTGTGGTTGTAAAGGCCGGTGAGGCCGTCATGCTGGGATAAGTGCTCGATCTTTTCGAAGAGGTGCGCTTTTTCAATGCCGGCGGCGATCTGGTGGGACAGAAGCGCCATAAAATCCATGTCGTCCACACTGAGCCCGTACTTGTCCGGGTGGTCTATGCCGATTACCCCGATGGTCGTATTGCGGACCTTGAGGGCCGTACCAATGTATGACCCATTTCTTTTTTCCTCGCCGGGAACATGGATGTAGTCGTTGATGGTCTCGTAAAAAAGCTCAAGATCGTGGATCTGTATATGTTCGCCGCTCTCGACGATCTTTCCAGGCGTACCCTGTCCCTGTTGTATGGCGAGGGCCGAATTAACGCCGAGTCCGCGGGAGTAGGATAGTTCGAGGTTCTCACGGGGGTCGTCTAGCAGGTAAACGGAGACACGATCAAAGGGGATGGCCCCTTTGATAACGTCAATGATGCGGCGGATCATCTCGTGTTTGTCGAGCTGGGAGGAGATGGTCCGGGAGACATGGTACTGAACATACATCTCGTTCAGCTTCTTTTCAAGCAAGAGGCCGAGGGTCCGGGATTGCGATTCTGCCTGTTCAAGCTCCGCTTCGAGCCTGGTAACCTTTTCCTGTAGTGATTCTTCCCGCTGTTCATCAGGCATGTCGTATCACGGTGTTCGCTCGCGAAGTAAGCAGTATCGATCGAGAATCAGGGCGCTGCATTTCCCGATCCGTCTGATCTCCGGTATTTCTGATGCAGGTGGAAACCGCCTTAATTCGTTTTCGGAGCCGCCGGTGTGGTTGGCAACGGTTTCGGTGCCGGTGCAGCAGTTCCGGTCGGGGTCGAGGCTTGTTTCGGCTGCTGGACGGCAGGCGGTGCCTGAGCCGTCAACTCGATCTTTGCCGGAGCGAGTATCGTGATGATGAGCTTCTGGTCTTTGATCTTGAATCCGCGATCAGGCAATGCTGCCGGGTATGCCGCAGCAACCAGCGATTCCTGGCTGATGCCGCTTTTTTCCACCAGATATTTCACCAGGGCGGCAGACCGTTCCGAGGCAAGCGTGCGGGCGTCCTTTGCCGGGGTCTTTTTTTTGCCTTTGCCGTGTGCTTCGACCGGCAAGGTCATATTGCCGATAATGATCTCCCGGTCTTTCAGCGTCGGGTTCCTGAGCAGGTTGCCGATCTTCTGCAGCATAGGGACGCTGTCACTGGAAAAAGTTACCGAGCCTTGCTGATAGAGCAGTTGTTCCGAGATGTTCACGATGACGCGGGTATCAGCAGATTGCACTTCCGCTTTTCCCGCGCCCGTCTCAACGGCAAATTCCCTTTTTGCGGTCTCCGCAACGGGCATGACCCACGCCGTTGCTTTTTGCTCCGCTTCCTTGCACTTTTTGATCTCAGTTCTCGCTTTTTCTAATTCGGGCATGCCCTCTTTTAATTTTTTGTTTTCTAAGGTCATGGGTATCGCGGTAGTAAAATAATAGAATGCTGCAGCGCCGAGAACCGCTGCCAGTAATGCCCCCAGTATATACGCTATGATCTTCATGATAACCTCCTTCGTGCGTGGGATGAAGTTCTGCAAACTGGAACGGCCAGCCGGCAACCTACCTACTGCAACCGGGAAAAAGCTTTTTCGATCCGATCGAGCCCCTTGAGAATATTCTCCATGGAAGTTGCGTAGGACAGCCTGATATAGGCATCGGCGCCGAAAGCATCGCCTGACACGAGCGCCACCTTTGCTTCTTCGAGCAAATAGGTGGCGAGGTCGGCCGAACCCTTGATGGTCTTCCCGTTCACGCTTTTCCCGAATAAACGCGAAACATCGGGGAATGCGTAAAATGCACCGACGGGCATGAGACAGGAGACGCCATTCATGGCATTCAAGCGCTCCACCATGGTGCGTCGCCTCTTGTCGAATTCGACGTTCATCGTTGTAATGAAGTCCTGGGGCCCCCGGAGCGCCTCCACAGCCGCTTTCTGAGAGATGGAGCAGGGGTTCGAAGTGCTCTGGCTCTGAATGTTCGCCATGGCGGACAGGACATCCTTCGGCCCGGCAGCATAGCCGATGCGCCAGCCGGTCATCGCATGCGACTTGGAAACGCCGTTCACGACGATGGTAAGGTCCTTGATCTCTTTGCCGAGTGATGCGATGCTGAAGTGTTTGAACCCGTCATAGAGAAGCTTTTCGTATATCTCATCGGAGATCACATAAAAATTGTGCCGGACGGCGACTGCCGCGATCTCTTCGAGCGTTTTTCTGTCATATGCCAGACCGGTCGGGTTCGAAGGACTGTTGAGCACCAGCGCCTTGGTCTTTTTGGTTACTGCTTGCTCGAGCTTTTTTGCCGTGAGCGTGAAGCCTTCCTCGGCGGTCGTTTCCACAATGACCGGTGTTGCGTCATTCAACAACACCTGGTCGGGATAGGAAACCCAGTAGGGGGCCGGAATAATGACCTCGTCGCCCGGATCGAACAGTGCTTCGGCAATATTATACAGGCTGTGCTTGGCTCCGCACGAAATGAGGACCTGCGGCCGTTCGTAGACCAGCTCATTGTCCTTTTTGAACTTATCGATCACCGCATCCTTCAGCTCATCGGTCCCGCCTGCGGGGGTATATTTCGTAAAACCGGATTGTATCGCTTTGATCCCGGCTTGTTTCACGTTATCCGGCGTGTCGAAATCCGGCTCGCCGACGCCAAAGTCGACCACATCGATCCCTTGTGCCTTCATGGCTTTGGCTTTGGCAGCTGTTGCCAGGGTCGGAGATGGTTTAATAGCCGAAGCTCGCTTTGCAATGCCCATGCGTATGATGCCCTTTCTCTGTAGGAAATACCGGATAAATTGCGTATGAGACGTTATCTAAGTGCTTGAATTTTTATCATACCGAACCTCCAAAGTCAAATGGTTTCTTAGGGTTTCAGGGGGTGCGTATCGCCGTAGTCCGCATGAGGCTGCAAAAACAAGCGGCATGCAAGAGCTGCCCAGTGGCCCTATGATGGGGTTGACTAATACAACGTTCTTCGGTAGTATGTGGCCTCATCATATCCAACTCAAGGAGGGGTTTTTATGGCAGAGGAAAAGAAAGAACCATGGCTTAATTATCTTGCGCTCACGACGGTGATCTTTGCGGTCTGCGCCACGCTCTCTACGCTTAAAGGCGGCGGCTACTCCACCCGTTCGGTCATATCCCAGGCGCAAGCATCTGACCAGTGGGCATATTTTCAGTCCAAGAGCATCAAGGGCTATCTCTATGACCTGCAGCGGGAGAAGCTGGAACTGGAGTTCAAGACCCTGAAGGCCAGCGCCCCCCGTCAGATCGCGGCTGAGTACCAAACGAAGATAGACACCTATAGGGAAAAGACCAAAAAATACGACGAGGAAAAGGAAGAGATCAAGAAAAAAGCAGAGGACCTGGAAAAGCAGCGTGATGATGCAAAGACCCATTCAGGGGCTTTCGGCCTCGCAGCCATGTTCCTGCAGATCGCGATCCTGCTCTCGTCCATTGCCGCGTTGATGAAAAAGAAACTGTTCTGGGTCCTGGGTGTTGCGGGAGGCTGTCTGGGGCTCGTCTACTTTTTTAATGGGTTTTTCCTGTTTATGAAGTAGGTGTACCGGGAATATAGGCTTTATGAACAGGCAGCGGACTGAGCTCATGCCGCTGCCTGTTTTTTGCCTGCTCCCGTTTCACCCTGACGACCAGAAGGTGATCCCGGGACGGCCGTCGAAAGGAAATGTCTGATGAAAGGTTTTCGAAAACAGGTGATGCTTGGGTGTCTGCTCGTAGCGCTGTCCGTTATGTTGTATTTCCTGCAGATCCGTATTTTTCATGCTCCGCGCGACACTTTTTTTTACCTGTTCCAGGACCTGGCCTTTGTCCCGATCCAGGTGCTGCTGCTGACCCTGATCGTGGACCAGGTCTTGCGGGTTCGGGAGAAGCTCGCTATGATGAATAAGCTGAACATGGTCATCGGTACCTTCTTCAGCGAAGTGGGAAGCCGCTTGCTCAAGTCATTCCTTGGTTTTGACCACCATGGCGACGATATCAGGAGCAAGCTTCTGGTCACGCGGGATTGGACCGGCCTGCAGTATGCGAAGGTCCGCAAGGAGCTCCCGCTCTACGACTACCGCATGGATGTGGAGATGAGCGACCTGAAGGAGCTGAAGGCCTTTCTCGGCGGGAAAAGGGATTTTCTGCTCAGGCTGCTTGAGAACCCGAACCTGCTCGAGCATGAAACGTTCACCGAACTACTCTGGGCAGTATTCCACCTCCTGGAGGAACTGGAAGTGCGCGACGATGTCAGGCAACTGTCTGTACCCGACAGCGAGCACCTTGCCGGGGACATCAAACGTGCCTATGTCATCCTGCTGGTCGAGTGGCTGGCGTATATGGAACACCTTCAGAGCGAGTACCCCTATCTGTTCTCACTGGCAGTACGCACCAATCCTTTCGATGCACATGCTTTTGCCCCGGTGGAATAAATGACCGTCTGGAGGATTTTGGCCGGTCAGGTTGTACGAAGAATCATTAGAGTGCAATAAAAAGCCCTGCTTCGCGGAAGCAGGGCTTTTTTTAACCTGAAGATGACGGGATACGCTGTTATTTGATGAGCTCTATCCGGTCTCCCTTGGCGATTGCTTCTGTGCTGTTTCTCACCACAGCGGTAGCTGTCGCGTCCTTGACCAAGACCACCATTGCCTCACCGATGATCTTTTTCGGAAATCCTTTTTTGAGCGGGTCAATGAAGACCATGAAACGGTCGCCCTGTTTTACACCGTCATTCCCACCTTTGTCCAGATAAAGCATATCGAAATGTCCATTGATGGAGCGGCTGTCCATGACATCGACGATATAGCCGTCGATGTTCCGGCCGTCGTTCTTGGGGACCGTGTAGAAGACCGTGGGCTCCTGATAGCTTGCCACCATGCTGCCCTTGGAAACGCTGTCAAAGGAAAGCGTGATCCGTGCGGTGAGCTGGGTAGCGCCGGGAGCCTTTTCGATCACCTGGAGTATGCCGAGGACCTTGATGAGATTGCCCAGTTTTTTGCCGGTCTGGGGGTGCTTCACTTTTTTCACCGGTGCAAAAATAAGGTATTTATCCCCGATCTTCACGCTCTCCGGTGTATTGACCTTGATAAAGACGACATCATCGAAACCGAAGAGGGCCTTCGGCTCCCGCGCCCCGGTGATGGATTCCGCCCACTGGTCCGTGCTCACATAGCCGGCACTTAACATTGTGTATTTGTCAATGAGCGGCGTGACGAGCTCTTTCTCCAGAATGAGCCTGTTTTGGGAAGGAACTTCTTCTGGTGCCTGCTCCGCGGCTACTGGTGTACGCTTGACGGTTCTCGGGGTGGGGCTGGGGGTTGACGCTGCCACTGGTTCAGCAGGTTCAGTCATCGAGGTTGTCGGTCCTGAAGGAGCCGGAGCGGGCACCGCGGGCGCTGCCGCAGCTGCTTCTGTTTTTTCCGACCGTTCCACAGGGGCCGGTACAGCAGCCGGCGCGGTCTCCGCAGGTGCCAGCATGGCACGCTCGATCGGGGCTAGGCTCGGAATAGTGAGCTTATTGCCGGGGTAGATCAGGTCAGGGTTGGCGATGGAAGGGTTTTCCTTCCAGATGAGCGGCCACAGGAACGGGTCCTTGAGCGCCGTGTTTGCGATGTCCCAGAGCGTATCTCCCTGCGTGATGGTATATGTGCTGTTTTCCTGTGCTGCCGATGCAACCGCGTCTGTTTTTTCCTGGAGCCTGGCCGTGGAAGGGGATAACACGATAGTGGCTGCGATCATAAGGGTGAAAACGAGGGTATGCGACCTTTTGGTCATTCCTGCCTCCTGATCTTCTTTTTCTTTTTACCTGCCGGCCTGGTCGCCGGTTTCTTTTTTGGAGCGGGTCTGTCCTGATCGAGACGGGGTATTGCTGGTTTTGGCCCGGCCTGTGTCGCTGATGCCCTGTTCTGCCGGTCTTCCAGTGCTTTCATCTTTGCTGAAAGCATGTCAATAGTTGCGGTAGATTCGTCTAGTTTCGTCTTGGTTTCAAGCTGGAGTTTCTGAAGTACGAGAAGCTGTTTTTGCAGGATGACGACCTCGTCCTTGAGTGGATCCGGTTGCGGCAACTGGACGGGTGTACACGCTGTCAAGAACAGACCGGTAAGCAGTGCATTCCCCAGCAGAAACCATCCATGTTCCTTCATGAATCAGCTTTCCCCCCGGTCGTGTCACCTCATTCTGATAGTAAATTCCGGCCAGATCACCTGATGCAAATTATTATGAAATACAGCTGTAAGATAGCCGAGAAACCTCTTGTTTGTCAAGAGAATTAATCATATCGGGAACTTGCATTTGCAGCATCTTTTTGGTATTCTGCCACTACCATGACGACCCTGCATAAAGAACAGCAGACGGGGTTCAAAGGCGTGCTTTACCTTCTGGTGTTCATGCTCCTGACCGCAGTCGCCGTCGTGCTGCAGCTCAGGTTCAGAGGGTTTGAA
>JBGQDI010000079.1:0-10253 GCA_041495765.1 Nitrospirota bacterium
CCGTCCTGGAGCGCCTGGGTGGACCGGAAGGCCCCGATCCGGTAGTCGCCTGAGCGGGTACGTATCCGCAGTTCCGCCGTCGACCGGCCGGGCTGCCGGCCTGTCAACGTCGCATGGAACATGTCCATCGCCAGCTGAGCGTCATCGGGGTGGACGATCGAGAGGAAGGGTTGTCCGGAAAGCTCATCGGGCGTCCAGCCGGTGACCGCGTGGCAGGAGGGGCTGATCGAGGAAATGGTGCCGTTGGCCGCAATGGAGTACGTGATGTCCCAGGCGCCTTCCACCAGGCTCCGGTATTGCTGCTCAGCCGCACGGAACCTTTTTTCCGAACGCCTGATCCGTGCGAGGAGCACCGTGCCGTAAGCACCGAAGAGGACGAACGCGAGCAGAAGCCACAAACGGCTTAGAAAGGTCAGGGAAAAAGGAGTGCGTAGTTCCTGCAGAAAACCGGCGGGCTTGTTGAAGACCGCGGCCAGGCTGAAGTCCAGGACCCAGGCGAGAATGCCGAGTACGACGCCGATCAAGAGCAGCTGCCATGAGATCTCGTTCCGGTCCGATTGTTGATCAGCCACAGGTGTCACCGCCAATGCAGAAATGGGCCCTGCCACACCATCAGTGAGAGCGAGGGGGATGGGTTGGGCGAAAGATCGTGTTCGTTCAGGGAGCCCCGGCTCAGCACAAGGGGTTTACATGCGCAAACCAAGGCAATGTACTCAACTGTACCACTATTGCATTTAATTGCATATAGAAAAGTCATTCCCTTTCCCGCTTTTTGCCGTTCCGACGACGACCGCAGGACTGAAAATCATGGAATCGTCAGGAGGAAATGTTATAATGGCGCATGGTGAACCGGCCCGAAGAGATCATATCAGAATTTCCGTTTCCCGGCCTGCTCGAGACGATGGAAAAGTTCGGCTCCGGACTGATCAACGATACCTACCTCTGCACGTTCAGGAACAAGGGTGAGATACGCAAGTATGTGCTGCAGCGCATCAACCCTGCGGTCTTCAAACGCCCCCTCGAAGTGATGGAGAACGTGGAGGTGGTGACGCGCCACATCGCGGACCGGCTGCGCGCCGAAGGGGTGGCCGATCCCTACACCATAACTCCGGCGCTGGTCCACACGCGGAGCGGCAGTTCTCACCATGTTAACGGTTCCGGCGGAAGCTGGCGCGTATTTCATTTTATCGAGGACGGCACCGTCTATGACCGGGTAAAGGATGTTCGCCACGCCCATGAGGTCGGCCGGGGACTGGGCAGGTTCCAGTCTCTCGTTTCCGATCTTGCAATCTCCCGGCTCCATGATACGCTTCCCGGTTTCCACCACACGCCGCATTATCTCGAAGAATTCGAGGACTCGGTCAGGCTTGACGCTGCAGGCCGCGTTGCGGGGATCGCGTCCGAGCGGGAATTCGTTTCGCGCCGAAGGTCGCTGGCGCCGCTCTTGACGGAGCTGATGGATTCCGGCGAGCTGCCGCTCCGCGTGGTGCACAACGATCCCAAAGTGAACAATGTCATGGTCCACAAGATCACCGGAGAAGCGCTCTGCATGCTGGACCTGGACACGGTCAAGCCGGGGCTGGTGCACTTTGACTTCGGCGACTGCGCGCGCTCTGTGGCGAACCCGGCGGGCGAGGACGGGGACCTGGACCGGGTGGCCTTCGATCTTCCGCTGTTCAGCGCAGTGACGCGCGGATATTTGAGCGAGGCGTCATCGTTCCTGACCAAAAAAGAGATCGAGCTGCTGCCTGCATCGGTGAAGGTCATAACGTTCGAGCTGGGTCTCCGTTTCCTTGCGGACTACCTCCGGGGTGACACCTATTTCAGGACCGCCCACTCCCTGCATAACCTCATGCGCGCCAGGGTGCAGTTCAAACTGCTGGAGAGCATCGAGGCTGCGGACCTTCATTCTGTGCTATAATTAACGAAATTCCCGCCTTAAAATCCCTGATCCAAGGAGGTCGCAATGAAAATGTTGAAAGTGCTCACGCTGTTCCTCGTTTCCGCAGTGCTCCTATCGGGTTGTTTCTATGCGCATGTCCTCACGCCGCTGGACACGAACGTGGACAAGACGGTCCTCGGCCATAAGACCGGCAAGGCCTCGTCCCAGTCCGTCCTGTGGGCTGCGGCATGGGGTGATGCAGGGACCGCTGCTGCCGCGAAGAACGGCGGCATCACCACCGTGAACCACATGGACCGGGAGATCTTCAGCGTTTTCTTCGGCATCTACACCGAGACGACGACGATCGTGTACGGCGACTAGGAGGCACCCATGAAACCATTCAGGTCATTGATCATGGTCTCGGCGCTCTTCCTGCTGCTCTCCGGCTGTTTGTATGTTCATACGGTGGAGCCGCTGACGCTCGATATGGACCGAACGCCCGTTGTCGGCACCGAGAAAGCCGGCAGCCTGAAGCTGATCACCTTTCCCCCGTTCTGCGGATCCTATCAGCTTGTTGCCTGGGACAGCGCTGCAATCGGCGATATCGCAAGAAAAGAGGGCTTACAGGAAATATACTTTGCCGATCTTGAAACGTTCAGCATCCTTCGTGTCTGGAACGAGTATACGGTCCACGTGTACGGGAAATAGACGGCAGCTGACAGGTCGTTGTACGAAAAGGAACGGCATTGCCGTTCCTTTTTTTTCCGGCCCGTCCGGCCGCGAGAGGCAGGCATGAGAAAAGATCAATTCCTTCCGGCACTCCTGGTGTTCTCCTGCATGGGCATGTTCCTGTACGGATGCGGCAGCATGCCCGACAACCGGGGATGGGGGCAGGATGCGACGCTTGCCCCCGGCTGGGGTCGGGTCGGGCAGGCGGCGTTCGCCGCGGCCACGGCCCCGGAGACCTGGGGTCCCGCTGCGGGCGCGCTTGCTTTCCGGGTCGGTCACGCCGACCGCAATGTTGCGGACTGGGCGGCAAAGAGCACGCCGGTCTACGGATCACCGCGCAATGCCGAGAACAAAAGCAACGATCTCCTGAAGGCGGCAGGCGCCGTCTGGGTCGCTTCCGGGGTGGCTGCGCCAAGCGGAGATACGGTCGGGGAGTGGGTCATCGACAAGGCTGAAGGCTTCGGCATCGAAACCGGCACGGGCGTGCTGATGCGGGAGGCGGTGGGGCAGGTGAAGAGCGCCAGGGACCGGACCAGGCCGAACGGCTACGGCAAAGGAAGTTTTCCCTCGGCTCACGCTTCGAATACGGCGCTCTACATGACGCTCACCTCAAAGAACCTCGAGGCCTACGGCTGGTCGGACAGCGAGCTGATCGCATCGCGGGTCGGGCTCGGGGCGCTGACCGCTGCCACGGCCTGGGCGCGGGTAGAGGCGAACGAGCACTATCCCTCCGATGTGCTCGCCGGGATAGCCCTGGGACACTTCTTCGGAGCGTTCTTTACCGATGCCTTTCTCGGCATGAACGATCCCAGGAATACTCTGGTGTTGTTCGAACCGTCGAAGAAGGGTGCCGTGGCGACCGTACGGTTCAGTTATTGACCCAGATTCTTTCACTACCGCGATCAAAGGATAAGGACAAGGCGTCTCTCGCAAAGGACGCAAAGGACGCAAAGAAAGTCAAAACAGAACGCATCAGGTGTGTCCTAACACAACAGGTTGTAAGTTCTTATACTTTAGGTTTCCTCTGCGTCCTTTGCGAGCTTTGCGAGAGATGACCTGGCTTTCCGCCCCGGTCTGCCTTGCAACTTCCCGCTTTACCTTTCCGGCCTGACTGTGCTACTATACCAACCCGTGACGCCTATTAAACCTACCATCATTCCCCGCAAGGAACACAGTGTCTCCCGCAAGTGGATCAGTCCCAATGCCGTCCGCGTGCTCTATAAACTGAAGGAGCATGGATACTACGCCTATCTGGTGGGCGGCGGTGTCCGCGACCTGCTGCTCGGCCGCGAGCCCAAGGACTTCGATATTGCCACGGACGCCACGCCCAATGAGGTCAAAAAGGTCTTCCGCAACTGCCGGCTCATCGGCCGCAGGTTCCGTCTGACCCATATCCACTTCCATGACGATATCGTCGAGGTCGCGACCTTCCGGTCCATGGTGTCCGATGAACCGGATGTCGTTGACGTGCCGCCGGTGAGCGAACAGCCGATGGACCAAGCCGGTCCGGAGCCCTCTCCGGAAGTGGGGATCCCGGCTGCCCCGGACGTCGCGGCCGCTGCCCCGGAGGCACGGTCCAAACCGCCGCGCATGCTCAAGACCGAAGGCGGCATGATCCTTCGCGACAATGTCTTCGGCACACCCGAGGAGGACGCGCTCCGGCGGGACTTCACGGTGAATGCGCTTTTCTACAGCATCGCCGATTACTCGGTCATCGACTACGTGGGCGGTATGCAGGACCTCAGGAACGGGCTTATCCGGATCATCGGCGACCCCCGGGTCCGGTTCACCGAGGACCCGGTGCGCATGGTGCGCGCGGTCCGCTTTGCAGCGCTGCTCGGGTTCGAGATCGAAGCGGAGACCTATCAGGCCATGCTGGACCTCAAGGACCACGTGGCGCTGGCCTCTCCCGCCCGCATGTACGAGGAAGTGCTGAAGCTTTTCCTGCTCGGCGAAGGGGAGAAGACCTATCAGCTGATGCGCAAGACCGGATTGTTCGGCGTGATCTTTCCGCAGCTCGACAAATGGGTGGACACCGAACAGGACGGCTTCCCGCGTATCTGGATCGGCAAGGCGCTGGAATGGGTGGATGCCTGCGTTCAGGCCGGGAGAACGGTACCGCCCCCTATCCTCTTCGGTCTCATGTTCGGACAGTTCATCGAGGATAAAGCGGCCCAGATCAGGTCCACGGGGGCCAGTGCGCTCGACGCCATGACCAGGGCCGTGTCTGAGGTCCTTGCCGAACAGGTCCTGCGGGTCCAGATACCGAAAAAAATCAGCCTGACCATGCGTGATATGTATTGGAACCAGCAGCGCTTTGAGCGGCGGGACGGCAAGTACCCGCGCTTTTTCCTGCGCCGCCCTGGATTTGCCGATGCCTTCGAATACCTGCGCTTTACGAGCGAGACCACGGGCGAGAAGAAAGAGGTCCGCGCCTGGTGGAAGGAGTTCATCAGGTCCCATCCGCTGGCGCCGGGCGAGGAAAAAGAGATCCAGAAGCTCGTCGAGAAAAAAGCGCGCCCCAAGCGGCGCAGGCGAAGGGGCCCCAGAGGCAGGCATGAAGGCCCGGCCCCGAAGCCCGAGAAGCACAGCTAGAGGCTTTCACCGCGAGGGCGCGAAGATCGCGAAGGAAATCGTAAAAATTAATTCCCCTCTTCTGGTTCAATCTTGCAGACTGAACCAAAACGCTAACCTAATGTTCAGGCTGCAAGCCTGAACCAGCCTGAGGCGAAAACGGGGCGGGAAATCCGCAATCCGCAATCGTAAATCGTATCTATGTCCCGACCCCCACGGTTTTTCATAGCCCCTTCCCAGGTATCCGGTTCCCGGATCAGCATTGCTGATGAGGACGTACGCCATATTGCTTCAGTGCTGCGCATGAAGACCGGTGACACGCTTCTTCTCTGCGACGGACAGGGCACGGAGTATCACGTTGCCATCGCCGAGATCAGCAAATCCGAGATCAAGACCGATATCGTAAGCCAAACAAGGCGGGAGCTCGCCGCCTGCCGCATCACGCTCGGCCAGGGACTGCCCAAGTCCGACAAGATGGACTGGATCATGCAGAAGGCCACGGAGCTTGGCGTGTCGAACATCCTCCCGCTGGTGACGGAGCGGACGATCGTGAAGGTCCGGGACGAAGAGAAGCGCATAGGCCGCTGGCAGAAGATCTGCCGCGAAGCTGCCATGCAGAGCAACCGGCCCGACATCCCGCAGGTCGAACAGATCCGGTCCTTCCGGGATTTTATCTCTTCCCTGGACCCAGGACCCCGGCCCCTGACCCCTGGTTCTCCTGTCCCACCCGGCACCCTGCTTCTTTTCCCCTGGGAAGAGGCCTCTGCACCGATCAAAGAGGTCCTGAAGCGGAATGCAGGTGCTGCTCATATCATCGTCCTCATCGGACCCGAAGGCGGGTTCTCGTCCAACGAAGCTTCGATGGCGCGGGAAAAAGGTTTTCATGCCGTGAGCCTCGGCCGGAACATCCTGCGCACCGAGACCGCTGCCATTGCCGCCCTGAGCATGATCGGCTACGAATTCCTGTAGTTCACTTCTTCTCGCATAGAGCCGCCTCTGTCTGTGGTTTCATTCGCGCTCATTCGCGTAATTCGCGGTTAACAGCCTTTTTCTGGTTTATCTGCCCTTCCTGAGCGACGGGGAACAGGTATTTTCCTTGACACAAAAACAGCTGAGATGTTAATATCACGCTCTACGAAAGGCGGGATTTTTCATGAAATTAGCGATCGGCTGCGACCATGGCGGCTTCGAACTGAAGGAAGAGATCCTCAAATATATCAAGACCGTCAAGAATGTCGAGGTCACGGACTTCGGCGTGGCGAACAAGGACTCCGTGGACTATCCCGATTACGGGGCCAGGGTCTCGGAAGCCGTGTCCCAAGGAATGATGGACCGCGGCATCCTGATTTGCGGAACGGGCATCGGCATGTCGATCGTGGCGAACCGGTACCCGAAAGTGCGCGCCGCGCTCTGCCACGACCATTTCACGGCCCAGATGAGCCGCGAACACAATGACGCGAACATGCTCGTCATGGGTGAGCGCGTTATCGGCAAAGGCGTTGCGCTGGAGATCGTGAAGACCTGGCTCGAAACGGGATTTGCCGGGGGGCGGCATCAGCTGCGGCTGGACAAGATAACGAACATCGAAAAGGCCGTCGCGGTGAAATAAAGCGGGACACGGCTGAATAAATCTGCCCGAATACACGAAGGCACGAAGAAATGCCTGAGTGTCCTTAGGTATTCTATTTCGGCAAAATTTTAAGACGTTCTTTGTGCCTTCGTGCCTTCGTGGCGATAGGTTCCTTGCCATTTGGAGTAGAATTTTATTTGCAGCGAACTAAAGACTCTTTACCGCCAAAGGATAAGATCATGTCAGAGCTCAAAGTTGCAGATATCGATGTATACAACGCGATCAAAGGCGAGGAAGAGCGCGAGCTTTCCAAGATCGTCCTTATCGCATCGGAGAATTACGTGAGCCAGGCCGTGCTCGAAGCGCAGGGCTCGGTCTTCACGAACAAGTATGCCGAAGGGTACCCCAACCGCCGCTACTACGGCGGGTGCGAGTATGCCGATACCGTGGAGCAGCTTGCCATCGACCGCGCGAAGCAGATCTTCGGCGCCGAGCATGTGAACGTGCAGCCGCACTCCGGTTCCACGGCGAACATGGCCGTCTACTTCAGCGTGCTCAAGCCCGGCGACACGATCCTCGGCATGGCGCTGCCGCACGGCGGACACCTGACGCACGGCGCTTCCGTCAGCTTCTCGGGCCAGCTCTACAAGTCCTTCTCCTACGGCGTGGACAAGAAGACCGAGCTGCTCGATTATGATGAAGTGGAGCGGCTTGCCCTGGAACATAAACCGAAGATGATCGTTGCCGGCTACAGCGCCTATTCCCGCGTTCTTGATTTCGCCCGGTTCCGGAAGATCGCGGATCAGGTCGGCGCCATGCTCATGGTCGACATTGCCCACATCGCCGGACTCGTTGCAGCAGGCGTGCACCCGAGCCCGGTTCCCCATGCCGATTTCGTGACGACCACCACGCATAAGACCCTGCGGGGCCCGCGCGGCGGCATGATCATGTGCAAAGAAAAATACGCCAAGGCCGTGGACAAGGTCATCTTTCCCGGCATCCAGGGCGGCCCCCTGGTGCACGTGATCGCCGCCAAGGCGGTCTCGTTCAAGGAAGCGCTTCAGCCGGAGTTCAAGGACTATCAGCGCCAGGTGGTGAAGAACGCCCAGGCGCTTTCCCAAAGGCTCGTGGCGGACGGATTCCGCATCGTCTCGGGCGGAACGGACAACCACCTCATGCTGGTGGACCTCACGCCCAAGGGCATCACGGGCAACGAGGCGGAGAAGGCGCTCGATGCGGCAGGCATCACCTGCAACAAGAACAGCATCCCTTACGACCAGAAGCCGCCGGTCGTGACCAGCGGCATCCGCCTGGGCACGCCGATCGTGACCACGCGCGGCATGCGCGAACCGGAGATGAAGTTCATCGGCGATCTTATCTGCGAAGTGCTGGCGAACCATAAGACGCCTGAGAAGGTAGCGGCGCTCAAAGAGCGGACCAAGGATTTCTGCAGCAAGTTCCCGTTGTTCGCAAAGTGATTTTGTTAACGCTGAAAAACCGCAAAGGATTCTGACACTGATAACGGCTGATTGAAGTATGATAAGGGCGGATACTGCGAAAGCCCGATCATGTTTTTTCATAGCGCTTATCCGCCTTGATCCGTGTCTAAGGTTTATTGTTATGACGACAACGCATGCCCGCCCCTCGTGGGACGAATATTTCATGGAGATCGCGCATCTCGTCAAGCGGCGCGCGACCTGCCTCCGCCGCCAGGTCGGGGCCGTGCTCGTGAAGGACAAGAACATCCTTGCCACGGGGTACAACGGAACGCCATCGGGCATCGAACACTGCCTTGTCCGCGGGTGCCTGCGCGAACAGATGGGAATTCCTTCCGGCGAGCGCCACGAGATCTGCCGCGGCCTTCATGCCGAGCAGAACGCCATCATCCAGGCCGCTAAACACGGCACGAACATCGACGGCGCCACGCTCTACTGCACGAACCAGCCCTGCGGCATTTGCGCAAAGATGATCATCAACTCCGGCGTCAAGCACATCATTTTCGAGGACGGCTATCCCGATGCGCTGGCCGCCGAGATGCTGAAGGAATCGGGTATCAAGGTAACGCAGTACGTCAAAAAGTAAACAAGGGTAAAGTGCAAAAGGCAAATTGCAGAATGCAAAATGAGGGGCGCAACTGCAGCTTGTTCTCAATTTGAACTTTGCAATTTGAAATGCTTCTTCTAAAACTATGCGCTGCCCCTATTGCACCAGCCTCGACAATAAAGTAGTGGACTCCCGGATGGGAAAGGAAGGCGAATCCATCCGCCGGAGACGGGAGTGCCTCAAGTGCGAGGGCCGGTTCACGACCTATGAACGGGTCGAGGAAATGCTGCCGCTCGTCATCAAAAAGGACGCCCGCCGCGAACCTTTTGACCGCTTGAAGATCCTGAGCGGCCTCAAAAAAGCCTGCGAAAAGCGGCCCATCAGCATGGAGATGCTCGAAAAGACCGTTGACGAGATCGAAAAGGCGCTGCAGGAAAAGGGCCTCAAGGAGATCCCGAGCACGGTCGTGGGCGAAGAGGTGATGGACCGGCTGCACAAGCTGGATGAGGTCGCCTATGTCCGGTTCGCTTCGGTCTACCGTTCCTTCAAGGACATCAACGAGTTCATGAGCGAGCTCAAGGACATCCTGGGCAGCAAGGAACTGAAACAGCTCAAGGACAGCACTTGAATTTCGGATTGCGGATTTCGGATTGCGGATTTCGCAGTCCAAACCAGCTATCCTCTTACCCCTCACGTGTGACGAACGCAACTTGCAGCACCCTACTGGCAACGACTCGAGTTGTTAATCCGAAATCCGCAATCCGAAATCCGAAATGAATTCACTCATCGTTGACATCGCCGTCGGAGTATCCGTCAACAAGACCTTTCACTACCGCGCTCCTGAAGCGCTGCAGGAGCGTCTTGTCGAGGGCTCGCGCGTGCTGGTGCCTTTCGGCAGCAGGACCATGACCGGCACGGTCCTCGGCTTTCCGGAGACGAGCGACGAAACGCGTCTCAAGTCCATCATCGATATCATCGACAGTCCGCTGACGCCGGACCTCCTTGCCCTGGCGCACTGGATGGCCGACTACTATCTTTATCCCCTGGGCCTGACCATCGAGTCCATGGTGCCCAAGGCCGTATCCCGCGCAAAACCCAAAAAGAAGAAATATCTCACCCTTGCCGATGGCGATCACGATATCGACGTTGTCCGCGGACCGAAGCAGAAGGAGCTGCTGCTCCTCTTGTGCGAACGCCAGATCGTCGGTCTGGACGAGCTGAAGGCATTTTCGTCGCCCACGATCAAGGCGCTGTGCGATGCAGGCATGGCTGCGATCATTGAGAAGGACGTCGAAAGGAACGAACCCACGGGCGAGTTCGTGCCCTGTGTGCCGCCCCTTCTGATGTCTGAGCAGGCCGATGCGGTTCGCCGCATCAGCGAGACCGCAGCGCTGTCGCAGTTCGGCGTCTTCCTCCTGCACGGCGTCACCGGCAGCGGCAAGACCGAGGTCTATC
>JBGQDI010000080.1:0-10243 GCA_041495765.1 Nitrospirota bacterium
CGCTCGTTTCAGCACCATAGCGTAATCCACTTCAGTGTTCACGGTACTCCCCTCCTGTACGCCGTAATAGTACACTCGTTTTTGGCCGCTTGCAATTTTTTTTATTTATGCACAAATCCTACTGCCAAGAGCAGTAAAATTGTTAACGCTCCTCCGTCTTCCCGCGCTGCTTGACCGTTCCGACCTGGTTCAAGTCTTACCGATTGACCGGCAGCAAGAAGCATACTGTGCATCCTATCACGAAAACTACAGATTTTCCGGGAAACAAGGATATCAAGGTGAAACGACTTCAAACTTGACAAACAGTCCGATTAAGGCTACTATTTTTGCGTATGGACAAAAAAATACTTATTGCAGATGACAACGAGAACATCAGGGAAGCGCTTACCTACCTGCTTGAGGACGAGGGATACAAGCTCTGGCTGGCCAAGGATGGCGCGGACACGCTGAAACAGGTCCGTGAGATCCGGCCTGACATTCTTTTCCTCGACATCATGATGCCGGTCATGAACGGCTACGAGGTCTGTAAGGCCATTAAAACCGACCCTGAACTGAAGAATATCTACGTCATCATGCTAACGGCAAAAGGACAGGTCGCCGAGCAGGAACGCGGCAAAGAAGTAGGCGCGAACGAATACATCGTCAAACCCTTCAGCCCCATGGAAATCCTTACCAAGGTTAAAACCATCCTGGATTCATAACGCAGGCATGACACTTTTTCTGAAAAGACGCGCCGCTGCAAGTCTGTACGAGAACGGCTACGCACTCTTTCTGGAAAAACGTTATATGCAGGCACTTGCGGAGCTTCAGCGTGCTGAAGACGCTTTTCGCAAACTGGATGCCCGCGGACACCCCTTCACGGTCCCCTTAGCCAACGGCGTCTCCGGGCTCGCCAATACCCTCGCCCTGAGCGGTCAATGCTGGCAGTTCCTCGGTAATTACGAGAAAGCCATACCCCTTTACGAAACCAGCCTGATCAACTCAAAATTCGAAAAAAAAAGGCCCTTTCAGGCGTTCATGAAGGTGCTCCAGAAAAACATGCTCTTCTGTTATCAGAAAAAACTTGCCACCATCGATCAGGGAACGCTGCACCAGCTGGTGACAACAGATCCGGTCATTGATGTGTACTACCGGTTTCCCTTCTCCCTTCGGGAAGATACCATCCTTATCGCCAGGCTGTACGAACTGGCGCCCGACCAACACGAGGAATTCAAGGACTTTTACAACAGGGCGCGGCAAAAGGATGACGAGATAAGACGCAATGACCGCACCTCCGATGAACGGGCCACGAAGAGAATGAGCCTTTACATCTGGGGAACGCTGTTCGTCATCACGGTCGTCTATGTCCTTGTGCTGATCAACACGGCGCTGCAGATCCGCTAACGGAGGCCCCCGCATGGACCAGGAAGACATCAAGAGGAACTCGGCAGAGCTCATGCATATGCTGATCCAGGGAACCGTGGCACTCAGCACCATCCAGGGAGTTGAGCTTGGTTTTTTCGACTGGATCCCGCTGGACAAGGCAATGACCGCCCAGGAACTGTCGGGACAGATGGGCTTTGATATCAGCAAGGTGGAACGATGGCTTCGCTTTGCGGTGGCCAGCGGGTATGTGGTGCGTAGCGACGCCGGCTACACCCTGACCGTAAAGGGATCGCTCATTCGGCGCGGAACCCCGGCACCCGATCTTCTCGGCCTCCACCATATGTTCAGCTATTTTACCAAGGCCGTTCAATATTCCCGGGATGCCTACCAGAAATGCGTCGGCCTCGACAGCATCACCCAGGGAAGGATCAGCCGGGATTATATCCCGAAAGTGGCATCGCAGCTCTCCCGCACCGCAGCGGAGTTCTTCAAGTGGTCCGGCCTGTCCACGGGCCACACTATCCTGGACCTGGGCTGCGGGGACGGGTCCGTACTCCGGGAGACCATTAAAGTCTGCCCCGGCATCAGTGCGAAAGGCATCGACCTTAACATCCATACGCTGGAACTCGGCAAGAGAAAGAACACGGATGCCGGGCTGCAGGACCAGATCGACCTCCAGGTCGGAGACGTCACCGATCTGGCCCGGATCAGTGACGGCGCCGTTGACTGGGTGTACGCGATCAACGTGTTCCATTTCCTTCCGGTGAACAAGCGGGAGCAGCTCATCCGGGAGATGATCCGTATCTCGCGGTATGGTGTTTTTTTCAACCAGGTGACCGCCAACAATATTCAAACGCTCGCCGTTGATGTCCTGTGCGCCACGCTCTTTTCGGACTATACCGGTTTTTTCACCGGCGCCGAAGCAGACGAGATGATCAGCCATATCGGCATCAGACATACATCCTTTTTGCCTATCATTCAGGGCGAATCCAGGCTGGTGGTCCTGTACACTTCAAAGAATGATATGCCGCTCAGCCGCATCGGGGCAATACCGGAAGCCTCGCTGACAAAATTGCGCATGGCAAACTTCCTTACTGCCAAGGACCTGCTCTCCGCCGGCATCGAGTCCATCACCCGCCTCGGCATCGATGGCGATGTTCTGCGGAAAGCCGCGATCAAGACGCTTTTCCCATAGGCCACCTAACCCATCACCGCCGATCCCCGGCAGTGGTGGGAGCACACTTAATAAAGATCTGGCAAGTTTGCGGTTCAGGGATAGCCACACGATATGCATCACGATCTGTTCAGGGTTGGGGATTATGAAGCTCAATGTATCCAATAAAATCGCCTACAGTGAACTGGTGATCATCGCGGTCATATTCACGACCCTGATCCCTTACATGATCGTGATCATGGATTTTACGCCCCGGCTCCTCGTCCATTACATCAACATTTCCCTCTTCATTCTCACGCCTTTAGGGATCGCTTCTGCATTCTACTTCATGGACCGGTGGGAATGCCGTCCGATCGAAATGCTTTCCTTCTATCAGGAACGGCGTCTCGAGCCGCCGGAAGATATCATGGCGGCGGCACGGGTCCGCGCACTGAACCTGCCGCTCGTCCATGCCGCTTCCGTGCTGGTACGATACCAGTTCGTCGTGTTCGTGGACTGCCTGTACATGGGAACTATCGGCGGCCTGCCGCTGGCCGAGAACATCAGGCTCATGATCTATGCAATTGTCGGCATGGCCGTATTCCCTATCTTCTCCTTTTTTCTGTCCGAACGGCTCCTCTACCCGGTCCGGCAGTTCCTTGCAGAAAGAACAAGGACGGTGCGCATAGACCATTCCCGGGTCATCCAGATCAATACGCGCACCCGTGTGCTCTCCATCCTTCTGGCGGCCATCATCGCCCCGCTCCTTGCGCTGGGAGCCCTCGTCTATCACCGCATGGGCAAGATCCTCGGTGCACACTGGGAGACGTCGGCTCTCGTCCAGCCTATCATGTCCAATTTTCTCCAACTGATCACCATCGTGATCATCATCGCGATCATCGTAGCAGCAGGGATCGGAATTCTGCTCGCGACCAGTATTGCGAATCCTCTGGGACACATCGTCAAGGTCATCCGGGAGCTGGAAAAAGGCAATCTGCACACACGGGTGAACCTTATTGCGAACGACGAGATCGGCGTACTGTCCCAGAGCTTCGATAAAATGGCGCATGAGCTTGAGAAGAACCGGAGCGATCTAGAAGAGCTGAACCGAAACCTCGAGTTCCGCGTGACCGAAAAGACCGAGAACCTGACCAAGGCCTACGAACGTCTCCAACTCTCCAACCAGAACCTCGCCGTCGCCAATCGCGAGCTTGAAGGGGCAAACCTGAAGCTGAAGGAGCTTGACCAGGTCAAATCCGATTTCATCTCGGTCGTTTCCCATGAACTCCGCACGCCGCTCACCTCGATCAAAGCTTTCACCGAGCTCATCCTCATGAAACCCAGGATGGCTAGCGAGAAAAAGAACCGCCTCCTGAACATCGTCAACCGGGAGAGCGACCGGCTGGCCCGGCTGATCAACGATATCCTTGACCTTACGAAGATCGAAGCAGGCAAACTGAGCTGGAACATCGTCAGGCTGACCATCGACGACGTTATCCAAACATCAGTGTCCGGCATTCAGTCGCTGGCTGACAACAAAAGCCTTACCATCATCACCAATATGCAGGCGCCCGTGCCGCCCTTTCTCGGAGATAAGGACCGGCTTGTACAGGTCATGACCAACATCCTTTCCAATTCCATCAAGTTCACCCCCCTGGGTGGCAGGATCGTGATTACGGCCCACCATGAGAAGACGCCGATATCGCGCATCTTCGTGTCCGTATCGGACACCGGCGTAGGCATCCCGGAGTGCGAACTGAACCTCATTTTTGAGAAATTCCACCGGTCCGGCGATGTCCTTACGAACAATGCCGAAGGCACCGGACTGGGACTGGCCATCACCCGGCAGATCGTTGAGTACCACGGCGGCACGATCTGGGCGGAAAGCACGTCCGGCCAGGGCAGTACCTTTATCTTCACCCTGCCCCTCGACCGTTCGTGGAACATCACGGGCGAACAGCAGACAAAATCCTCTCTTTTCTAAGCCTCTTCCCTGCCTTTTCCCGCTTGACTTTGGTCGCTCATTAGCAGTACATTACTTCCATGTTTCAACGCCTTATCCGCATGCTCAAACAGCGGGAGCTGCTTATGCCCGCAGTGTTCGTCCTGTCCCTGCTCGTTGTCCTCTCCCTCATTATTATCCTCGGCCAGTTCTTCCATCAATCGCTCCAGGACGAGATGGCGGAACAATTCAACAAACAGCAGCTTCTGCTGGCCCGCGAAGTGGCGATGAACATCGAGAGCTTCGTTGACCACGTGTATAAGAACATCAAAGTGATCTCTCAGCTGCCCCAGATAGACCGCATCCATCTTCAGCCGGCGGCCAGGCTGGTCGCCGAGTCGATCAATTTCAGTCTTCAGGACGAAGCCCTGATCACCATCAGGGTCATCGATAAGAACGGCATTCTCCTCTTTGACAGTTCCTATCCCGGCCGGGAACGGGTCGATCTCTCCCAGACCGACTACTTCCGGCAGGCGCGGCTCCTGCCCCGGAATGAGAAGCTCGTAACGGATCTGATGGAGCTCCACAACTCCAATGAGCTTGAGACAAAAGAGTTCATTGTCGCCATCCCCATCTATATGCATACAAACCGCACGCTGCACGAGTTCAGCGGCGTGGTCCTGGCGGTCCTGTCCATGAACGGCATCACGCAGAAATACCTGTCACCGATCAAATCAGGGCAAAGTGGATATGCCTGGATGATGGACAGCGAGGGTACCCTTCTGTATCACCCGACCCAGCCGTCCATGGTGGGGAAGAATCTCTACCATTCGGATGCGACCTGCTTCCAGTGCCACCGGTCCTTTAAGACCGAAAAAGAGATGATCGAAGGAAAGTCGCAGACCTTCGGCTATTATGCCGCCCCCGGAGGGAAGGACATGCTCGCGGCGTACTATAAGTTCCCTATGGCGAGAAAATCCTGGATCGTCGTGGTCTCTGCACCGAAAGCGGATGTCATCGCGCTCATGCAGAAAAGCATGCTGTTCTATTCTCTCCTGATCATATCCATCTTTGTTACCACGGTCGTGGCATCGGGGGTCTCTATCGTCACCTACAAGAAAAAGATCAAGGCCGAGGAACGGACGAAGCATCTCGAGAACCAGCAGCATCTGGAGCATCAGATCGAGATCGCCAAGGATTACCTGGAGAACATTGTCGAGAATACCAAGACGAACCTCATGGTCCTGGACAAGGACCTCAGGGTCAGGACGTTGAACACCGCACAGGCGCTCATCCTGAACCGCCGCAAAGAGGATGTCCTGGGGAAGCCGTTCTTCTCCCTGTTCCCGGAAGAACTGGTTCCCTATGACGGCATTCCCATGGAAACGATCCTGCAAAAGGCCCTGTCCGGGCATAGCAGCTTCGAGATCAAGGATTACCGGATCACGACCATCCATGCATCTCCCCTTTTCCTGGAGATGAACGTGAGCCCCCTCCTGATCGATGGACAAGCGCCCGGCATCCTGCTGACCAGCACCGATGTTACCAAACGCGTGGAGCTCGAAGAAGCGCTCAAACAATACACTGTCGAGCTCGAAGACAAGGTCGACCAGGGGACCGCCACGGCGAAACAGCTCGAGCAGCAGGTCATGCACTCTGAAAAACTCGCGGCCCTCGGCAGGCTTGCAGCCGGCGTCGCCCATGAGATCGGCAATCCACTCACCTCTATTTCCACCTTTGCCCAGTTGCTGCGGGAAATGGCCACCGATGAATTTACCCAGAACAGCCTGGACATCATCAATAATCACATCCAGCGGATCACCGAGATCGTCCGGCAAATGTCCACGTTCTCCCGGGCAACATCAACGAACATCAAATATGTCCAGATCAATGACGTTCTGCAGTCAACCCTCGACCTGATGCGGCTGGACAAACGGATGAAGCATACTATCGACATCCTGGTGAACATGGACCCTGCGCTTCCCAGGACCATGATCGACGAGGGCCAGACAGCCCAGGTATTCATCAATATCATCCTGAACGCGCTTGATGCCATGGTTGACGGCGGCACGCTGCAGATCTCCACTTCCCAGGGAAAGGACGATCAGGACCGGGACGCCGTCCTGGTCGCCTTTGCCGATACCGGCACCGGCATCCCTCAGAACGATCTGGCAAAGATCTTCGATCCGTTCTATACTACCAAGGAGGTCGGGAAAGGCACCGGCCTGGGGCTTTCGCTGAGCTACAATATCATCAAGCGTTTCAATGGAGATATCACCGTCTGCAGCGAAGTAAACCGGGGCACTGTTTTCAAGATCATTATTCCCATCGAGCAAGAGAAGTAGCGAAGGAGATCACCACCCATGCAGAAAGCCAGTATCCTGGTCGTTGATGACGAAAAAGATATTTGCAGAGCTTTGAATTTCATCCTGTCGAAAGAAGGTTACGCGGTCAAAGAGGCCTATAACGGCGAGCTGGCAATCGACCTTATCAAGCAGGAAAACTTTGATATCGTGATGACCGACATCAAAATGGAAAAAAAGGACGGGTTTGAGGTCCTTCGGGAAACACAGAAGATCAGCCCGGTGACGGCGGTGATCATGATGACCTCCTTCGGGTCCGTCGGCTCGGCCGTTGAGGCAATGAAGGCCGGCGCTACGGATTACATTACCAAACCTTTCATCAATGATGAGATCCGCCTCACCGTCAAAAGGATCATCGGCAACAAAGACCTCGAGATGGAGAACCAGATCCTTCGGCAGGAGCTCAGCCAGCGGCCGGCCGCTTTCTCTGCGATCATCGGAAAATCGGACGCCATGGTGAAGATCTTTGCTCTCATGGAAAAAGTGATCCCCAGCAAAACCAACATCCTCATAACGGGCGAAAGCGGCACCGGCAAGGGCCTGGTCGCCCAGGCGATCCATGAATCAGGGCCGCGAAAGGACAAACCGTTCATATCGATAAACTGCGGCGCGATCCCGGAGAACCTGCTCGAAAGCGAGCTTTTCGGACATAAGAAAGGGTCTTTTACCTCAGCAAATGAGGATAAAAAAGGGCTCATCACCATGGCGAACGGAGGAACGCTGTTCCTGGATGAGATCGGCGAGATGCCGATGTCGCTGCAGGTCAAGCTGCTGCACGTGATCCAGACCAGGGAACTGACGCCCGTGGGTGATACGCGGGTCATCAACGTCGATGTGCGCGTCGTTGCGGCCACGAATGCAGACCTGTCACAACGCGTCAAGGAAGGGCGTTTTCGTGAAGATCTTTATTACCGATTGAACGTCATCGAGATCAGCATGCCGCCGCTGCGGGAACGGCGCGACGACATTACCGTGCTTATCAAACACTACCTGGCTATCTTCGCTAAGGAGGCCGGAAAGAACATCAAGGATATCGACTACGAGGCCATGCAGGCCATGCTTGCCTATGACTGGCCGGGCAACATCCGTGAACTAGGGAACACCATCGAGCGTGCCGTCGTTCTCGCCGACGGTGATATGGTCACTATCCACGACCTGCCGGACAAGTTCAGGACCCTGGACCTCGAGGGAGTTTCTACCTCATCGCTTCGCCAGGCGCTGGATAGCTACGAGCGGGAATACATCAGACGCAGCATCACGGAACACAAGGGTAACAAAGAGACAACGGCTGAAGCGCTTGGTGTGGACCTGGCGACCCTGTACCGGAAGCTGAAAAAACTGAAAGTTGACCTGTCCTAGGATGAACGGGGAATGACGAGAAGAAGGTCCTACTGTCCGCTGCCTGCCCGGACCCGGCGAAGGGTCCGGTAGATCTGTTTAAAGTGTTTCAGCACCGCTGATCGTGCTTCTTTGCTGTAGATCCGTTGATAGAGATCGAGAATTCCTGCCTGGAGCTCTTCGACCGACATCTTCTTCGGAGTGAAATTCACATCGACGAAAGTATAGCGTTTCCAGTCACTGCTGATGATCCGGCCTGCCTCCTGCAGCCGCTGTCGCAGCCTGGTCCCCGGCAAGGGGGTCAGGACCGTCACTTGAGCGGCATACAACAGGTTCTCTCTGATGAAAACATAGAGTGAATCAAATACGCTCCGGTCATCATCATCGAGCCCCACGATAAAGGCCCCTAGAATGCCGATGCCCCGCGATTGGATCTTGCTGATGACCGCGGGATAGGTTTCGATCTTTTTCATCTTCCACCCATGGCTATCGAGCCTATTTCCTTTTGACAGCGTTTCAAAACCGATAAAAAGCACTTTACAGCCGCTTTCCCGCAGCTGGTCCAGAAGGACGTCGTCCTCACCTATGGCCAGGTCCGATTGCGCCGTCCATTGCACCCCGAGTGTACCCAGCGCCCGCACGAGCTCGCCGCCGTAGGACCGGTCCAGGAACATATTATCATCGGCAAAATTGATGAAGGGGCGGTTCCACAAACCCTGGACAACACGGACCTCGTCAAGGACCTGGTCGATACGTTTATGCCGGAAAACCTTCCCATAAACTTTCGAAGCGCTGCAAAACTCACAGTCGCGCGGACAGCCGCGCGTGGTCTGGACCCAGATCATCTTATAATCATATTTTTTCAGAAGGTCATACCTGGGTTTGGGCGAGCGGGTCAGGTCGGCAGGGACCGTGCTGCGGTAGATCCGCTGCAATGTGCCTTGAACGAGATCATTGATCAGGTCGGGCCAGGTATCTTCCGCTTCGCCGATAACCACCGCATCGGCATGTTCTCCTGCCTCGTTCTCCATGACCGTCGCATGTATCCCGCCGATGACAACCTTCACATTCCTGCGTCTGAACTCATCAGCGATCTCATATGCCCGGGTAGCTTGCTGCGTCATCGCCGACAGCGCAACGAGGTCGTAACGGACCGAGAAGTCTATTTGCTCGTAATTTTCATCAAGGTAGACGATCTCGAAATCAGGGGGGGTCAGCGCTGCAACGATCAAAAGCCCCAATGAAGGGCCTGACCAGGAGGAGTATTTCGGAATAAAGGGATCGTGAGCTGTTTTGGAAAGGATCTCTTTGAAAAAACCAGCAACCTCAGGATCCGAGCCGAACAGGACGCCTTTAGGTGTTATTAATGCCAGTTTCAATAGACACTCTCTTGGTGCTGCTCCAACATTTAAAACATGCCCTAAAAATCGCCATAAGCCTGCACGTGCAATGATACTATCGGCAATTATGTTTCTAAACGTAACACATTGTTCACAAAGTGTCAATGTTATGCATTCTTATGCATTCGAGACCAAAAGCTAACCAACCATAATTGGCCTATCATTGGCATTCCTGTAGTGCACAAACAGCAGGGAGAATTGACTCGACAACCAATTCAATTTATTTTACACTGGGCAAAGCGAGGAATAGGACATGAGCCATAGCATGGAAATAAAGATGTATTACGAAGATACCGATGCAGGGGGAATCATCTACTACGCCAATCATGTGAAATACATGGAGCGCGGAAGAACGGAATACCTGAACACCCTCGGCATATCGCTACCCCGGCTCATGGAACAGGGGTCGCTCTTTACGGTCACGGACCTGGAGCTGCATTATCGGTCCTATGCCCAATATGGCGACGTGCTCGTTGTAGAGACCAGGCTGCAGGAATTGGCTGCAGCATTCCTGATCATTGGACATCGGATAAAAGAGAAGATTTCAGGCAGGCTCGTCGCTGAAGGGAACACCAAGCTTGTATGCGTTTCCCCTCGAGGGAAGGCAAAACGCATCCCCAGGGACATGCACACAGCGCTTAAAGCTGAGCTGGCAGCAGATACATGGGAACTGGAAAAGTGA
>JBGQDI010000081.1:0-10213 GCA_041495765.1 Nitrospirota bacterium
AACATGACCGGTCCGCCGCAACATGAAACGATTTCACCCATTTCTCCTGTTTAAAAATATGACTTTCTGTCACCTTTCCCGGGCACGCACGAAAGGTGACAAAAGCCGAATGGGCCAGGGGGGATAGCAGGTTATGCAAGGTCCACTTTGCCGGGAAGTGGAAGAAGGCGTGGTCAGGCGTCCAGCATTTCCCGCACTTTGTTCAGCAGGGTCGCCGGAATGAGCGGTTTGGCCACCAGTGTGATACCCGGCTCCAGCAGGCCCTGTTTGCTGATGATGTCCTCTGAGTAGCCGCTCATGAAGAGCGCCTTGACCGAAGGGTCGATCCGCCGGATCTCGTGCAGGGCCTCTTTTCCGTTCTTCCGCGGCATGATGCCGTCCAGGATGACCAGCCGGATGCGCGCCCGCTCCTCCTCATATTTCGAGACCGCATCGGCCCCGTCGATCGCCTCGATCACCGTGTATCCGTGATCATGCAGGACCGCGGCCGCAAGGGTCCTCACCGCCGCATCGTCCTCGGCGACCAGGATCGTCTCGGACCCGCGGGGCATCCTGTCCTGGCCAGCGCGCTCTTTTTCGGCCGCAACGCTTCCCTGTACGAGCGACAGATAGACCTTGCACGACGTCCCTTTTCCCGGTTCGCTCGCTACCCCAACGAATCCATTGTGCTGTTTGACGATGCCGTACACCATCGAAAGCCCGAGGCCCGTGCCTTTTCCTTCTTCTTTGGTCGTAAAGAAGGGTTCGAAGATCCTCCTCCTCGTCGGTTCGTCCATCCCTTCGCCTGTGTCAGACACCTCCAATACCGCATAGGTGCCTTTTTTTCCGAACCCATGGGCCTCGATGAAGTGCTCGTCGATGGCGAGGTGTTCCGTGCGGATGGCGATGTTCCCCCGCTCCCGTATGGCGTCGCGCGCGTTCGCCACGAGGTTCATCAGGACCTGCTCCAACTGGCCCCGGTCGACGAGTACGGATAGATCCCTGTCAGCGCAGGTCGTGGTGATCGTGATATCCTCCCGGATCAGCCTCAGCAGGAACTTTTCGAAGCTCCTGACGATCTCGTTCAGGTCGTGGGGCGCGGGATTGATGATCCGTTTTCTGCTGAAGGACAAGAGGCTCTGGGTCAGGGTCGTGGCCCGTTCTCCGGCCTGGAGGATCTGCTCCACGTAACCCCGCAAAAGATCGTCAGGCCGCATTTTTCTGAGCGTCATGTGCCCGTACCCCATGATCGCCGAGAGGATGTTGTTGAAATCATGCGCCACCCCTCCGGCGAGCTGACCGACGGCTTCGATCTTCTGGGTCTGAAGGAGCTGTTCCTCCATCCGTTTGCTTTCCGTGACGTCCTGCAGCGTTTCGATGGCCGCGATCAGAACGCCGCCGCTGTTGTAGATGGGCGCTGCTTCGAAGAGGAGATACCGGTCCTTGCCCCCGAGGTTCTTGTACCACCCTTCGGCCTTGATGGCCTGGGGGTTCAGGGCGGACCTTGCGTAGCTCCGGGAAAGGTCCGGAGCGCCGCCGGACGCGGCATCGATGATCACATCCGCCACGGTGGGTTGCTTCACGGCGTAGAAAGGCTTCCATTGACCCTCGGTCCCGATCATGTCCGACTCGCGGAGCCCGGTCAGTTCCTCGCATGCCCGGTTCCAGAGCATGATCCGGTGCGTGCTGTCCAGCACAAAGGTGGCAATGGCGGCGTTGCGGATCAGGTTCGAGCAGAAGCTCTGCTGTTCGAACAGCGCGTGTTCCCGCAGGGTGAGCTGGCGGGCCATGTTGTCGAAGGTCTGTCCCAGACGGCCCAGTTCGCCGCCAATCACCAGGTCCGAGACCCTGACCTCAAGATCTCCGTCGGCAAGGCGCTGGGAGGCGTTCTGCAGCAGGGCGACCCGGTCCACCAGCGAACGTTTGCCGACGCGGGAGGCGATGTACAGCGCCACCGCGAGAAAGGAGAAGAAGACGGACAGCGTAAGAATCAGGGAACGATTCGCACGGGCAAGGACGATATCGACGGGGATCCCCACCCGGACATACATATAGGGTGTCGCCTCGTACTGCAGTTTCAGTTTGCGATAAGCGATGAACCGCTTCTTGCCGTCAAGCGCTACTGCAGCGAAAGCGTTCTCGTCCGGCCCTTCCTGCATTTCCCTGAACTGATTGGGATAGTATGCCTTGCCGACAAGCTCTTCGGGGTTGACGGGCCTGGTAAGCACCACTCCCTTGTGGTCGAGCAGTAAATAACTCTTTCCCGAAGCCAGTTCAGAGGCGTTCAGGAAGCGCTTGTAATACTCAAGGTTGAATCCGATGCAGATGACCCCGATGATCCTGCCGTTCCCGTTCTTATAGGGATAGCCGAAGGTCAAAGCAGGTTTGTTCGTGGCCCGGTTGAGGATGAACTCGCCCGACGATAAACGGCCGCTGGCAAGCGCGTTAATGAAATACCTGCGATCGGATACGGTAAAGGGAGGGTTCTTCGGAAAGTTCGCGGCCCAGACCCTGCCCTTCAGATCGACCAGGAAGATGTTCGAATGCTGGGCGTTCAGCTGCAGGATGCTGCGCAGGAGCGCTTCGATCCCGGCAACATTGTGGTCCTTCACATCGGGCAGCTGGGCCAGGGCGATCGCCAACTGCTCCGCCGACGCGGCAAGGCTGTTCTGTTCCGACGCGATGCGGGCGGCAAGCTGACGGGCTTCGGCCAGCGCTTCCCGGATCTCGTGGTTTCGGGACCTGATGCCCGAATAGAGGATGATGGCTGCGGCAGGAATCGCGACGATCAGGGCGAGCAGAACCAGTTGGGAGCGGATCGTTAAGGACGATAAACGGAACATCAGTGCAGGTTCCTCCTCAGAAAGTCAGATCTCCTGGTAGCTCCGGTCGATGCAGAAAGGAAGTTGTTGCCCATGATAATAACACAGATCATCACTTTTCAAATGCGCTATTCTCTGCGCAGCCCAGACAGAAGCGACGAGAAAAATTGAGACAGCAAGGCCGGCAGATCAACTCTGCCGGCCTTCTTCTTTTCGAACCGGGGTCAAACCGATCGCGATTAGCTAGGGTTCCAGTGCATGGACCGTGTCGAGCCCATAGGCCGCACCTGCCTTGTGGCAGACCGCGCAGCTTTCAACACCAGCCGCCGTCGTGTTCACCTGGGCATGGGCAATGCTTGCCGATGAATCGTGGCATGACGTGCAGGCTGCAGCGGTCGGCGGCGTCTGAGCCGTGCTGGCAACGATCCAACTGTCGCAGTAGGTGTTTGTGTCGAGCGCGGGATCCTCTACACAGGTCAAGGTCGCTTCCGTCGACGGCAGCAGGCCGGCGCCGAGCGGAAGGTCGATGGTGCCGGGCAGGTGGCAGGCAGCGCAGTTGCGCTGGTCCTGGGAATAGCGCGTGGCCCCGAAGTCGATGGGCGTCCCCGCAGGATTGGCGATGGTCGGTCCCGGGAATCCGCCGATCACGTAGGGTTGGGCAAGGTCCTTGCCGCGGTGGATCTTGTGTATCAGGTCCTTCAGATTCATTGATTGTGCCACGACCGTGCTGTTCTCGAAGCGGGCGACGAGCGTACTGTTCGTGGCGTTCGGGTTATGGCAGAAGACGCAGTACTGGACCCCGCGTCGGGTGTTGTGCCCCGTAAGCGTGCCATGGCAGGCACTGCAGGCAGCGTCGCTTACGACGTTCCTTCGCGGAACGGCTGTCGCGTCGGTCACCGCAAAGTATTGGACCGAAGCAATCACCGGGAACATCGGTGTGCCGCCGCCCCCGGGCTGGATAAAGCCCTCAAGACCGACCGCATAACTGCCGGTTGCAATGGGGGGGATGGGGCTGGCGAAGGTGTAAAAGAAAAGGCCGTTCGCTGCGTCGACAGGAGTAAGCGTGCCAGCGGCGCCGGAGCCCTGGATTATGTTCTGCCAGGAAGAGGCATAGTCCGTGGTGGGGCCGGCGGTCGTAGCCGCGAGCCTGGTGAGCGGAGTTGCCATTATATTGTAAGGTGCGCCATCCTTGGTAACCTTTAACGCCATGGAAGGTGCTTGGCCCGGTGACGTATTCACGATGTTCTGGATCTCGATGACGACCGTGGGAGAGGCCGGGTCGGTCAGCGGCGTAAGGTGTTTGTCCGTGATGCCAGCGAGCCCGCCCACGGGAAAATGGCAGAGGGCGCAGTTCATATCGTTCGGCTGGGGGCCGCCGGTGTGGGTGGCGGAGCCGTCGAAGGTGGTCAGGTCATGGCAGGAGGAGCAGACGGCGCGGGTGGGGCGGGTCTTCCAGCGGTCTCCCTGGGCGCCCGTATGGCAGACACCGCAGTTCTCGATCTCCCGCGGGTAGACCACGGTGGAGTAGTCGTTCACCACCTGCTGGTCGCCGATGATCTGGTAGGGCGTGCCCGCTACGACGCTCGGCAGGTCCTTGCCGCGGTGGATCTTGTGGACCAGGACCGGGAAGTCGACGGTGTTGCCGGTGTCGGGATCCAGGGCCTGCGGGGAATGGCAGGTGATGCAGAGCCTGGTGTCCCGGATCGCTGCGTGGGACCGGAGAGCGCCGTGGCAGTCGTTGCAGGAATCGAGCAGCACGATCTCTCGGGTCGTTGTCACTGCTCCGCCGTCGGGCACGAAGTTAAAGGTCGCATTGGCGCTGTAGAGCTTGCCGCTGAATGCCCGCGTTGCATAAACGGCAATGGTGTGCGTGCGGTCCAGATGCCCCGCAGGAACAGAGGTGTTGAACGTATAAGTATAGGCGCCGTCGCCTGCGCCGATCTCGGTGAAGACGCCGCCGGCATCAGGCGCGGGCTGGGCCGTCTGGACCGACGTGATCGGAGAGGTGACCTGCCGGGTGGTATAGGCCGTATACTGAAGCGGCGAGCCCGGAGCATCCTGATCGAGCCAGGAGAGCACGAAAGAGAGGGTCACGGTGCCTTCTGTATAGAGCCCCGTGCGATCGAGGGGCAGGCCGTTCGCATCGGTTATCGTGAACGTTGCCGAGGCCGTACCGTTCGAAGTGATCTGCGCAGACTGGATCTTGAGGTCGACCGCCTGGGCGGTCAGGTAAGAGTTCCGTCCGGGCGTTCCGGGAGAGCCCGGCGTTCCGGGAGAGCCGGGACCACCGGGGCTGCCGATACCGTTGGCTCCATTATTCCCCTTGCAGGCGAAGAGGAAAAAAACCGTACACAGGACCACCACGACGAATGCCATGATCTTTTTCATAACAGAATCCCCCGTTCTCTGGAAGATGGTTTGAGTATAAATACGGTACAACAAAAAGTTGCATTTGGCAAGAGAGAACAAATAGGGAAGTGCGCTCCACCTGTCTTGTTGCATTAAGAAGCACAAGGTTTTGAGGTGTAGTTTGAATCCAGCCCTACCGAATCATACCACAAAGACCGCGGCAGGTCAGGGTCACCTAACCCGGCCTGCCGCTCTTCATGCATTCCGCACGCCTGTTAACTTCGCGGGTACCCCGGCGGGTAGGGCGCATACCCGTCGTTATCCCACAGCCGGTTCTTTCTCTCCTGGCCGCAGGGAAGTACCCCTTTTTTGCAGAGCGTCTCCCGCCACTCGTACTTCACCAGGGTCTTCTGGAACGGGACGCACTCGGGTTCGAACTCAACGCGTACGACCGGAGAATAGCTCGCATCGCCGAAACCCGTGCCGGCGCTCTCGTCAAGGAGCGATCGTGCCCCGCTCCGCGCGGCACTTTCCGTCGAAGGCGGTGCAGGCGCAGCCTTCTTCCTGCTCATTTCGAACTGCGGCTCCGACCGGTCCTTTTCCCGGTACACCGCCACGGCGATGACACCCATGGCCGACGAGTCGGCAAAGGTCCGGACGCTGTAGGAGTCCGCGGGCTCAGTAAAGTAAAACCGGTGTACCTCGCTGTCCGTGGTCCTCCACCCGTCCAGGCGGACCTGCTCCCCGGCGTTCACGACGTACATGGTCTCGTTGTTCCTGAGGTCCGACCGCGATCCGGTGATGATGTTCCTGCCGTCAACAGCGACGACCACGCCAAGACGCTCCAAGGACGTGTTCCTGACCACGATCCCGTAGTTCGCGCCTTTTTTCGCCTCCAGGTACGTTTTGACCGTGTGCGTTCCGTTCCTCCAAAGGTCGGCGACCGGGAAGTCCCGGAACAAACTTCCGCTGTCCGACACGATCTCGACGGACAGGCCTCCTGGCAAGGGAGCGTTGTCGTGCCCGAATAAGGGTGCTGCTGATAAAAGTGCTGCCATGATGGTCCCGATCACTATATTCCTCATGGTGTTCTCCTTTCCCTGCTTCCTGAGATGGCAAAGACGATGGTCCTTGTCCTTGCTGACTTATTAGACAAGGGAAGGGATGATTTTGTTCCCGGGAGGTGGTGATAAGTCGTGAAGAAAGTAAGTCGGTTATTTTTACACATCCCCTTCGCGGCCTGCACTCCGCGAGTGTAGGGCCGCCCCGGGGACGTGCGGGTTTGGTTAAGATCGAGACCCACGCCTGGTTCCCATGCGGAAATTTAGCCAGGCGACCGAGTCCGAGGGTTAAGCCTTTTGGACTGCCCCCCCACCCCTGCCCCTCTCCCACAGAGTGGAGAGGGAATAAGGAAGAAGGTGCTCTATCGTCGTTACTGAGGACGACCGAGCCTGGCGTGAATAGAAAGATGACAAAAGAGTGACTGCGGAGGGAGAAAATGCCCCCGTTCCTTGACAGCACGAGGACCAAGTGATACGTTTAAATAGAGGAGTAAAAAAGTCCCAATAGCGCTGTGCGTTCACTCTATAGCTCCCGGGAGAAACCGGCAACAGGACTTGGGTGCGGGGGAACGGCTCCCTACCGTTCTTCGTCCGTCTCCGGCTGCCGGCGCGGTAATGGACATCATTCATTATTGCAGTAACCAGAAGCAGCACAAGGGGGGCGGGTACCATGTCTGATCCGCGCAAAACAGGGATGTCCAGCATTACGGGAAAATACGTAACGGTCCGGCATGCGACCGAAAGGGACTTGGTGGACCTGGAAGAATACCTTATGAAGCACCATGCCAATGCCGATCTCCGGGACTCCGACGTGGTGGTAGCGGCTGAGGACCGGCGAATCATCGGTTTCGGCATCCTGAAGAAGGAGAAGGATACGGGTTGCGTGTCGCTCTTCGAGGACAGCAGGCGCAAGGGCATCGGTTCCACGATCATCAGGCATCTGATGGAATATGCAGCAGTGAAACGCTTGTATGCGGCCCGCTATACCAGCTACTTTACCCGCTACGGCTTCCTGCGCTCGTCGAGGCCGTCGGCACGGGCGACCAGGCGGGGCGACTCGTGCGACCGGCTGTTGATGGAACGGCTGTCCCTTGCAGCCTACGCGAAATGACCGGACCGGAGGAAAGGGTTCTCTTCATGGGGAAGGCAGGGCGAGAGCGGGAGAAGCGGGACCTTCCTGCGGCAGGCGAGACCATCCGGCAGGCGATCATGTTCGCACTGGAGGAGGGGTTGTTGTCGGCCAATGAACTTTCAGGCTTGGTCGGTATTCCCGAAAAAGACGTCTCATCCCATCTGGAGCATATACGGACATCGCTCCATGGCAGGGGAAAGTGTTTCGTGGTTCAACCAGCGGAATGCGTGAAGTGCGGTTTTGTCTTCGAAAAGCGGGGGCGGCTCACCAACCCCGGCAGATGCCCCGTCTGCCGGAACGAACAGATCCATGCACCCTTGTTCTCGATCGTCCGGGAGAGAACCTAGGCCCCTCTGCCGTGCGCCGTCACAGAAGGCAGGTCTCCCTGGTCACGGCGTCCGCTTCCGACTTGCTCACCTCGTCTGCCTGATAGTAGATGTAATCGTCGACCATATCACAGAGCTCTTTGCGGGGAATGTCCGGCATGGCTGCAAGGACCGTTTCCTTGAAATAGTTCGCTGCATCGGCGATATGTTCCCTGTTCTCTATCCTATTCATAGTGTATGCCTCCCGTGGAGAAAAGAAACCTCTTCCTATCCTGATTATAGCACCGGAGAGCACTGCGTTGTCCCTCCAAGGAGGAGGGGGCGTGCTCAGTGCTTCGTGAGCCTTTATTCAATCTTTGACAACGCTTCAGCAGGAGGAGTATTATGTCCCATGGAAAAAAGGAAGATCATCGGTTCCGAGGGAACCGGTCCCGGAAACGCGGAGCATGAGCGCGGGAGAGAGACGCCGCAGGACGACTGCAGGTGCAAGGAAGCCTCCCGGATGACGCCTCGTGAACTGCTGAAGCTCATGATCGGCGACCTGACGTTCTGGAAAAAAGCGGATAAAGAGTGACAGTGGCATGGTGTCAGTCCGAGTCCCCCACCTCTGCCCCTCTCCCACAGAGGAGAGAGGGAACAAGGAAGAAGGTACAAAGAGGGTACATTATCGTCATCTGAGGACGACCGAGCATTACGCAGAGTATATGCATAACACGGAATGGAGAGATGATCTATGGGTTCAACGCAGGTGTTCCAGCCCCTCACGAAGGAAGACAGAATAACGGTCGTGCTCTACCGCATCGGCATCGTACTTTCCGCCATCATCATCTCCGGTCTGGCGTACCTGCTGGCATCGCCACAGCCTGCCAACAGTCCCCTTGCCGATATCCTCGGCTTCGGCCTTTATGCCTCGGTGGGCATGAGCGTCTTCTTCATCCACCTCTATATCGGCAGGTTCAAGACCTTCCTGAAGAACCTGTATTACCTCGGGCTGGGCGGCCTCGCTGCGCTCCTGTTCATCGGCAAAGGCTCCTTGTCCCTGGCGCTCATGCACCAGCCTGCCGGCGCATTGCTCCTGCTGCCGCTTGCCGGGTGCCTGGGTTTCGTGACCGCCAAGGAGGCCTTCTGCTTCAAGCTCTTCGAGGGCTACCTGCTTGCTATGATCATGCCCTTCTACCTTCTGCTGGTCTCGGTGGGCAGCCTCGCGGGCCGCGGCGTGTTTCTGGGTCTGGTTTTGATCGCCGTGATGCTTGTGGTGTTCACGCTGCGAAAAGTGAGCATGCCCCTTGCCTACGACATCGGCGATAAATCCGCCTACCAATAGATAATCATCCTGTGATATACTTTTTCCAGAGTACGGAATAAAAAACGCAATCGAGGAGGATCGAGTAATGAAGAAGCGAGTATTTTTTGCTGCACTCATGATGGGACTGGTGATGGCGCTGTTGACGACGGGAGCCTATGCCGCCGATTCCACCCAAGACCCCGCTATTCAGAAGCGGATAGAGAACCAGCAGAAGCGGATCGACAGCGGCGTCGCTTCGGGGCAGCTGACCAAGCAGGAAGCTGCACTGGTGCAGGACAACTTGAACAGGATCAAGGCCAATGAAGCGAAGATGAAGGCAGACGGTAAACTGACGCCAATGGAAAAGACGCGTCTTGTGCAAAAGCTCAACCGGAACGAGCTGATGATCGGCCACGAGAAGAACAACGCGATCAGAAGGATCGACTGATAAATTCAATCGGACAAAGGCCTTCCCGGAGCAGGGAAGGCCTTTTCTTTTTTCTCCGGGCTGCGGCGAAGATCCTGGCGGACCTGGGTATAAAATTTTTTAACCGCTAATGTACGCGAATAAACGCGAATAAAGACTGCAGGGCTAATGCGTATGGCGCTGGCATTCTCGGCTAGGGCCGTCTTATGGCCCTCTCACCACTGGTTTCGCATTCCCGCTCTTCCCGCCGCCTGGAAAGGCCCGCTTGTGCTATCATTAAAATATTGCGGGACAACAGGGGGGACTGATGGACCTGGTGAACGATAACCTGGCCGCGGTCATCGACGAGGCCAACGAAGGAATTTATGTGACCGACCAGGAGCGGCGCTTCGTGCTCTGGAACAAGGCGGCGGAGCGCATCGCGGGGTACGGCAAACACGAGGTGATCGGCCGGCATTGCCACGATAATCTCCTGAGCCATGTGGACCGGGACGGGTGCGCGCTCTGCTTCAACGGGTGCCCGCTGCACGCTGCCATCAGCGACGGGGCTCCGCACGGGCCTGCAGTCGTGTCCATGCGCCACAAGAACGGCCGCCGCATATCCGTCGAGGTGCGGACCGCTGCCATCAGGGACAAGGACGGCGTCGTCATGGGCGGCGTGGAGATCTTCCAGGACGTTACCGAGCGGCTCGAGCGCGAACGGCTGCTGCTCGAACGGAAGGAAAAGCTCGAGACGGTGCTCGACAGCATCGGCGACGGCATCCTGTTCCTCGACGCCACCGGGAACCTCGCCGTCATGAACCGCGTCTGCGCGGCCATGTTCGGGCTCGCC
>JBGQDI010000082.1:0-10116 GCA_041495765.1 Nitrospirota bacterium
AAACGCTCGACCGTCTCCATCGGCATCTACGAGCTCGACAAGATAGCCTTTCCCGTGGACTATCGCCTTGCTGAGCCGTCATCAGTATCGTTCACACCGCTCGGCATGGACCGGAAGCTGACGCTTGCCGAGATCCTCGAACAGCACCCCAAAGGCATAGCCTACGGCAACATCGTGAAACCCTTCCCGCAGTACCCGGTCCTGACCGACAGCCTGGGACGGGTGCTCTCGTTCCCGCCGATCATCAACAGTACGGAGATCGGCGAAGTGAAACCGACGACTCGCAGCGTGCTGATCGAAGTGACCGGGACGGACCTCAGGATGACGGTGCTGACGCTCAACATCCTCGCTGCCAGCTTCTATGACCGCGGTGCGGACATTGAACCGGTGAAGGTCGTATACCCCTATGCCACGGAACTCGGCAAGAACGTTGCGTTTCCCCATGATACGTCCGTTAAGATGAACGTATCACTTGAAACCTTCTCAGCCGGACTTGGTGAGAATGTTTCGCTCACCGATGTAAAAAAACATTTAAGCGCATACGGGCACCGCGTCACTGCCTCCAAGGGGGCCGTAACGGTCGTGGTGCCGCCCTATCGCGACGATATCATGCATCCCATGGACCTTGTTGAGGACTATGCCATCAGCAGGGGCTATAGTTCCTTTACTCCGATCATGCCTCAACAGTCGACGGTAGGATCGTTGTCAGCGCTGGAACTGCTGTCGGACACGGTTCGTGGGACCATGGTCGGCTCAGGCTTTCAGGAGATCATGTCCAACATCCTCTGTTCCCGCGAGGAGCTGGAGGATACGCTCCTGCCTGACGAGAAGCTCGTGGAAGTGGCGAACCCGATGTCGCTCGCCTATTCGGTCCTCAGGAACCGGGTCGTCCCGTCGATCCTGAGCGTCGAGACGGCAAGCTCGAAGGCCTTCTATCCCCATCGCATATTCGAGGTCGGCGAGGTGGCCGTGCTCGATCCTTCACAGAACATGGGAACCCGCACGGACCTTCTGCTTGCGTCGCTCATTTCTCACCCGACCGCGAACTTTTCCGAGATGCACTCGTTCCTCGATATCCTGCTCTATTACCTCGGCATCGAGTATACGCTTGAACCTGCCGAACATTCGCTCTATCTGCAGGGCCGCTGCGGCAAGGTCGTTGCGTCCGGTCGCGACGCGGGTTTCATCGGCGAGTTGCGGCCTGAAGTACTCGAGCGCCGTCAGATCACCATGCCCTCGGCGGCTTTCGAGATCAGCCTGGACGTTCTGCTGGCACTGAGGCAGAAGAAGGCGTAAGTTTTTATTGGTTTGAATTGTATCGGCAAATTGCAAAACCCTCCTGATTTTCAGGAGGGTTTTTTATTACTCAAGGTGAAAAGTGTATTTGAATCAGGCAGGATTGCCTGAGAAAATATGCTTGAAAATGATGCAATTATATGCTAAATATTAGCATATAATATTGGAGGATAATATGTCAAGAACGACCATAACTTTGCCCAGTACTCTCCTTGACGAACTTATGTCCGAGATCAAGGCAAAGAGCAAGACCGACGCGGTCATTACCGCGATTCGCGATGAAATCAGAATGAAGAAGCAGGAGCGTATCAAGACCATGGCAGGGGACATGGAATTTACGATGTCTGCCGACCGGCTCAGGCATGGAGACAAACGCCTTGGATAAGATACTGGTAGATACGTCGGCATGGATCGAATTCTTCCGAAAGAAAGATCCCTGGCACAGCGCCATTTCCGGACTGATGGACGACAAACGGATCTGCTGTTCGGGGATAATTCTTGCCGAGCTTATTCAGGGCGCGAAAGCCGAAAAAGAACTGGAAGTCCTCCGGGATTTCCGGCACGTTTTTTATTTTCTCGATGAGTCGGTCGATCTATGGCAGGCTGCAGGAGAATTGTCAAACACACTTCAGCGCAAAGGCAAGTCAGTGGGATTGTCGGATTGCTATCTTGCCGCTTCGGCAAAGGCGCATAAGGTCAAAATACTGACCCTTGATAAGCACTTTGATATTATCAAAGGAGCGTTTGGTATTGATATCTATGAGGTTAAAAAGGAGCGATAGATAGAGCGACGCTGTGAGATGCACCACTCTGTTCTCAAGAACAAAGGCCCTCTGGTTTTCCCGGAGGGCCTTTTTATGTTCCTTACGTTAACACCAAGTGCAGCACGTCATTCCATGGTGATCCTGTTCGGCCAGGTGTAGATGTTCATGCGGTCTCCCCGGGCGAATCCGATGAGCGTGATGCCCATGTCCTCTGCATAGCTGATGGCCATGCAGGAGGGCGCTGCGCGGCTGATCAGGATGGGGAACCGATTCCTGGCGGCCTTGGTCATGATCTCCGATGTTACGCGGCCGCTGGTTATGAGGACCTTATTCTTTAGGGGAATGGACCGTAAAAATGCTTTTCCGATGAGCTTATCCACGGCGTTGTGTCTGCCGATGTCCTCGGAGAAGAACAGAATGTCCTTGCCGTCGGATAGGGCCGCGCTGTGGACTCCGCCGGTCTCAAGATAGAGCGCCGAGATATTCCTGAAGGTCGAGAGCAGCCGCCGGATGTCTCCCAGGCTCATGACCTTGCCGGTGAACGGTATACGATGGTCTGCCCCCGTGCGAAAACTCGTAAAGGTGATACCTTTGCCGCACCCCGAGGAAATGGTCCGTGTCGCGAAAAGTGCGCTGAGATCAGCGGGAAGATCGGAGAGCTCGATGCGGACCGTGGCTTCCTGCTCGAGGATCTCGATCTTCTTGAGTGCAGATCGTTTCTGAAGCAGGCCTTCCGACAGCAGGAAACCGACAGCGAGCTCTTCGAGCTCGGCAGGGGTGCAGAGGAGCGTTACGAACTGTTCGTTGTTCAGCACAAGCTTGACCGGGAGCTCCGACGCAACCTCGTCGATCACGCCCTCGACAGCCGTACCCGCTACCTTCAAGATCAATGCTTCGCGTTTGATATCCACGGAAGAAATATAACATGGGGGGTAAGTGATGTCAAAGCGCTTTAGGGGCACTGTCGATAAGAGCTTTGCGGAGGCTAAAGCCTGCGTCCACTAAAATCATTACAATTGATCTTGTAGCCGCACCCTTAAGGGTGCGTTTACTAATTTAACGACTTTTCCAACAGCCTTTAAACAAAAAAAGCCTTCGGTCCATTTGACCGAAGGCTTTGCTTGTTCAGAGGGGATAGCTTAGAAATTGACGTTCAGTCGTGCCGAATATTCCTTGATGTTCGAGAAGTCGCCTTCGACCACCAGATTGATGAAAGGGAATACCTTCACCTTCGCACCGACAAATGCTTTGGTCTTCTTAATGTCTTCCTTCGCGAGCGTGGGGTTGAGTATGCTGTGCGGGTCGCTGGTGATCCATACCTCGCCTACGCCGGCATAGGGGGTGAAGATGAGGATGCCCTTGCTGATGGAGAGATCGAGAGACTTTGTGGAAAGATTAAGCGAGTCCACGCCGGAGACCTTAGTGTAGGCTCCGCGGATCGCGACGGCCGGCATGACAAGCCCACCCTCGAGCACGGCGTATTTCAGCTCATAGCCGGCAAGTTTGATGTCGCTGTTCGGGATGGTGGTAAGGCTGACGCCGAGGTCGATGGGGATGATCGGCAGTCCGATCTGAACATGGACGCGGGGAATGAAGAACGCGTTCGGAAGGTCGCCGCCGGCAATATTATTCATTTTCGCAAAATAGCTGCGGCCCTTGTCGAGCTTGACATAGGAAGCTTCCACGCCTGCGTCGAATCCGGGCAGTTTGTCTCCCAGCGGGGCGGCAGGGGACAGGGGCTGGTAGCTCGTGGCCATGCCGAAATCTTCGCTGAAGGCCTTGAAGTCGGACTGGTTCAGGCCGTCGAGATTGATGGTCGTCTTGGCCATTGCAGGCGCCGCGATGACAAAAACCAGCAGAATTGCGAAAATAATTTTTTTCATGTAAAACCTCCTTGATTCGTAATATCGCAGGAAAATTTGAATGCCCTGTTCTTTAGCAACAGTGCGTTAAAGGTATCAAACCATGTGCTTTTTGTCAAGATGATTCCGTGGTCGCCCTTTGCGGTCCGACCGCTGAGGCCGCTTTTTTAAACTATCCTGCGGAACTGTGCCGCGGTAACGGAATAGTGCATCCGGCAGCTCTGGATGGCGTCATCATGCGGGGATGAAAGCGTTTGACAATTACATAGACATGTGTTATTTAAATAAAAATCGTAGCACGTGGGGCTATCAAGGGTGATGGTCCCTTGGCTCGACCGAAAGGTTTGGAGGAGGCGGGCATGGGGAAAGTTCAACGGATCTTCACGATAATGGTGTGGTTGCTCATACTGCCTGCCTATGCCTGGGCTGCACATCCGCTCATTACTGACGACTCAGGGACCCAGGGAACGGGAAAATATCAGCTTGAGATCAACGGACAACACGACTTCGACAAGGAGACCGTTGCCGGCGTGCAGGTCAAAACCTCGACAAAAGAGCTGGCAGCCACGCTGTCCTACGGCGTTTTGGAAAGAGTCGACCTCGTCGTAGGCGTGCCTTATCTGTGGAACAGGACGCAAGGAAATGGCATTACAACGTTCTCGGGGAACGGCGTCGGTGATGCGACACTGGAGGCAAAATGGAGGTTCTACGAAAAGAACGCCTTGAGCTTCGCGCTGAAACCCGGAATCAGTCTCCCCACGGGAAATGAGAATAAAGGCTTTGGATCGGGAAGAACATCATACAGCATGTTCTTCATCGCTACGCAGGAAGTAAAACCCTTTGCTGTTCATGCCAATATCGGGTATATGCGGAACGGAAATGAGCTGGGTGAGCAAAAGAACCTGTGGCATCTGTCTGCGGCGGGGACCTATGCCATGGCCGAGCACTTCACGGCGGTGGCCAATATCGGGGTTGAGCGTAACGCGGACCAGACCGTTCACCAGGAACCCGCCTTTTTGCTCGGTGGCGTTATTTATTCAGTGAGCGAGAATGTTGACCTCGATCTCGGCATCAAGACCGGTCTCAATAATTCCGAAACGGACCGCTCCTTTCTTGCGGGGGCAGTTTTCAGGTTCTGATCGTCCGGTGCGCATTCGGGCATAGACCAGGAGAATGAACCATGCACATGGCAGATGCCTTGCTCTCCCCGGCTGTAGGAGCGACGTTCTGGGCCGGAACGCTCGCGGCGATCGGTCTTGCTTCTAGGAACCTGAAGAAGAATATTGATGACAAAGTGATCCCGCTCATGGGAGTCATGGGCGCATTCATCTTTGCTTCGCAGATGATCAATTTCACGATCCCCGGTACCGGTTCGAGCGGTCACATCGGCGGGGGCATGATCCTTGCGATCATCCTGGGACCTGCTGCGGCATTTCTTGCCATCGCCTCGGTCCTGACGGTCCAGGGGCTCTTCTTTGCCGACGGGGGTCTGCTCGCGCTGGGTTGCAATATCTGGAACATGGGGATCTATCCCTGTTTTATCGTCTATCCGCTGGTCTATAAGCCGCTGGCCGGCGACAGCAGAAGTTCGGTCCGCATACTTGCAGTTTCGGTGTTGAGCACTGTTCTTGCGCTCCAGTTGGGCGCTCTTTCGGTGGTGCTGGAAACGACGCTGTCGGGAAAGAGCGAGCTTCCCTTCAGGACATTTATTCTGCTGATGCAGCCGATCCATCTTGCCATAGGCATTGTAGAGGGGTTCATCACTGCGGCAGTTATCAACTATGTTCGTACGGCCCAGCCCGAGATAATAGGGACCAGTGCCGCTTCCCGCCCGCTCGGTCCTGAAGTGTCGGTGAAAAAGCTCGTCATTGCATTCTTCGTGTTTGCGGTCATTACGGGCGGATTTCTTTCCTGGTTCGCTTCTTCCCATCCTGACGGACTTGAGTGGGCCATACAAAAGATCACCAATAGCCGCGAGCCTGCCGGGCGGGAGCCGGGGACCGCGCAGGTCCTGAAGGACATTCAGGGAAAGACCACGGTCTTTCCCGGTTACGGTTTCAAGCCTGGAACTGATGTTCCGGCCCAGCATAAACAAGTTCCGGCATGGCCCGGCATTGATGCAGGAAAATCCCTTGCCGGCGTTTTCGGAGCGATCGTTGTGCTCGGCGTCATCATACTGATAGGCATTGGTATCAGAATGATCAGGCGCAGGCAGGTCTGAATGTTGCGTGGGCAGGAAACAGCTTCTTTCGTTGTGGCACCATACTCTCGCGGGACAATGAACCATGAGCTTTGACGAAGAATATTTCAACATCGGCCGGCTTGACCGGCTCTCGTACCAGGACACCATTGTGCACCGGCTTGACCCGCGCGCCAAGGTCGTCTGTACGGCCTTGTTCCTTTTTACGGTCATCTCCTTTTCCAAGTACGAGATCACGGCGCTCCTGCCGTTCTTCCTGTTCCCCGTCATGCTGACCACGCTGGGAGATATTCCGATCGGTTTCCTGCTGAAGAAGATCGCCATCGTTTCCCCCTTTGCGATCTTTATCGGCATATTCAACCCGGTCCTGGACACCAGGACCGTTGTCGTCATTGCCGGCATCCCGCTGTCCGCAGGCTGGATCTCCTTTGTGACGATCTTGCTGAAGTTCGTACTCACCATCAGCGCGGCGCTCCTGCTAATCGCGACCACGTCCTTTCCCGGCATTTGTCATGCGCTCCGCAGGCTCGGCGTTCCTGCCGTATTCGTATCGCAACTGCTCTTTCTTTACCGATACCTTTTTGTGCTTACTGAGGAAGCAATGCGGTTGGTCCGTGCAAAGGACATGCGGTCTTTCGGCAGCCGCGGCAGCAGTATGAAGGTCGTCGCACGGTTGATCGGCACGCTTTTTTTCAGGACCGTGGAGCGTGCAGAGCGGATCTACAGCGCCATGCTCGCCCGGGGTTTTAACGGCGACATGCCATCGCTCAAAGAATATCGTTTCCGGGCCGTCGACGGCCTCTATGTTTCCCTGACCGTTTTGTTCCTCGTCCTTTTTCGGCTTTACCCGGTCACTGATCTGTTCGGACATTTTATCCAGGAGATCCTGCCATGAGCCACCATTTTGTCGAGTTCAAGGACGTTCGGTTCCAGTACCCCGACGGCACCGAGGCGCTGAAAGGTGTTTCGTTCCGGATCACCCACGGAGAATCGGTGGGCATCGTAGGGGCCAATGGCTCAGGCAAGTCGACGCTCCTGCTGCATATGAACGGCTATTTCCTTCCGTCGAAGGGGACCGTGACGGTCGGGGATATCGAGCTCCAGAAGTCCACCCGTCAGGAAGTACGCAGGAAGGTCGGCATCGTGTTCCAGAATCCTGACGACCAGCTTTTCATGCCGACCGTGTATGATGATGTCTCCTTTGGGCCGCTCAACCTGGGTATGAGCCCGGAGTGTGTAAAGGAGCGGGTCCATGAGGCATTGACCACGGTCAATTGCCTGGACCTCAGGGACAAGCCGCCCCACCACCTTTCCGGCGGCCAGAAGAGCGCCGTGGCCATTGCGTCGGTCATTGCCATGGAACCGGACATCCTCGTGATGGACGAGCCTGCGGCCTACCTCGATCCCCGGTCCCGGAGATCGCTCATAACCATGCTCAAGACCTTTGTCCATACGAAGATCATCGCGTCCCACGACCTTGATCTCATCCTCGATGTCTGCGCCCGCTGTATCGTGATACGGGACGGCATCGTGGTCGCCGACGGCCCGTCGAAGGCCATACTCTCCGATAGAACACTGCTGGAAGAGAACAACCTCGAACTGCCGCTCTCGCTGCAGCGCTGCTGAACAGTGCAAGCTGGGCAAAAGATCTTCTACCACGGAGGCACGGAGACACGGAGGAAGCCTGAAAACGCTGGAGAGTGAGGGGCAGATAAACACTATAGGTACTTATCGATTGTAATTAGTTTATCTGCATCTTCATAATTTTATATCCGCTTTGATCCCTGTCAAAGGTATTGATCTTCTCCGGGTCTCCGTGCCTCCGTGGTGAAAAAAGCCTTTGATCCAGTTTTGAATGGCTTGACAATCTGTCCCCGATAGTTTTACAGTGTCCATCTTCAGCACTAGAAGGAGATTCCCATGTCAGACCTTGTCCGGTTCGGCGTTTCGATCGACGGCCAGCTCATGAAAAAATACGATTCGCTTATCTCGCGAAAAGGATATAAGAACCGCTCCGAAGCGATCCGCGACCTGATCCGCGACCGGCTGGTCGACGAGGAGTGGGAGGGCGGCAATGAGGACACGGTCGGTACCATCACCATTGTCTATAACCACCATACCCGCGAGCTGGAGCATGCCCTTACGGACATGCAGCACAAATCGTTTCATCAGATCATTTCAGCGTTGCACGTCCATCTGGACGCCCATAACTGCCTCGAAGTGCTGGTGGTGAAGGGGAAGAGCCGGGATATCAGGAAGATCGCTGACAGACTTATCGGCACCAAAGGAGTTAAACACGGGAAATTGACCATGACCACGACCGGGAAGGAATTAGTGTGACCGGCGTCCATTTAGGGAGGGACCATGCACGACAACCATAAGCATCATCATGGACACAACCATACTCACGATCACGCCGATGCCGGCACGGAATCTTTGCGCAAGCTGCAGGCCATGCTGGAGCACTGGATAGAACACAGCGACAGCCACTCTGAAAGCTATAAAGAGTGGGCTGCGAAAGCGAGTGAAGTCGGAGAAGATGAAGTCGCGAAGGAAATCCGCCTGGCGATCGCAGGCAGTGATGCGGTCAAGGACCATTTGAAGCGGGCAAAGGCCATCCTGGCGGCGAAGATGGTGCTGAAAAAATAATTCAATTGCGGATTTCGGATTGCGGAATGTTGAACCCAAAATTCGGAATGCGGAATTCGGAATGCGGAATAATAACCCGTAAAAAAGTGAGGTTTTTATGCTGAATGATCTTGGTGATGATCTTCGTGACACTGTCCAGTTCCATGGGCACCTTTGCCCGGGCCTGGCGCTGGGGTTTCGTGTGGCCCAGGCTGCTCTTCGCGAACTGAAGGCCGACCGACCGCGCGATGAAGAACTGGTCGCCGTTGTTGAGAACGATTCCTGCGCTGTTGACGCGATCCAGTACATCACGGGTTGTACCTTCGGCAAGGGCAACCTTATCTTCAAGGACCATGGCAAGCATGTCTACACCTTCTTTAACCGGGGAACCGGCAAAGGAATCCGTATTGCCGAGGATTATCGCGGTTTCGAAGGGGACGGCCGGTTTGGGGACCTCAAAAAAAGGCAGGAGGCAGGGGAGGATGTGTCCGGCGAGATGGACCGGTTCAAGATGGAAAAGGCCGCAGCCATCCTCCATGCCGAAGAAAAGGAACTGCTGTCCATCACACCAGTTACGGCGCTCCCTCCGGACACTGCCAAGATCAGCAGATCGATGCGCTGTGCGCAATGCGGTGAAAAGTTCATGGAATCCCGTGGCCGCGTGAAGAACGGAACGCTGGTCTGCATCCCATGTTCGGAAAAACCTTAAAAACGAACTGATACTATAAAGTGTTTAATGCAACTTAGTGCTTGACAAAAAGGGTCGTTTGTCCGATAATCATGGTGTTCACCAAAATTGTCGGTTAGGTGTAAAATTGACCCTACGCCTTATTGTCATCCTCTGTTTGATCTTCATCACGCCGGTGCAGGGTCTCTGTTCCTTCGCCTTTGCCGCTGCTTCGTCTGACAAAACAGACGGAGCGCTCAGGTCTCCCGTTTTGCTACTCAAAAAAAGTGATCAGCACCGGGTGGTCCATGTCCCCGTGGGGCAGGAAATCGATGTTCTCCTCGTGGCTCAGGGCGGTACGGGTTATCAATGGGTCATTGACGAGGCAACGCTCGATCATTTTGAGTTGATCGGAAAGACGAGTGCACCGGTTGACACTGATGCACGAGGCGGCGGTTCGGTTCAACAGATATGGCATTTGAAAAGTACTAAGCCAGGAATGGCTGCTACTAAAATGGATTATTTCAGGCCCTGGGAAGGCAGGAACAAAGCTATCGACCATTTCCAGGTACAAGTCAGTATAGAAGTACAAGGAGGAAAACCATGAACTCAGTCGGGAGAACACGAAGACCTTATCACTGGTTGTTGGCGATCATTACGCTTGTTGCTTTAGTAATGCCGCTTTTCCCTGCCCATGCC
>JBGQDI010000083.1:0-10115 GCA_041495765.1 Nitrospirota bacterium
ATAAAAAGCATGCATGGAGGCAAATGAAGATATTTTGTCAAATCAAGGCGCAAAGAACGTGCGCTCTGAAAAGCATGCTAAACTAAAAACTGACAGGGAGTCAGTATTACTGTGTCCGGACCGGCCAAAGGCATAACTGATTTTATTGACATTGTTTCGAAAACATGAAATAATGCAACAGATTTAAAACTGGGTAGGAATGGATTCAGGAGTGCTGGTATTCAAATCAAAAAAGGGGAGGAAACAATGGTGAAAAGATTATTATTGTCAGTAGTAGTTCTTGCAGCCTTAGTTGTGCTCACAGCACCAATGGCTTTTGCAACAAACGGATATTTTGCTAATGGTTATGGCATCAATGATCAGGCTTTGGGCGGTGCAGGCGTGGCTTTGCCGCAGGATACTCTTGATGCGGCGGTGAATCCCGCCAACATGGCATTCCTCGGCAAGCGTTACGATTTTGGTCTTTCCTTCTTCAACCCGAACAGAGAATATATCGTTAATAGCAATGGGCCGGGAATGTTGGCGCCCGGTGAAGTAAAGAGCGATAACAAATGGTTTGTCATCCCGACAATCGGCGCTAACTGGATGCTGAATGCGGATAGTTCTGCCGGCATTTCTGTCTTTGGCAATGGTGGCATGAACACCAAATATCCGACCAATACCTTCGGCGGATCTGTCTCGACCGGTGTTGATCTTTCCCAGCTGTTTATCGTCCCGACCTATGCCAAGAAGCTTACTCCTACTCAGGCTATTGGTATTTCGCCGATCTTTGCCTATCAGCGATTCGAAGCAACCGGTCTGCAGCCATTCAGCGGTTTTTCCAGCAATTCCACCGAATTGACCAATAATAGTCACAGCAACTCTCTCGGGTACGGCGTGAGGATCGGCTATCAGGGGGAGATATTGCCCAGCCTGAACCTCGGGATTTCGTATCAGTCTAAAGTCAATATGAGCAAATTCCACAGATATGAAGGTCTGTTTGCCGGTGAAGGAGATTTCGACATTCCCTCCAACTATACGGTGGGCTTCGCCTACAAGACCACACCTGCATTGACGTTCTTGCTGGATGCCCAGAAGATCAATTACAGTGAGGTCAAGGCGATTGCCAATCCGTTGATCCCGAATTTGTTGGTAAGCCGTCTCGGTACCGATGGCGGAGCCGGGTTTGGCTGGAGGGACATGACGATATACAAGCTCGGCGCACAGTGGCAGGCAAGCAAGGACTGGACCTGGCGTGCCGGTTATTCGAGAGGACGGCAACCGATCCCGGAGAGCGAAGTACTCTTCAATATTCTTGCACCAGGTGTCGTTGAGCAGCATGTGACCCTTGGCTTCACCACTGCGGTTGGTAATAACAATGATTTCAATTTTGCGCTTACCCGAGCACTGGCTAACAGTGTTACCGGTGTAAATCCCTTGAGTCCGAATCAGACCATTGAGCTGAAGATGGATCAGTGGGAGATAGCAATGAGCTACGGCTGGAAGTTCTAAATCAGTCAACCAATAGAAGCTTCAATGACTTCAATGAAGGGTGGCCACATGGCCACCCTTTTTTTGTCTTGAACCCGGTTGTGCCTATCGGTAGAATGGTTCTCATGATCCTTTGCAGATGCTTATTTTCGGCTTTTTTTCTGGTGCTTGCCCCGTTACCGTCGTTTGGTGAAATAGCGACCTTATGCACGCTCTCGGGAACTGGTCCCGGCGGAAAAACGATCATTGCCATAACCGCCGTGGGAGATATTATGATGCCTGGCTCTTTGCAGGCGGCCGTGGCGAAGAACAAGTACAACTACTTCCTTCTGTTCGAGAAGGTCGCACAGGACCTTAGCGCTGCTGATATTACTTTTGCGAACCTGGAAACGCCGGTGGATCATATGAGGGCAACGGCCGGATACCCGGAGTTCAACGCGCGGCCTGAGCTTCTGACCGCTCTCAAACAAACGGGGATCGACGTCGTGTCGCTAGCGAATAATCATGCGTTTGATGCGGGAGCAAAAGGTCTTCTGCGTACCCTTCAGAACACCGAAGCGGCGGGGATCGTGGTCGTGGGCGCCGGCAGGACCAGGGATAAGTCGCTGGCACCCGTTTATCTGAGCTCGCAGGGTGTTACTACCGCCTTTCTTGCGTATACGTACGGCACCAATGGCGGTTTACCGAAGCGAAAAGGCGCGCCTGTTGTGAACATTCTCCGGGCCGGTTCACGGGAAGACCTGGCTGCTGCAATCGTTCAGGTAAAAGAAGCGCGGGCCCATGCCGATCTCGTTGTCGTATCGCTTCATTGGGGAGATGAATACAAGCTCGCGCCCACACCATGGCAAAGGCAGGCAGCCGGCGAACTGGTCGAAGCAGGCGCGGACATCATACTGGGGCATCATCCGCATGTGCTGCAGCCCATAGAGTCCTATAGGACCGTGGACGGCAGAGATACGCTCATTGCCTATAGTCTGGGGAACTTTATCTCGACCCAGAACTACGGAGTGTCTGCGAAGAATAAAACGCATGCCAGGGCGCTGCGGGGGGATGGCGTGATCCTTACGATCACTGCGGAGAAGGAACAGGGAAGGACGACCATCGTTCGGTCTTCTGTTCAGCCGATCTGGTCTTTTCGTGAAAAAGTAGGCGCAGCCACGATCTACCGCCCTGCCAGCCTTTCCCGGGAGATCGGAAAAAGGTCGGCAGTGGTCAAGCGTACCAAAAAAGAAGAAGACGAGCTTCAATTGCTGACCTACCGTCAGAAGGTCATTCTAGACACGGTCTTGGTCGTTCCTGCGCCCTGACCGGCAGTGCTATTTCAGCTGTGTATATCGATCGAGTTCCTGCCGGGCCAGGTCCAGTTGTCCCAGGTCCTGATAGATCCTTGCGAGGTTGTTGTGTACGTCGGGTTCGAGGGGTTCCCGGTCGCGCGCCTTGAGCATCAGTTCCAGCGCTTTCTCCCGGTCGTGCCTGATCGTGTAGTAGAGCAGCCCGAGGTTATAGTAGGCCGTGGGATCGTCAGGGTTCATGGTAATGACCTTTTGGTAGATGTCCATGGCTTTGTCGGGAAGTCCCACTCCTTCATAGGCCAGGCCAAGATTGATGTAGATAGTGGGCTGGTAGGGGTTCATCTTCAGTGACCGCTCAAGTGGTTCAAAGGCCTTTTGATAATCACGGTGGTCGATATAAAAGAGCCCTATCTCGTTATACCCCCGCGGTTTGTCGGGGGACTTGAGGGCGACATCAAGCCAGAGGGTCGCGTCGTTCTCAAACATCGCGTTCCGGAGAAAAGAGCCTACCAGGAGCACGATGAGAAGCAGGGGCATCAGGAGTCTCCGCATGAAATCTTGTACCACATTCCGTATAAAAGAACAAGTTGACTGGGCCGGAGTGATGGATTATGATGGCCACGGTCACTCCCCCTATGAAGATCCTGATCATAAAACTTTCCGCGATCGGCGATGTGGTACAGGCCCTGCCTGCGCTCGAAGCAATCAAACGGACCTATCCTGAGAGCAGCATTACCTGGGTCGTTGAAGAGGCGGCGGCCAACATCCTCGATGGCCATCCCCTGGTCGACACCGTGCTTGTCTCCGGCAGAAGGTCATGGGTCCGGATGCTCGGCCATGCGCGCACCTTCCGGGAAGGCATGGGGAAGATCGCTGCTTTTGTCCGGGCGCTTCGCAAGACCCGGTACGACATCGCCATTGATCTGCAGGGGCTTCTAAAAAGCGGGATCATTGTTGGATTGGCCCGTGCCGACCGGAAGGTGGGCTTTGCCGGGTCCCGTGAACTTTCTTCGCTTTTCCTGAATGAACGCCTTCCTGCTTACGATAAGGATAAACACGCGCTGGAACGCTATCTCGACGTTGCCCGGTATCTGGGCGCCCGGGAGGTCTCTGCGTCCTGTACGCTTCCGATCGAACAGGAACGATCGGCGATCGAACGGCGGCTGTCGGATGCCGGGCTTAACCGGAAACCTTTGATCGTTCTGAACCCTGTGGCCCGCTGGGAGACCAAGCTCTGGCCGGAGCGGAAATTCGCAGAACTTGCAGACCGTCTCGTTGCCGAAAAAAAGGCGACGATCATCTTTACCGGAAGCAGAGCAGATGATGCCTCGGTATCCAGGATCCTGGGCATGATGAAGCAGCATGCGGAGAATTGGACAGGGGAAACGACGCTCAAGGAGCTTGCTGCACTGGCATCATTGGCAGACTTGTTCGTCACGACGGATACGGGCCCTATGCACCTGGCCGCTGCAGCCCAGGCAAAGGTCCTGGCGCTCTTCGGTCCGACCGCTCCCTGGAGGACCGGACCTTACGGCCTGTCCCACATCGTGGTCCGCGCAGGGATCGATTGTTCTCCGTGTTTTAAAAGGAAATGCAAAGATGCCATCAGGTGTATGGGGATGATCTCGGTGGATGATGTTATGAGGAAGGTTCCGTTCTAGCGGGGGTACGGTCTGGTCAGATGAATAATTAAAAAGCTGCAATGGGTCCGACCATTGCAGCTTTTTTTATATTCTTTTATGCTACTGCGGTCTTTTCGATCATGCCCACGATACGGTCCAGGGTCAACCGCCGGTCATCGAGTGCCCAGAAGAAGAAATCATCGACCGACTTGAACGGTCCGTAGCCATGGAGGCGGGAATCGATCACGTCCTCCGCATTTTTATCCTGTCCCGCAGGCTTGGAGGCTTCGTTCATGAGCTTTGGAAAGGTCGCATACCAGGCAGCATAGTCTTTGCCGAGCTTTGTCTTGATCCGGTCCTTCAAAAGGTTCAAGACCTGGCGATAAGACCGGTTCTGGTCTCCGAGCGTATGTTCGGAGTCTATGAGCAGGGAATAAATGCCGATCGCCTGGGTGATCTCATAATACTTGTTCTGCGCGAAACGTTCGTCGATATAGGTTCTGAGCTGGTCAGCGTTCTCAACGCGTGAAACATTTACTACTTCCTGCATGGCACTTTCCTCCCTGAACCCGAAGAATGACCTCAACCACTGCAAAATACTATAGCAATTCATCCTTTGACGCAAGAGGTTTTTTAAAATTCGAGTTTGATGGCGTCCTCTTTGCTTCTTACTTTGCTGCATCTACCCAGGTCACCTTCGATGAACAAAAAAAGCGAGGCGGAAGAACTTTTCCACCTCGCTTCTGTGTCCTTGTTATGCTGCTGTATCCGACATGTTTTAATGGGGGGCAGGCGCAGGAGCAGCCGCCGGGGTCGCCGCCGCCGTTTTCGGCGCCATGGCATCGTTGATCAGCTTGATGCCCTTCTGGGATTCATCCACCGACCGCGTAAGCGATTCGCGGGCCATTTCGGGATTGTGGAACCCGTCGGAGTTCTCAGCGGTCCACCATTCCCAGTAAATGTGTGCTCTCAGGTGCTGGTCCTGAGCCTTTTTGATGACCTCGGCATCAAGGCCGGCCTTCTTGCCCTCGACGATCTTATCGATGAGCGCCGAGATCCAGAACTCCGCCTTTCTCATCTTGCCGCGGGTATAGGCCTTGATAGAGTCGATCTCGTACCGCGCCTGCTCTTCGGTCCATTCGGGGTGGCATTTGAGGCAGGTCTCTTTCAGCTGGACCCGCGGTGTCACAGCGAAGTGGGACGTGAAGGTCTTGCCGGTCTTTTTGTCCTTGATCTTCGGCGTGTGGCAGCTGTCGCAGCCGACCCCAGCTTTTGCGTGTTTTGAATTGTAGAAGGTCTCCGATTCAGGGTGCTGCGCTTTCCAGAGCAGACCGCCCGTAAGCGTGTGTTTGAAGTCGAGGAACCCGACCTTGTTCACGTAATGTTCATAGAGGTCGGAGACTTCCATGTAGGGAAAGTGGTTTGTGCGCTCGTCTGCCATGGTCACGCTGTATTTTGACAGGTCGGGGTTCTTCGGCTCATATCCCGGATTGCAATTGTATTCAACATGGCACTGTCCGCACTGGAGCTTGGTGTCATACTTGTCGAGCAGCGCGATCTTCCGGGTAAAGCCCCGAAGCCCCATATCCATGACCTTGATGCCGGTCCTCTTGGGGTCCTTGTGCCAGAGAGTATCGCCCTCGGGCCGCGTAAGGGCCTGTATTAAAGCGTCGCGCACGATCCTCGGCTTTGCTGCATGGGGATCATGACAATAGATGCAGTTCAGGCCCTGCTGGAGGTCCTTCACCAGCTCGACCGGTTTCGATGTCCTGGACCAGGTCGCTTCCTTGACCGGCTCGCCCAGGTATGCCCATTTCAGGATCTGGTCCTGAGACTTACACTGGAGGCAGACCGGGTTGGCGGCAGTCGCACTCTGCGGAATGAAGGTCTTCTGGTCCGTGGTAGAGGGGTCGCGGTCCACCAGGAGGTCCCAGGCCTTTCCTTTTTCGAGGATGTACTTCCAGCCGTCCTTGGGCTGGAAACGGCCTCCGTAGGCACGATCGACGACCAGATGGTCGGGCAGCATGTTCACATGGCTGCGGGTCGTGTTATGCTCTTTCGTAAAACCGTGCCCCATCATGAGTTTGTCCCAGTAGGGGTTCGGCGCTCGGCCGGTGAGCTGTGATTTCTCGTCACGAGCCGGCCGGTGATAGGTTTCCTGCAGGAAGCTGTTGTACTGCTCTTTATGGCAGTAGCCGCAGGCCTCCCAGGAGGTGTCCGTCACCGGTCTGGTGTCAGGCCCCGGATTGCTCAGGTGCTTGTCAAGGCCGGAATGACATTCAGTACAATTGACCTTGATATGCTTTCCCATGGTATGCAGCGTTTTGATCGGATCATGGCATGCATAACATTTCTGAACATCCACCTTCTGTTTGGGCGCGACCTTTGCTGCCTGGGCGCTGCCAAGCCCCAAACCAGTGATAGCAAACGCCAGCAGTACTGCCAGTAGAGCATTAGACCGTTTCTTCATTTGAACCTCCTCTCTAAAGTAACATCGGTTTTCCTGGTGCAAAATTGTGCATAGAATAACTTGTGGGGCATGAAAGTCTTGGCTTATTCCGAAAAGGACAGTTCGAGTTTATCATAAAAAAAGCAGCTCCACGTTTTGCGTATTAAACAAGAAATGACAGACAAAAGATATGATGCAGGTCATACAAGGTCCGCGCCAGTTTCCGCTTGATGCTCTGCTGCAGGAGGGGTATAATTCACCTCTATTTCAACAAAATCAAGCAGCAGGAGGACCGATTGGATAGACAGGGCGAAGACAGCAAGAACAGACGATTCCCATTCAAAACGCTTCTTGTCTTGGCCGGCGCCCTTCTTTTGGGGACGGTCCTGTCCGCCTGCACCAGGAATGCAGAGCACAAGATCATCGGCGTCGGGGACCGCGCCCCCGAGGTCAGTCTCCTTTCGGTTGACGGTAAAACAGTAAGCCTTGCTGATTACCGCGGCAAGGTGGTTTTGGTACACTTCTGGGCCACCTGGTGCCCGCCCTGCGTTGAAGAGATCCCGACCCTTGAACGGTTCTATGAGCAGATCTTTGGCACTGACATCGAGGTCCTTGCCATCAGCGTTGATGATAATGCAGGCATGCTGAAGACGTTCCTTGATAAGAATAAGGTCCATCTCCCGGTGCTGCGCGATCCGGACCGCGCAACGGCCAACAAGTATGGAACGCTGAAATTCCCCGAGACCTATATCATCGGGCGCGATGGCGTGGTCCGTTATAAAGTGATCGGGCCCACGGACTGGTCCGTACGGGCAAATGTGGATGCCGTTCGATCGTTATTGTAACCGACTGATGCCGGGTCCCGTGCCGTTGATGCATGATCTGTCTTGCAGAAGATACGTCAACCCCACAGAAAGAAACGCATGCCAGACACGCTCTTGAACGCAGCTGTTCTCATTATCATTCTTTTTGCCGTCATCAGGATAATTCGCGGCAACGGACGGGGTTGAGCTCCCGGAAATGGTCCCCTCTGTAGAGGGGATAAGCCTCCGATCGATCCCAAAGATGAGGAGAAATAATCAGTATCATGAAGAAGTTCCTTTTTGCCGGGCTCGGCCTGATCGCCGCGGTCCTGCTCGCTGCAGTTCTCTGGCTTGTTCTGGTCCTCTACGACCTGCCTGATGTGTCGATCCTCAAGCATTACCGTCCTGCAGCAGCCTCCGAAATACTCGACCGGGAAGACCGGGTTCTTACGCAGTACTATGACCGCAAGTTCAGGATATGGGTCCCACTTGCCAGCCTCCCGGACATCATTATCGAAGCAGTGGTGACGGCGGAAGACGACACGTTCTTCGAGCATAAAGGCGTCAACTACAAGGCCACCTGGGACGCGCTCGTCCATGATGCGCAGAAGAGGCGGTTTTCGCGGGGCGGCAGCACGATAACCCAACAGATGATCAAGAACGTGCTGCTCTCCAAGGAGAAGACCATCAGCCGCAAGCTCCGGGAATATGTGCTGGCCCGCAGGGCAGAGGAGATCATCAGTAAACGGCGTATTCTCGAGATCTACCTGAACGAGGTAGAGTGGGGTGACGGCATCTACGGGATCGAGGCTGCCAGTCGCTATTACTTTGATAAGCACGCTTCGGAGCTGTCGGTCGATGAGGCCGCACTGCTTGCAGGGATGCTGCCGAACCCGAAGTATTACGATCCCTTCAAGCGGCAGAACAAGGCACGGGAGCGTCAAGAGCGGGTTCTGTCCAATATGCTGCAGGCGAAGCTGATCACTCCCGAAGGATTTACGGCGGCCATGGACGCCCCGTTGAAGCTCAGGGGCGAGCACTCAGGCGCCTTCGACCGGGCTTCGAAGGCAGGAAGCAGGGGCCGGTCCTGCTATCAGGAAGTACTGGAGCGGGTCCTGCTCGAGGTCGTGGGCGAGCAGAAGTTGTACCGCGACGGAGATAAGATCAGGACGACGCTCGACAAGCCGTTGCAGGAAGAGCTCGCGCGCTGGTCGGAAGACCATGCGGGACAGATGCAGGATACCTCCGACCAGATAACCGTGGTCAGGGAGGGTGAAGCAGTGCGGGCGCTGTCCTGTTCACCTGCTGCGGAAATCGAGGCCCGGCTGCGGGTCCGCACCGAAGCAGCTGGCGCTCCCGCTGGTGAGTATGCGGTGAGTACGGTCTCGTTGGACAGTATAACGCGCGGTCAGATCCTCAGGGCCGATCCTGCTGACGGGCATTGACCGTCAGAACTCGATGTTCGGCCGAAGGATGAACTGAAAGTTATTGTCTTTCGAGGTCGCCAGCGTGCCGCGGTATTTATCTTTCGATTCCCAGACAAATCCCAGCGCAAGCGCCAGGGCCATATTCTGGTTCTCCAAAGGCCATTTCTTATCCACAAAGAAGTAGTGCCTGATGGATTGCAGTGTGCGGCGGTCCAGGTCAACAGTGTATTCAAAGCCGCTGTTATTCGTCAGAGAAGAATCCTCCGGCATATAGTCCAGCCTGCTCCTCCTGAAGGAGAGGTAAATAATGTCGGTGATGTCGGGGTTCCCGTGCAGTTTTGCCCCGACCCGGAAACTCCAGCTCAGTTTTTTTACCGGTGACTTCCGGTCACCTTTGACCTTCCATTCGATCTCTTCCCACCGGTCCTTGATCAGCGAGTTGTCCTTGATGTGGTAGTTGCCGGCACTGAACAAATAACCGCTGTAGCCGTTCCCCTTGATGTCCCTGTTGCCGGGGACGTCGAAACTGATGACATTACCCGCAAGGACTGACACCGCATAGGGCTCTTCGAACCCGCTGGTGAGCGCTTTGACCCAGTTGAAGCTGCCGGCCAGTTGGGCGTTGTCATAGAAGTCCCGATCGTTCTTTTTCAGATATACGCCGAGTTCGGGCATGGGATTGACACTTGCTTCGAAGAGGATATAGCGTGGCAGGACCGCAGCACCCGAAAGCAGGGTCTGGTAGAATTCGGCTTCCGTTTTTTCCCCGATATGGGGGACCGGCGTCTGCGTCAGGGCGATGACGAGCTCAATGTCAGTGTAATAAGCATCGGGTTCGAAAAGGAACTTGAATCGTTTGAACTGTTCCGGCTGGTCGGCAGAGGGTTGGTTCGCCTGCGGCTCAGGCGCTGTCTGTCCCGGCGATTGAAGCGGGGCCAGGAGCAGGGTCAAGTGGACGCAGGAAAGCAAAATAAGCTTTTTGCAGATCATACGTTGCCTTGCCTGCACCCTGCGCCGGGGATGTCATCCGCGCCTTGTGACCATCGTGAGAG
>JBGQDI010000084.1:0-10007 GCA_041495765.1 Nitrospirota bacterium
AACGAGACGTTGCAAAGAAGGTATAGATATTGCAAAATATCGGCTGTTATAAATCTTTCTCAGGTATTTTTATAATGACGACGATAACGGAAACTAAAAAGATCCTGATCGTGGATGACGACCCCGCTGTCCTTTCGACGCTGTCCTCTTCTCTGCGCGCGCCCGGCGTTGAAGTGGTGACGGCAAGCAGGGTCGAGTCTGCGGAAGCTGCCTTGGCAGAATATTTTTTCGACCTGGTCATTGCCGATATCAGAGTGTCGGGGATCCTCGGTGTGGAGGGACTCGAACTTCTCTGCTTTGTCAAAAAGAATTCGCCGGACACAAGGGTCATCCTCCTTTCGGGGCCCGGACCAGATGACCTTTCGAAGCAGGCACTGGAGCGTGGCGCCGACCGATTCTACGCCAAGCCGCTCGATATTGCCGAGCTGATGTACTGCGTTAAGGAAATGGGTATTTATTCGGAACAATGACGGAAGCCGTCCTGAGCAACTGCGACACGCTCGAAACCGGGAGGAAGAACAATGCTGAAAAAAGTGCTGGTGGTGGATGATTCTGCCCTGATTCACCAGATGTATAAGATGGTGTTGATGAGGTATAAGTGTCAGATCGTCGATGCCTTGAACGGCCAGGATGGGCTGGATAAGCTGGGAAAAAATCCCGATGCCGACCTGATTCTGCTCGACATCAACATGCCCGTAATGAACGGGCTCGATTTCATCAAGAAAGTGAAAGAGCTCGGATCGTTCAACCACATTCCGATCGTTCTGGTGAGCACGGAGGGCAAGGAAGAGGACACCATGCGCGGGCTCGCCCTCGGCGCCAAGGGGTATGTGAAAAAACCTTTTCAACCGAGCGACCTGCATCAGTTGATCGAAAAGTTCTATCCCACGGAAGTAAAATAACGTTTTTTGTCGAGGGGCCATGCTGAAGAGTGCATTGATCCGTTCGATCATGGCGATAGCAGTGTTTGCGTCGGTTATTTTAGGCACCCCGACCGGGGCGCAGGCGGAGGTCAGGCTCGGCATCCTGCCGCGCTTAAGCGCGGTCGAGCTCTATGACATGTTCAATCCCCTTGCCCTTTACCTGAGCAACGAAACAGGAGAGAAGGTGAGCCTGGTGATCCCCAGGGATTTCGACGCATTCAAGGCAGCGGTCCGGGCGGGGCAGATCGATGTGGGGTTCTCGAATCCCCTGGTCTATGTCCAACTGAAAAAGGAGCTGCAGCTCGAACCCCTGGCCCTGGCAGCTGAGGCAAAGGCAGGCTCGCGGTTCCGGGGGGTCATTATTGCCCGCAAAGACAGTGCTATCCACAGCATCGGCGATCTGAAGGGCAAGCGTCTTATGTTCGTGGAAAAGAGCTCCGCAGCAGGGTACATCTTCCAGATGATGGCGCTGAAAAGCGCCGGCCTCGACGTGAAGAAGGACTTTATCACGCTGCCTTTTGCAAAAAAACATGACGTTGTCGTGATGGCAGTGATCAACGGTGCTGCAGACGCTGGCGGTCTCCGTGAAGACGACCTGGAAATGATGAAAGGTTCAACGGACCTTTCTCAAATAAGGGTCGTGGCACATACGGATTATTACCCGAACTGGCCGTTCTTTGGCGCACCGACGCTGCGCAAGGAGTTCTCAGACAAACTTCGGACGGCACTCCTCAAGCTCAAACCGGGCGGTGCCCGCGCCCGTCAGGTACTGGGGCCTTCGCACCTGACGGGATTCGTTCCTGTGTCGGACCGGGATTACGACGGGCTTCGCCAGGCGGCGATCGCTGCAGGCGCACTCTAGCAGGGAGAAGAAACATCCGATCACGGTACCCGTCCCGTGTTGAAGGACAGCACATCATCAGGGAAAGGACGCAGAGCAGCCATGACGAACATCAATGAAGATAGTCTGAGCACGGAGGGAGCGCTTCTTTCGCTCCTCGCGACCTTCTACAACAGCAACACCGAAGAGCAGGCACGGATCGCCGCGGGTATCAGCGCCAGGCCGGATGATCTGGTCTATTCCGTTCTGGAACAGGCCCTCCGCAATGACGCCAATGCCAACCTCAGAAATGCGGCGATGGAGCTTTATGTATCGTTCGGACGCCGGTCGCTGCCCCGTCTTGCCCTGTTGTTGCAGGATGCCAACGAGGAGGTCCGGACCTTTGCAGCGGTGATGCTCGGCACCCTGGGGGACCGCGAGGCGGTGCCGGCCCTGATCGGCGCATTGGTGGATGGTGACCTTAATGTGAAACATGCGGCTGCAGAGTCTTTGGGCAGGATCCGGGACGACCGGGCCGTGCTTCCGCTCATCGAAGCGCTGACCGGCGATATGTGGCTTCAGTTTCCGGCAGCCATGGCGCTGGGCGAACTGGCGGACAGCCGGGCGGTGGAACCGCTGGTCGCGCTTTTGGAAATGCCGGGCGCCAATATGCCCGCGATCCAGGCCCTGGGAAAGATCGGCGATCCAGCTGCCCTGGGGCCGCTCAGCAAGCTGCTTGAAGATGAGGAACCGTCATTGCGCGAGTGGACGCTGGAGGCTGTGGCTGCTATTCTTGCACGATGGCCTGACCGCGGGGGCGATCTGCCGGTCAGCCCGAGAGTGTCGGGGCTCCTGCTCGAAACGCTCGGCTCGGACAACCACGAGGCAAAGCGCAATGCCGCGATCACGCTTGGCTGCTGCAGGATAGAGCAGGCACTGCCTGCTCTGGCGGGATTGTGCACCGACCGGGACATCGGCGACGTGGCTCGAAAAGCGATCTCCCGGATCGGGCGGAGCTGAAAGGTCGATCAGCGTGAGGTCACACGGGGGTGACCTCGGCCTTCCCTTCCGTGGTGCTCAGTTCTTGTGCTGTTCCTGCGCCTGCTGCTGCTGATAGAGGAGCAGATATTCCTTCTCCACCCCGTCGAGCTTGGACTGCAGGTCGACCAGCTGTTTGGCCTTTTCCTTCAATTGCCCTTCGAGGATCGTGATCTCCATCTTACACGCATCGAGCTCTTTCGCATCTGCGCCCTGTGCCGGCTGGTTCTTCGCGGCCGCCGCCTCGCTGCCCGCCGCTTGAGCTGCGCCGGTCTTCAGTGCGGCAACCTGTTTCCGCAGGTCCTCTTGCGCTGCATGCGCGCTCTCCAGCTCGGCCCTGCCTTCCCGGTAGAGAGTGGTGCGCTTTTTTCCCCGAAAGAGCAGGAAAACGACCAGCCCTGCGAAGACCACCAGCATTTCGATGAGCAGCAGGAAATACAATGCATTGACCTTGATCATGCCGAGTCCCTCAATTTTGCTCTTTTCCTCCAGACAGCATAGCCTCCTCCGGCAAACACGGCGACCACCAGGTTAACCAGAAGGAACCGCATGAGGACCCTGCCCCACGAAACTCCTTCTTCCTGCTGCGGGACCGGAGGAGCCGGTTTTGGTTCCTGTTTTGGTTGCACCGGCGGTGCAGGCGGCGGTTCGACGGTTTTGAACGCGACGGTCCTCGTTCGTTTGAACGTCTTTCCCTGCGAAAGGAGCGTTACGTTATATTCTCCGAGTACGGGGCTCGTAAATCGGGCCGCATACTTGCCGGTGGCCGGTTTGCCGGTACCGGTCGGCTCGCTGATAAGGTCGAGCCTGACCGGTTTCGCATCAGGCCCCGTGATCTCGGCAGAGAAGGCGATGCTTTCGAGGACGCCCTGCTCGGTCACGATGCCGCCCTGTTTTTCAAGCCAGGCGTCGATGGTCACCGCTTCTCCTTTGTTGACAAAACTCCGGTCAAAGGACGTTCTGAGGCTCAGGTTGGTCAACACATAGACCTTATTGCCTTCGTTGGTGCTCAGTTTGACGCTCCATTTTCCCGGGGCAGGTTCCTGGATCGTGATCATATCAAAGACCGAGGACTGGTACCATTCGATGGCAGCAAGATGGTGAGCCGCGGAGTTCTTCTTCCCTGCCGGGTCCACGAGCGAAAGCGCTGTGCCCGGCCTTTTTGTGACAAGGACCGTGGCCTCCTTGATCGCGCTGTCGATGGTGAAGGTCTCTCCTTCGAAGGGCACGGCGTCGGGCGCCTTGAGCTTCTCGAAGAGCGACGCGAACATGAGGTGCACGTCCTTATCTTCACGGGCATACCGGAAGAAGCCGCCTGTCTGCTTTGCCAGGTCCTCGAGCAGCGCGCTGTCCGATTCTTCGGTGAACGCGACCGTATAGAGCTTGATGTTCGCCTTCGCAAGCTCCGGCAGGAGCCGTTTCAACTGTTCCAGCGCCGCCGTGTCCTTCTCCGCGGCACCGAGCGCCAGCTTGCCGTCGGACATCATGATGAGGATCCGTTCCTGCCGCGTCGATGATCTCAGCTCCTCGAAGCCCTTCTGGACGGCATCGGTGATGTTGGTCGAGTATTCATTTGAGGTGATCCGGTCCACTGCGTGGAACAGCTGCCGGTGGTTCTGTTTCGTGTTCAGCGTCAGCGGCGCAAGGCGCACGGCGGAGTCGCCGAAGCTCATGACGCCGATGCGGTCGTCCTCGCCCAGGAGGGAGACGAACAGCTTTGCAGCTCCCTTGCGATAGCTCTTCGGGTCCGTCCGCCTCATGCTTCCCGAAGAGTCCATGAGAAGCACCACATCGCAGCCTTCGCGCATGGCAGCAGCTGCAGGTGGTGGCGTCGATGACCGTGTTGCCGTTGTGGTGAGCGCCGACCGGGCAGGGAGCGGCTGGCCCGGGTTGGCAGGGGCATGCTCCGCCAGTGCAGCCGCGGGAAAGCAAAAGAGCAGCATGGCAAGAAGGGCGTAGTTCATCGTTCGAGGACAGGTCATGGGTAGGTATTATATCGGAAAAAACGGTTCATGTCTTTAACTCAAACGAGCTATTTCCCTGAGATTAGCGCATGCTACGGACATCGTTTTCCCCCGCGTGCTACCAATCGTAACCTTCTGTAAAAGGCAAAAATTCCTTGACACTTTCGAGCGTTAGATGTTATTTTGTTCCTCTATCCCCTTAAGGAGCGACTAAGGAGCGACCTGTGAAAATTGCAATTACGGGCAAGGGTGGTGTAGGAAAAACCACGCTTTCCGGCCTTTTAGCAAGGCTTTACGCAGCTGAAGGCAAAAAAGTTCTTGCAGTCGATGCCGATCCGGACGCGAACCTTGCTTCTGCCCTCGGCATTGCTCCTGAGGTCGCGGCACGGGCCCTTCCGCTGGCAGAACAGTCGGATATGATCGAGGAACGCACCGGGTCTCGTCCCGGCAGGCCCGGCGGCATGTTCAGCATCAATCCCAAGGTGGATGACATCCCTGAGGCCTACGGGGTGCAGCACGAGGGCGTCCGCCTGCTCGTCATGGGAAAATCGAAAGAGGCTGCAGCGGGCTGCTATTGTCCGGAACATGTGCTGCTTCGCCGTCTCATAAGCCACCTTATCCTGAAGCGCGACGAGGTGGTCATCCTCGATATGGAGGCGGGCATCGAGCACCTGACCCGCGGCACTGCCGGCAGCGTCAACGCCTTCATCGTAGTGGTGGAGCCGGGCCAGCGGAGCATGCAGACCGCCCGCCAGATCGAATCGCTCGCTCACGGCCTTGGCGTGAAAGAGGTCTTTGTCGTCGGCAACAAGATCCGGACCGAAGCGGAGAAAGCGTTCATTCTGGAACACCTCAAGGGAATGAGGTTCCTGGGATTCATGAGCTATGCAGGCGATGCGGTGACCGCTGACCTCGACGGGAAATCCCCCTACGATGCAGCGCCGGTCACGCGGGAAGAGGTCAGGAAGATCAAGACCGCGCTCGACGAGCTCATGCAGAAATAACGTGAAGGACAAACTCAGGAAAAAGATCCTGGACGCGCGGTTCGCGCTCACCCCTGGAGCACGCCGGGAAAAGAGCCGGGAGATCGAGCAACGGTTGTTCGGTCTGCCAGAATTCAGCAGCGCTTCGATCGTTATGTTCTATGCGTCCTTCCAGAGCGAGGTGGAGACACATTCCATGATCCGCCGGGCGCTGGCAGAAGGCAAACGCGTGGTGCTGCCGAGGGTAAAGGGCAAAGAGCTCGAGCTCCTGGAGATCTCGAATTTCGATAATGACGTGAGCCCCGGCGCCTGGGGCATTCCCGAACCTGATACAGGGAGACCGGCACCAATCGGGGAGATCGGGCTCATTGTCGTACCGGGCGCGGTGTTCGATGAGCGCGGAAATCGGGTGGGATACGGCGCGGGCTTTTACGACAAGCTGCTTCCGCAGTACCGCGGGACGACCGCAGCGCTGGCCTTCGAGCTTCAGATTGTGCCGCAGGTCCCGGTTGATGCCCATGACGTACCTATGAAGAAGATCGTGACGGAGAAGCGGATCATAGAGGCCAAGCCATGACGCGGAGCACGGAACAGAAAAATATGGACTTAAAAAAGATAGAAAAAGGCGTCAGGCTGATCATCGAAGGTATCGGCGAGGATCCCGACCGGCCGGGGCTTAAGGACACGCCGCAGCGGGTTGCCGAGATGTACACGGAGATCTTCACCGGCATCTCGACGGACACGGAGAAGCTGCTTACTCCCATGGCCGGAGAGAGCCATGACGAGATGGTGATGATCCGCGACATCCCGTTCTATTCCGTGTGCGAGCACCATCTGCTGCCGTTCTTCGGCAAAGCGCATATCGCCTACATTCCCGGCGCCGGCAAGATCGTGGGCATCAGCAGCCTGGCCAAGGCGCTGGAGGTTTTCGCCAAACGGCCCCAGGTGCAGGAACGGCTGACGGCCCAGTTCATCGACCTCATCGTGAGCCACCTGAAGCCCAAGGGCGCCATGGTGGTCATTGACGCAGAGCATCTTTGCATGAGCATGCGCGGCGTAAAGAAGCCCGGCGCCCGGGTGGTCACTTCTGCGGTGCGCGGCAGCTTCCGTACCAAGGAGTCGACGCGCATGGAAATGCTGGAGCTTTTGACGAAGCGGGAGTAGCCTCAAAGTACCAGATCAAAGCGTTTCGAACCAGTTAACAAATGATTTTCTCTTTCTATTCTTCATTCAAAGTCCGATAATACAAAGTTAATTCAAATGCAGGAGCAATCAATGGCAACGCAAGATACGTGTATCCCCACCGAGTACCGCCCTTACGGCGCCGAGATCAAAGAAACGAGGCCCTATTCGCCCTGCCGCGCGGCTTGCCCGGCGCACACGGACGTTCAGGCTTATGTGGGTCTCATCGCCCAGGGCAAATATACCGAGGCTTTCGAGGTCATCACCTCGGTGAATCCCATCGCATCGGTCTGCTCCATGATCTGCCACCATCCCTGCGAACAGTCCTGCAGGCGCTGCGGTGTTGACGAGCCCCTGGCGGTCCGGCACCTCAAACGTTTTGCCATCGAGCAGTCCAAAGACTATCGCCGCGCCAAGCGAAAGCTCGTGCAGAAGACCAAAGGCAAGAGCGTCGGCATCATCGGCTCGGGTCCTTCTGGCCTGACCGCGGCGCGGGATATGGCCAACCTCGGCTACAACGTTACGATCTACGAACGCCACCCGGTGCTTGGCGGCATGCTGGCGGCCGCGATCCCGCCATACCGGCTGCCGAGAGAGGTCTTGAAAGAGGACATTGATGATGTCGTTACCAAAGGCATCGAGGTAAAGACCGGGTTCGAGATCGGCAGGGACGCGAAGCTTGACGACCTGGCGAAGAAGCACGATGCCGTGTTGGTCGCCATCGGCCTTTCGCTCAGCCGGTCATTGAACATCCCGGGAGTTGAAGGCCCGGGCGTGCTGCTTGCGATCCCCTATCTCGAAGATGTGGCATTCGGCCGCAATCCGAAACTGGGGAAAAAAGTGCTGGTCATTGGCGGCGGGAACGTCGCCATGGATGTTGCGCGAAGCGCCCGACGGCTCGGCGTAGAGAAGGTCGAGATGGTCTGTCTCGAGAACGAACAGGAGATACCGGCCTGGAAATGGGAAGTGGATGAGGCGGTAGAAGAATCGGTAAAGATCAACTACCGCTGGGGGCCCAAGGCGGTGAAGCGCGAAGGCGACAAGGTCCTGGGTCTTGAAGTGACCAAGGTCCTTTCCGTGTTTGACGCGAACAAGCGCTTTGCCCCTGCGTTCGATCAGAATGTCACAACGCTGCTTGAGGCGGACACGATCATCATCACCATCGGTCAGATGTCCAAGAACGATCTTTTTAACGACAGCTCGGTCAAGTTGGACAAGGGGCGGGTCGAATGGAACAAAGCGACCCAAATGAGCACGGGCAGGAACATCTTCATGGCCGGCGAGGTCGTGACCGGTCCGGGCTCGGCCATCGCAGCGGTTGCGAACGGCCATCGCTCAGCCATTGCCATGCATCTCTTTCTTCAGGGCGAGACCATCGAAGGCAATCTTCCGGCCCAGGAAAAGGAAAAGATCGCCGAGATGCCTTCTGCAGTTATTGAGAAGATAAGCAAGCATCAGCGGATGAAAGTGCGGCACATGGCCCCCGAGGTCCGCGTCAAGACCATGGAGCATTTCGAGGAAGGCTTTACGGAAAAAGAAGCGCTCGAAGAAGCAGGACGGTGCCGCGGCTGCGGCGGCGGCGCAGTCGTGGACCAGAAGAAGTGCATGGCCTGTCTCACCTGTCTGCGCGTTTGCCCATACGGCGCGCCGGTGGTCGAGGCCTATTCCACGATCAGGTCCGAATACTGCCAGGCCTGCGGCCTCTGTGCTCCCGAATGCCCGGCCGAAGCAATCAGCATGGTAAGCTACGATGTACGCGAAATCAGGAACACCCTTCCCACCCTTTTCGGCAAGATCGACCCCAGCCGTCAGGAGCCGATGATTGTAGCCTTTACCTGCGCGAACAACGCGGGCATTCTCGGCCTCGACCTTCCGAAGAACGTGAAGAGCTTCCCCGTGCATTGCACGAGCCGCATCGATGTTCTCGATATGCTGAAGGCCTTTGAGGTCGGCGCTGACGGCGTGGCGGTTGTTCGCTGCGGCGACGGCAACTGCAAGTATAAGGACATTGCCCCGCGCGTGAACGCCCGGGTGAAACGGGTGCAGGACCTGCTCGGCATGTTGAAGATCGAGTCTGGCCGTTTGGAGATCCTGTCTGCAGTATCGAATAATGGCGGCAATCCCTATGCATCCGTGTGCAAAGAGTTCTCGGAGCGGGTGAAGACGATAGGGATGCGGGGGAAGTAAGAATGGCGGTTCCTCGTAAGGAAAGATTTGAGGGATATCCATTAGCCGAATATCCTGAGATCAAAGATGTAATGTTTCCTTCCGAGGTACATATCGCATATGCTGTATGCGGAAAAGAGTGCGGTAATCGAGAGTTTCTCGTCGACGGTCAGTCTCAAGTTTGTCAGTATTGTGGGAAACTAATGTTTCGCACAGAAGTTGCGAAATACAACCTGAGTGTTAAGGAGTAAATAATATGATCGTAGGATCGCAAAAACCAATCGATGAAATATGGAACATGGTGAAGGACTTTAAAAAGGTCCTCGTGTTCGGGTGCAACACCTGCGTGGCCATCTGCCATGCTGGCGGCGAGAAAGAGGCCGAGACCATTGCGTCGCTTATTAAGATGAAGGCGTCGCAGGAAGGCAAGTCCATGGTGGTGAACCACATGGGCGTCATGCGCCACTGCGAGCCGGAGTACTTCGAGCCCGTTATCGACGAAGTAAAGAAATACGACCTTGTGCTCTCAACGGCCTGCGGCGTGGGCGTGAACTTCCTGTCCGACCGGACAGGCACGATCCCCGTGTACCCCGGCATCAATACCTCTTTTTACGGCGCTGTCGAGGCACCCGGCGTGTTCAAGGAACTCTGTGCGGGCTGCGGAGACTGCATTGTGCATATGACCGGCGGCATCTGTCCTGTTGCGCGCTGTGCCAAGACGCTCATGAACGGGCCCTGCGGCGGAACGAACAAAGGCAAGTGCGAGATCAGCAAGGATGTCGACTGCGCCTGGTTCCTGATCGTTGAACGCATGACGAAGCTTGGCACGCTCGAAAAACTCTCTGCAGTCATACCTCCTCGCAATTGGTCCACAGCACGTGACGGCGGACCGCGACGTATATCGGTGGAGCATATCCGGGAGTATGAGGCG
>JBGQDI010000085.1:0-9889 GCA_041495765.1 Nitrospirota bacterium
CTCCCATCTCAAGGGCGGCAAATTTCATATCAGCGTATTCGTAGGTGTGGCCCTGGTGACCATGATCCGGGAGACCATGATCGCCACGCTGAAGCATGAAAACCCGGAGTCGATCTATTATCTCATCGCGGCCATCCTGGTCATCGGGTTCGTCTACTGGATCGTGACCAGGGCTGAGGACAGATCCCCCTGAGCGGCGATGACGTACTGGTAACTGTTATTCAATATTTTTTCCCGACATCTTAAGGGGCAGAGAATGCCACGGTGATGCGGATGCATGGAGGGTATCAGATGGACAAGGATCTTAAACAATGCGGCATTTCCGAAGAGGATATCAGGGCTGGACTCACCGATCTTAAGGGGTTTGTGGACATCACGGAAGAGGACCTGATGAAGATCTATGCCTCGGCGCTGCGCCATGCAAGGAACAGGGCGCAGTCAGGTATGACCGTTGCCCATCTCATGACGAAGGACGTGGTCACGGTGAAGAAGGATACTCCGCTGGAAGAGGCGGCACGGCGCCTCACGGGTCTCCGGATCAGCGGTATGCCGGTGGTGGATGACCAGGACAAGGTCATCGGCGTGATCGGTGAACTGGATATCATGTCTGTGCTGAGCGGAAAAAAAACACGGGGCATCAAGGACCTGTTCCGCCGGATCATGGGAGAGCCATCGCCGGCGCGGAAAGAGGGTGACCAGGTCGGGCATGTGATGAGCACGCCGGCGATCACCATTAAAAGCTCTTTTGATGTGCGGGACGCTGCTCGGGTACTGGATTCTCACCGGATCAAGAGGTTGCCGGTCGTGGACGACGAGGGAAAGCTGATCGGCGTTATTTCTCGTGCCGATATCGTACGAGCCATGGGAAAGACCATGGAAGAAAGAACGCTTCTCTCCATGCAGAAGCGTTAACGTGGTCCTGGTCGACCTATGACAGTTTACGAGTATATCCAGAAAATGAAGGGCAGCACAAAGAGCCCCCCGGGAGTAGGGTTCGGCGAACTTGTCTGGTCATGGGTGGGGTCGGTGCTCGGTATCGGTATTTGCGGTTATTTATCGTCCAAGTATTTTGAGCCGAAAGACCTGACCCTGATCATCGGTTCTTTCGGCGCTTCGGCGGTCCTTGTGTATGGAGCGATCAAAAGCCCCCTTGCGCAGCCGAGAAATCTTATCGGAGGGCATGTCATATCCGCCCTTATTGGCGTGGCAAGCTTCCAGTTCTTCGGCAATACGCTCTGGATCGCTTCTGCACTGGCCGTATCCCTGGCAATCGTCGCCATGCTTGCTACCAAGACACTTCACCCGCCGGGAGGCGCCACAGCGCTCATTGCGGTCATCGGAGGAGCCAAGGTGCACAGCCTCGGTTATTTCTATGTATTGGTCCCTGCAGGTGCGGGTGCGGTCATTCTTCTGATCGTGGCACTGCTGGTGAACAATCTTTCTGCGAACAGAAAGTATCCGGAATACTGGTTATAGTAGAATCGCCTATCTCTCACTTTCCCCGCCAAAAACTTATTTTTTTGCTATAGTGTTCCTACATGCACTAGTCCGGACTTCTATCCACAACCCTTCATGCAGTAAAGTGTTTAGTCTGATTCAGCAATCCTGATCGAGAGGAGGTGAAATTATGAAAAAAAGCATTATCATTCTTATGGTCGTAGCTTTTGTGGCTGCCTTTGCAGCGTTGGTTATAGCAGCGGACAAGAGTCAGATCTATTATGTCTGCAACTGCGCTGATGACTGCAAATGCAACTCCCTGTCCAAGGAGCCGGGAAAGTGCACCTGCGGCAAGGATCTTGTCGCGATGCATCTGCTGGCGATTGATAAGGACACGGCAGTTCTTTGCAGGTGCGGAGCTGAATGCACCTGTGAAAGGAGCAAGACCGATCCGGAAAAGTGCGGGTGCGGCAAGGCGGTCAAGAAGATAAGCCTTAAAGGCAAATATGTCTGCGGTTGCGGAGCCGATTGTAAGTGCAACACGATCTCTGACAAACCCGGAAAGTGTACCTGTGGAAAAGATTTAAAGCAGGTCATTTAATGGCTGTTTCTTATCTAAAAGAGCTCTCGCCTGAGGCGAGAGCTCTTTTTATTTAGGGAGGGCTAGTGCAGTGCAAGGAGTTGACGTTAATCCGGTTCTTTCGCTCGAATATTATTTTTACCATCATCATGATCGGATTTTGCCTTGATCTTTTCGTCTTCCTCATCCTCAAGCATTCGGTACTTCGGTCCTTCGATATCATCATACTGTCCGCTTTTTACCGCCCAGAGAAAAAACAGCCATCCGGCGAAGCCTGCAGCCAGGGTCAAAACGATCAGGAGGAGCATGCTCCACATCATGATGCTAACCTCGCTCGCATGGAATTGCCTACCACCGAGAGGGAACTGAACGCCATGGCAGCCGCAGCCATGACCGGGTGCATGACGCCAAGGATGGCCAGCGGGATCACGACGATGTTGTAAAAGAACGCCCAGAAGATATTTTGCTGGATTATTGCAAAAGTCTTTTTCGAGAGTGCTATGGCGTCAGCAACCAGCCTGAGGTCGGGGCGCAGAATGACCATGTCCGCGCTCTCCAGGGCGATGTCCGTGGCCCGTCCCATGGCGACACCGACCGTGGCCTGCACCAGCGCCGGCGCATCATTAATACCGTCTCCTGCCATCAGGACGTGCCTGCCCTCAAGTTCCATACGTTTAATTTCTGCTGCTTTATCAAGCGGCGAGGCCAGGGCTTTCACGTTCTCAATGCCTGTCTTTCGCGCAACAGCTTCTGCGGTAGGCAGGTTGTCGCCGGAGATCATCATGGTTCCGAGCCCTGCTTGCCTGAGCATACCGATTGTTTCGACCGCTTCTCGCCGTATCCTGTCTGCTATGATGAAGACTCCGCACAACGACATCTCTCGGCAAAGATAAACAACTGTGGATCCCGATCGTTCGCTCTCGGTGATTTTATTGAGCTGTGCTGTTCCCAGGGCCGTATTCATGCTGCTTTTCATGCCTTCGGTCTCGATGAATAGTCGGTTGCCGATACACACTGCTTTTCCCTGGATGATGCCGCGTATCCCTTTGCCTGCTACTGCGGAAAAACCCGATACCTCGTAGGGTTCCATCGCATTTCCAGCTTCGACAATTGCTTTGCCGAGCGAGTGTTCAGAAAACCGTTCCAGCGAAAGTGCAATTTTGAGCGCTTCGCTGTCAGGAATACCGATACCGCGGGCTTCGTTCAAGACCGGTTTTCCTTCAGTTATGGTCCCGGTCTTATCTAAAACGACGAAGTCGACGGCTGCTGCCTTCTCGATGATATCACCGCCTTTGATCAGGATCCCTCGTGATGCTCCGTGAGACGTGCCGATCAGGATGGCCAGGGGAGTAGCGAGGCCCAGGGCACAAGGGCAGGCGATCACCAGTACCGACACAGCGTTCATGACCGCTCGGGAGACCGGAGCGCCAAGGTAGAGCCATCCCAGGAACGTCAGCAGGGCTAAAAAGAGGACCGCGGGCACGAAATAGCCCACCACCCGATCGGCCACCGCCTGTATCGGCGCACGACGCGACTGGGCGTCTTCAACCGCTTGAATGATCCTGGCGAGCACGGTATCCTTTCCTGTTGTGGTGATCTCGAACACGAAACTGCCATAGAGGTTCTGCGTTCCGCCGAAGACCTGTGCTCCGGGGGTTTTAGAAGAAGGCTTTGATTCGCCGGTGAGCATCGACTCATCAGCTTCAGATTCTCCGGTCACGACCAGGCCGTCGAGTGGTATCCGCTCTCCGGGTATCACTTCGATAAGATCTCCGGGACGCAGCGATGAGAGGGGGGCCATCTGGCGCAGGGCCATGCGCGTCCACGCTTCTGTTTTCTGCCCGTTCTGCGGAGCATCCAGTTTCCGGGCTGTTTGGGGGGTCAGTTGCATCAATTTATGGATCGTTTCCGAGGCTTTTCCTTTGGCGCCTGCCTCGATGTATCTGCCGAGCAGTATGAGTGTAATGATCATAGCTGCAGTATCAAAGTACACCTCGCCGCCCGACGCCATTTGAAATATGCTGTATCCATAAGCGGAAATGGCTCCGGCTGCGATCAGGACATCCATGTTGAACGTGAAGTTGATAAGACCACGAAAGGCCCCTTTGATAAGCGGCCAGCCCGAATAGAACAGGACCGGCGTGGTGAGCAGCAGTGATATGGCGTGAAAGAGGGATTTGACTTTTTCATCAATACCCTGAAAATACCCGGCATAGAGGGCAATGGAGAACAGCATGAGCTGCATGGAAAAGAACGCTGCAGTCCCGAAGCGAAGCAACAGGTCCCGCGTCTCGCGGTGTTGTTCTTTTTCAAATTGACCCGAGAGGAAGGGTTTCGGCGTGTATCCGATCGACGCCATTCGTTGGATGATCGCACCGATGTCGGTCTTGTCCGGGTTCCAGCGAATCTTTGCACGGTGGGTTGCGTAATTTACTCTGGCGTACGATATCCCGTCCACCCTGGCAAGGATCTTTTCATTTAACCAGACACAAGACGCGCATCGGATGCCGTCGATGATGACATCGGTTTCGATCTCTCCACCTGCAGGCCGCAGACCGTCCAGAAAAGCAGAGATGTCCACCGATCTTGGTTCCGCCGGCCCGGGCGTCCATGCACGCCGTTTAGCGTAAAAGTCATCGAGCCCTTCACTGTGGATAAGCCGGTAGATGCCGTTGCACCCGTGGCAACAAAAGGCCTTCCGCTGCCCATCGATCTCATCATAGAGCGCATCCCGTTCCGATACTTCGAGGAGGCAGTGTTCACAGATCGGCATAAAGCATAATTCCCCGGTAAATAAAGTAGATTCCCATCATAATGACGACCGTTCCGCTGATGCGGTAAATCCTCCTGCGAAGTGAGGTGCTGAAATAGCTTATTACCGTACCAAAGAGGAGTAGTGCCGGCAGGGTACCGATCCCGAAGAGAAGTGCGGTGACCATGCCAGGGACGAGCCCCCCCGTACCCGCGGCTGCGATAAAGATGGTATAGGACAGACCGCAGGGGAGCAGGCCCAGAAGCAATCCCAACGGAAAGTAGCGCAGGATAGATCGCGCCGACATGGCCTGTTTTGCAAATCGCAGTATAATGCCATTGCGCCGCTCAAGCCAGTCGGTTCTGCCGGCAATGCCGGTGATGCTCAGACCCATAAGGACCATCACGATGCCGGCGACGATCGCAACGAAATTTTGAAGCCCGGCGATCCTGCCGGCCACGTTCACGAAGGAGCCGGAAAGGCCCATGAGCGCGCCGATGAAGGCGTACATCGTGATGCGGCCTCCATGATACAGAACGTGGGGGAACAGGCGGGCAGACCAAGAACGGCTGTCCGACGAGCCTGAGAGCGTATAGGATGCCACGATTGGCCCGCACATGCCGAGACAGTGTCCGAAGCTGCCGAGGATGCCTGTTGTCAGGGCCAGAAAATATCCCGATTCCACTTATTGTACCTCGAACTGATACTGTACGATCGTCGGCTTGTCGCGTCCTACCGTGACCCGAGCCTGCCAGATCTTCTGGCCGCTGGTACATCGGGTGATGATGCCCGTGCCCTGGTATTCACCCTGGCCCCTGTGTTTCAGTACTGGCCGGTTCTTCCCCATGTACATGCCAGGCATGGACAGGTCCAGTGCAACGGTGCTATCTGTTATGGGAGCATTGTTTCGTTTTAGTGTCACCAGGAAATGCAATTCAGACAAAGTTCTTACCGGTTTCGGCAGGACATCAAAGATTATGGTCATATCGCCCGATTTCCTGGTGCAAGGACCGTGTTGAATATCACAGGAGACCACACTTGCGGCCATGCTTCCCGACGGTTGGTGCGCAATGGCCAGCAGCATGAAGATCAGAAAAAGCTTTCTAACAATTGTTGGAATGAGTTCATTGCACATTGTCTTCATATGGTTGTCGTTAGTGTCAGCGCAGTTGTTCCGCAAAGATACGATTGTTGAAGCTGCATTGGTCCTTACCACGGCGGACGGTGACGGCTACATCCCAGGAGCCGAAGAGCGGCAGGTCAATGGAGGTTTGAAATCTGCAATCCGGTCTTTTTACGGCGACGTAGGTTCTGTCGTAGTCCCGTGTTGACGGCCTGCTTGTGGTTATTCTGATCTCAGCGTTCTCAAGTTGTCGTCCCTTCCGGTCCAGTGCTACTATGATCAGTTCATTTTGTCCTGTCCGGAAATGGTTTTTGCCGATGTTGACGCTCCATCCCAGAGCAGCCTTATTTTGAAGCGTCTCGTCCCATGCCAGGCCGGCCTCATAGGGCTTCTCAACAACAACTCCGTCAAAGCTCTTTATGCCTACCACGATCGTTGCGATCGTTGCCGCGATAACAAAAATGCTTATGACAATTATCATAATCCGCAAAAGGAACCTCATTTGCTCTTTGGTACCATGAAATAGATCGTTCTGGTTACGCTTTTCTCGAGTTGTTTTGACCTTGCGGTCAACGTTATTGTTATGGGCTGATCTGAAACCGGCACATTGGTCAGGTTGATCGAAACGGGCATTTTCAGTAAGCCGCTGCCCCGGTGAAGCACGATTGTGTCAGGGGTAATCCTGACCACGCCCGATACTGCGGCAGCGCTCAGGTCGAGAATGAGGTCGGTGGTCTCCGTGTTCCTGAGCGATATTATATAGGATGTCGTGATGCCTCCCTCACCGGTGGTCGGCGTTTCTGAATAGCTGAGCTGCACATTCATGTCAAAGGGCATGCGTGAAGCTGAGAGGTAGACAAGGAACGCCAGCGCCAGCACCGTGAGAGTGCCGGTGATCAGGGGATTGGTCCGGACACCGGCCCCATGCTTGGGAGCGCTGCCGAAAGTGTAGTTGACCAGCGATCTGCGGTTCATTACTGCCGTGCGTTTTATGCAAGCATCTACGCATTCTGCGCAGTGGATACAGGCCATGTTCGGACCTTTTCTGATGTCGACATTGACCGGGCATGCATTGAGACAGGCACCACACTGGAGGCACTCATCAGCCCGCTCCTGGTCGAATGCGACCACCAGTGTCCGGTCATCGAACAGCACGCCTTGCATTTTTGCATAGGGGCAGACCGTTGCGCAGAATTGTCTTCGCATAACGAGCACATCAAGGAGGAGAAGGACGGTGAGAACAGAAAAAGAGACAACGATAAGCCGTGCTTGGAAACCGTCGGTCCTGAGCAGAAACGGCAGGTCATAGGGGGAAACAAGATACCCGAGTATGCTTGCTGCTACGACCGCGCTGACCAGTACGCCTGCCATCCAGGAGATAATGACGGTTGCGTAGCGTTTTCCCTGGGCCCGCTCAATGAACAATGTAGCATCGACCAGGACCGTCTGCGGGCAGAGCCATCCGCACCAGACCCGACCGAAGAGGGTCGTGGCAAAAAGGGTGAGAAAGGTCAGGAAGATCACGGCGACCAGCACGATGAAAAAATCTGCCAGCCAGATGCTGGTCCCGAAGAAGAAAAGCCGGAGCGAGAAAATATCGAACCGAAGAGCGCTTTCACCATGTATCCGCAGATAAGGGAGGCCGACGAGGATGGCGAAGAGGACCATGCCGCAGGTTAGACGCAACCGGTGAAACGTTCTATTCATCGTCGTCCAGCATTTTGTATTTTGCGTCCTCGACCTTATCGTGGCGCTTTCGCGAATAATAATGTGCGATGATGACCACGAAGAGAACAACCAGGGCGAGTCCAAACAAAATATATGCCCATGCTTGTTTTTCCATCAGATAGTCCCGTCTTTCTGGAAGTAGTTAGTTTCCCGCGCCCTTTTTTCCGCTGCGTGCTTTAACGAACAACACGATAATCCCTATAACTGCTGCTGTCGTAAATCCGATCGTGGCCAGAATAGAAACGTCCATGGGAGACCTCCCTGAAACGAATAGTATGTGGCTCTAGGGTGCGGGGCATAGGGGCTTTGCCAGCATGATCGGGCATCCTCCCTGTGCCCCGCGGGGGGTTACGGTTTCATTGAATCAGTGTACGCGCGTTCCTGAGACCAGCCGCTGATGGACGGCGTATAAGCCACAAAATAGTAAACGCCGAAGAGGATCAGCCCCCAGAACAATAACAGCCAGCCCAGGGGGAGGCTGCGCGACGTGGTCTTTGCTTCAAAGTCGTGTATGTTATCCATGTCATCGGCCATAGTATCTCCTTATTTTTTCCCCTGGAGGGATCTGATATAGGCAACGAGCGCCCATATCTTGTTCTTGTCCAATGTGCTGGAAAAGGAAGGCATGCCGCCCTTTGCTGTCCGTCCGTCTTCGACCATGTTGGGCTGGGTGCCGTTATTGATCACTTCGAAATAATCCTCGTCAGGCACATCACCGGCAACATAGAAAAAAGTATTATCCGCCAGGCTCGGGCCGATCTTCCCAATGCCGTTGATCCCATGGCAGACCACGCAGTGCTGGTTATACAACGCCACTCCCTGTTTTATGGCCGAGGCATCACCGGCGAGCGGGTTCGGAAGAAGCGTTTCCTTGATCAAGGACTGAACCGGTGGAGCAATGCGTTTTACCGACGTGCCGATAACCTGAACATATGCGATCAGCGCTTCCAGCTCATTCTTGTTCCTTAACTGTGCGATCTCATCGGCGGTATAGGGAAAATCATTCGCCCTCATATGCTGTTCGATCGAAGCCGGGTCGAGCTTGTTCTTCGCCATCCACCCGTAGGACGGCATGTTGGATTCGGCAAAGAAGGCCTGCGGGTTCTCAAAATGGAGCTCGTGCCATTTGTCAGGATATTTCCCGCCGATGCGGGCAAGGTCGGGTCCGGTGCGTTTTGAACCCCAGAGGAAGGGGCGGTCGTACGCGAATTCACCGGCCTTGGAATATTCACCGTATCGCATCACCTCTGTCTTCAGCGGACGCACTGTCTGCGTGTGGCAGTTGTTGCATCCCTCACGCTGGTACATGTCCTTGCCTGCCAGTTGAAGTGCGGTATAGGGTTTCAGGTCAGCAAGCTTCGGGTGCATCTCAGCTGTCAACATCGGGAGGAACATGGTCACCGCGGTTCCGATCAGGATGACCACGGCAGCGACGATCGCGAACAAAATAGGTTTATTGTAGAGATTGCCAGCCATGATATCCCCCTATGCCTTTGCGCCGGCAAGTGCAAGCGCCTTGCCTTTGCGAATTGTCATAACTACGTTGTAGATAAAGAAGAGCATGCCGACCGTGAATATCACGCCCCCCAGCGTTCTCATTTTCCAGTAAGGATAGTTCTTTGCCAGGACCTCGACGAACGTGTAGGTCAGGCTGCCATCGGGGTTCGTAGCTTTCCAGAGAGCTCCCTGGATAAGCCCGGTTATCCACATGGTGATCGAGAAGATCAACTGGCCTACCAGCACGAGCCAGAAATGGATATTCGCGATCTTTTCGCTGTAGATCTGCGTGTTATAGATCTTCGGGATAATATAATAGATCGACGCTGCCGTTGTCATTGTTACCCAGCCCATGGTCCCCATATGGACGTGGCCGGGTACCCAGTCAGTGTAATGGATCAATTGGCTCACCACGCGCAGGCCTTGTGTCGGCCCCTGTACTGTCTGCAGGCCGTAGAAGGTTATTCCCAAAATGAAGAATTTAGTAAGGTAATTTGATTCCATCTTGGACCAATCGGTGCCAACGGTATAGTACCCGTTCACCACCGAGCCCCAGGACGGCGCGATCAGGAATATGGTGAACGCGATGCCGAGCGTCTGGATCCAGTCGGGCAGGGGGGTATAGACCAAGTGGTGGGCGCCCGTCCAGAGGTACATGAAGACGAGGGACCAGAAGGCGACGATGGACAGCCTATGGCTGTAGATCGGAAGGCCGGTGGCCTTGGGAAGGAAGTAATAGAACATAGCCAGGATCGGCGTGGAGAAGACGAAG
>JBGQDI010000086.1:0-9842 GCA_041495765.1 Nitrospirota bacterium
CGCATGAGCAGTTCATGGAGCAGGCGACGAAACTGCTTTCCGAGGGGGTATCGATCATTTTCTTTCCTGAAGGGACCCGGTCCGCCGGCAGGACCATGGGAAGTTTTCACGGAGCCGCCTTCCGCCTGGCATTGGAGTCCAAGGCAGCCGTTGTGCCGGTCTGCATCACCGGCAACGAGAACATCCCGCCCAAGGGATCGCTGCTCCTGCGGCCGGGCACCATCCGCGTGCGTCGGCTGCCGTCCATCGCCTGGGACGAGGTTAAGGACCTGAACGCATTTTCCTTCAAGAACAGGGTCTGGCATATCATCGATGACGAGCTGTCGATCATGGAGAAAGCCCTATGAGCATGATGGAGTTCGACGGTCACCGGAAACTGGAGTTCTCATCGCCCGGGGAGATCAGGGTGGTGCAGGAAGGGCTGCTGCGGCGGCATCTGCAGTACCTCGCCGCCCGTTCGCCCTATTACCGCTCGCTCTTCAAGGCAGGCAGCATCGATCCGACGGCGGTAACCCTCGACTCGCTCTCAGCGCTTCCGCTCACGGACAAGACCGCCTTGGGGCAGCACAACGACGAATTCCTGGCAGTTCCCCGTTCGGCCATCGTGGACATGGTCCTGTCGTCCGGCACGACCGGCAAGCCGACAACGATGATGTATACGGAGAACGATCTCCGCAGGCTTGCCTATAACGAGGAACTATCGCTCGAGAGCTGCGGTCTCACCCGGGATGACATCGTCCTGCTCACCTGCACCATGGACCGCTGTTTCATCGCCGGACTGGCGTACTTCTCAGGTGTTCGAAGCCTCGGCGCTGCTGCGATCCGGAACGGACTGAGCGGCTTCGAGAGCCATCTCGAGATCATTGAACGGCTCAAACCGACAGCGATCGTCGGGGTGCCGACGTTCCTGCTCAAGCTGGGACAACTCATAAAATCCCGCGGCATCGATCCGCATCGGACCGGTATCCGCAGGCTGATCTGCATCGGCGAGCCGGTGAGGGACCGTAGCCTGCGGTTCCTGCGGGTGGGCGAGAGCCTGGAAGCGGTCTGGGGCGCCCGGGTCTATTCGACCTATGCGTCGTCGGAGACCATAACGTCCTTCTGCGAATGCACGGCCCAGCAGGGTGGACACCTGCATCCGAACCTGGCGGTGGTGGAGATCGTCAACGACCGGGGCGAAGTGCTCCCGTCGGGCGAGCTGGGCGAGGTGGTGGTAACGCCGCTGACCATCGAGGGCATGCCGCTTCTGCGCTTCAAGACCGGTGACATGAGCTTTCTCGTCGACGCGCCCTGTTCCTGCGGCAGAAGATCGCCCCGGCTGGGCCCCATCGTGGGACGGAAGAACCACATGATAAAATTTCGGGGAACGACACTGTACCCCAATTCGCTCTATGCCGTCCTTGACGCGCTTCCGGGGATCAGCGAATACTACGTGACCGCGACGAGCGATTTCGATCTCTCCGATGTACTGAAGGTCACGGTCGCGCTCAGGGACCAGTCCCTCACTGCCGAGATGATCAGCGACAAGCTGCAGGCGCACCTTCGGGTGCGGCCGGAGGTCGTCGTATCGAACGAGGACGACGTGAAGAACGAGGTATTTGCCGGGAACTCCCGGAAATTAATTCGCTTCGTGGATAAGAGAAAAAAACTATGAAAAGCTGTCAAAGCCGTATCTATGGCGCAGAGTTCTCCCAGGAGGAGATCGCCGAAGCCGTCCGCGAAGGACGGCTCCTTTCGATGGAGCTGGAGTTCAACAAGAGCTGCAATTTCCGCTGCCTCTACTGTTACGCGTCGGACCATACGGTCCATCGTGACGAGCTGAGCAGGGAAGAGTTCTTCGACCTCATCACGCAGGCCAAGGAGCTGGGGGCGCGGAAGATGATCGTTCTCGGCGGCGAGCCCATGCTCTATCCGCACATCGTCGAGATGATCAAGTTTATCCGCGGCCTGGACATGGACGTTGAGCTGTTCACGAACGGCACGAACATGACCGCGGAGATGGCCCGGGAATTCTACGCTGCAGGCGTCCGCGTCGTGCTGAAAATGAACACCTTTGACGAGAAGGTGCAGGACACGCTGTCGGGCAGAAAAGGCGCCTACACTCAGATCCACGAGGCCTTCAAGAACCTGAAAGCAGCGGGCTATCCTTCGAAGGACCGCTTCATGGGCATCAGCACGGTCGTCTGCCAGCAGAACATCGAGGAGCTCCCGAAGATGTGGGAGTGGCTGAGGGACCAGAACATCGCTCCTTATTTCGAGATGATCACGCCGCAGGGCGGCGCCAAAGAACATAATATGCTCGACGTCGATTCCCGCCAGGTGGAGGAGCTGTTCAAGAGGATCTCCAAGATCGACCGGAACAAATACGGACATCACTGGGACCCCAAGCCGCCGCTTATCGGAGGCGAGTGCCTTCGGCACCGTTTCTCCTGCGCCGTGAATTCCGAAGGGGACGTCCAACCCTGCGTAGGCGTCACGATCCCGATCGGCAACGTGCGCAAACAGAAGCTCAAGGACATCCTGAAGGACAGCGAAGTGGTCCAGGACCTCAAGATATATACCCAGACGATCAAAGGGCCCTGCAGCCAGTGCGACCGGTTGAACGAGTGTTACGGATGCCGCGGCGCAGCATTTCAGATGACCGGCGACTACCTTGCCTCGGACCCGCTCTGCTGGAAGAACCTTGACCGGCGCGAAGAGATCATGTTCCTGCCCGTGGATGCGGCGCAGCTCGTTCCGCACAAACCGCCCATGCTCATGATCGACCGGCTCCTTGAGGTGCGGGAGCGGGCGTCCGTATCGGAAATGACGGTGATGGAAGACATGGTGTTCGTCGGAAGGGACGGGAAGCTCGATGAAGCCGCCTATCCCGAGATCATGTCCCAGGCCATGGCGGCCCAGGAAGGGTTCCGGAAGCTCGGGAGCCGCAGCCCCCAGCAGGAAGGTTTTCTGCTGGGCATAAAAAACCTCGAGATCCCCGGCAGCGCCCGCGTCGGCGACGTTCTGCGGATCTCCATGTTCAAGGTCGCCAAGTACGGCGATTTCGGCATCATCCAGGGAGAAGTGAAAAAGGGCGACACGGTGATCGCCCGCGGCGAGCTCAAGGTCTTCCAGAGCGACGGTAAGGCGGCATGATGACCACGATAAAAAGAGGCATAACGATATTGCTCACGCTGACCCTCTGTCTCCCGGCTCTGACCGCAGCGGTGTACGCCGATGAAAAAAGCACTGCACCGGCGCCGCCGCAGAACGACCTGTCGGCGCTGCTGAATACGATCGGGAAGAAGGTCTCGGACTTCACGAGCCTGAAAACGGATTTCACGCAGGAAAAAGAAATGGCCATGTTCAAGGAAAAGCTCGTTCTTAAGGGCCGGATCTATCTTCAGAAACCAAGCAAGATCGCCTGGCACGTGGATTCACCGGTACGGTATTCCGTGTTGATCACCGACAAATTCATCCGCCAATGGGACGAGGACACGAACAAGGTCCAGGAACTGTCGCTCACCAAGAACCCGATCTTTCAGACCGTGCTCAATCAGCTGACCGTCTGGTTCTCGGGAGAGTACGGCTCCCTGCTGGCGGTCAACGATGTGCGGGTGAAACAGAACGACCCGCTGGTCCTTGAGTTCCTCCCGCTGGAAAAGAACATTTCCAAAAAGGTCATCAAGAGCATCACCATCACGTTCCGGGAAGATCAAAAATATCTTAAACGCATACAGATCACGGAGGTGAGCGGAGACGTGACGACGATCACCTTCACGAACACCCAGTTGAACGTTCCTCTCAAGGACGCCGACTTTGAGGTCAAGGGGCATGTTTGACGCTTTTTTCGCCCGGGCCTTTGACGTCGTCAGAACTCACAAACGGTGGGTGCTCCTGATCGTCGGCGCCATTACCTTGCTTTCGATGGTAGGACTGGCTTTCATCCGCTATGAAGGCAACATCGACCTCATGCTCCCTCCGGACAAGGACATCACCCGGAGCCTCCAGTTCCTGCGGGACTCGAACCTCTCCGACAAGATCGTCATTTCGCTTGCGGTCACCGCACCCGACAAGGGCAAGAAAGAGCTCTTCCTCGCCGTGGACCAGCTGTCTGCCGCGCTCAAACCGCCGCTCTTCACCAAGGTCATGTCGGGCATCTCCATGGCCGGCGCCATGGATGAGTTCTCGGTGCTGCAGTATGCGCCGCAGATACTCGGCGAAGAAGAGCTTGCCAGGATCGACGGGACGCTCACGGCCCCCTTCGTTTCAGCGCAGCTGAAGAAGATCTACCTGCAGTCCTTTCGGCCCGAGAGCATCTTCATGTCGTCCCTTTCCCGCACGGACCCCCTGGACATCAAGATGCTGCTCTTCGGAAAGCTGAAGGCCCTTCCCGCTTCCATGGGATATGACGTGGCGGTCGAGGACGGGCATTTCCTGAGCCGCGACGGCAGGCATTCCATGCTCATCGTACAGACCTCGGTCCCCATGATGGATTCCCAGCAGAGCAAGGAACTGGTCCGCGTGCTGGAGGAGGAGCTCGGGCGTCTGCCGGATTACATCACCACCGATATGATCGGCGGCCATTTCCACACGGTGAGCAATGAGAAGGTGATCAAGCGGGACATCAAGGTCGCCTCGGTCATCGCCTCGATCGCATTCCTCGTATTGTTCCTCGTCGTCTTCCGCGATCCGCGGGCGTTCTTTGTGTTCATCATCCCGCTCATCGCCGTGGCCTGGTCGATCATCATCTCCACCTTCGTCGAAGGCAAACTCTCCTATCTCGTCATCGGGTTCGGGACCGCCATTGCCGGCATCTCGATCGATTACGGACTTCTGGTCTACATCGCCATGAAGCGGGGGTCCGATGCCTCGCAGATGATCAAACTGGCGAAGCTGGTAAGCATCGACGCCATCACCACGATCTTCAGCTTTTTCGTCCTCTATTTTTCCATGATCCACGGCTACCACCAGCTCTCGCTCTTTTCCATGCTCTGCGTCCTCATCTGTCTCCTGTTCTCGCTCTTTGTCCTGCCGCTCGTATTGTCCTGGGAACATTTTCACCTTGTTGCTGATCCCACCATCGGCGACCGGCTGAAGCGGGTCAACTGGCCGGCAAAGACGATCGTCGGTATCTGGGCCGGCCTCACGGTCATTGCCGCCATCCTTTCGTTCACGGTACAGTTCGACAGCGATGTGAAAAAACTGGATGGCAGCGAGCCGTCGGTCCTCCTCGCCGAGCAGCACTTTCATGCTATCTGGGGAGGGAAGACGAACCAGGCGATCTTTGTCGTCCCGGGGGCGACCTCCGAGGACGCCATGGAATTGAACGACCAGGTCTATGCCGAGGCGATCAAGACCGTGGGCCCGGAGAATTTCACGAGCCTTGCCCTGTTCTGGTCCTCTGCACGGACCCGGGCATCGAACGTGGAGCGCTGGGACCGATTCTGGAGGTCGGGGCGGGAGGCGAAGCTGCGGCGGCTCATCACGCAGGCATCGGACCGCTATCAGTTCTCGGACAGGGCGTTCACTCCTTTTTTCAACGGGCTCTATGCCCATGAAGGCCAGGGAAAGGACCCGAACGGCATGCTTGCAAAACTGCAGGAGCGTTTTGTCGTGCAAAAACAGGATGGCTTCCGGATCTTGTCGTACTTTCCCGATGAACAAAGTTCGGTCGATGCGCTGAACGCGGTCACGCAAAAGCATCCCGGCACCTTTATCGTTTCCGGCCGGGTGCTGTCGGCGTCCATATCGGACTTTACGTCACGCGAGATGCGCTTCCTGGTCCCGCTGGCGATCCTGTTCAACATCGTGTTGTCCTGGCTTTTCTTCCGGAACTGGACGGAGACCTTTATCGCATTGGTGCCGGTCCTCACCGGCGTCGTCTGGCTCGTGGGCATCATGGCCTTGTTCCATATGCCGCTGAACGTGGTGAACCTGGTCGCGGCCATCGTCACGACCGGGGTCATTGTCGATTACGGGATCGGCATGACCTATGAGTACCGGTACAATCTGCGCATCGGAACGGTCATTGCCGTGACCCTGTCGGCGGTCACGAACGTCATCGGCGCGGGTGTCATGCTTTTTGCAAGGCACCCCGCATTGTATTCCACGGGCGTTGCCATGGTCATTTGCATGGTCGCAGGTTACCTTTCGTCTGTCATCGTGGTCCCCTCGCTCTGCAGCCTCGTTTCATCGGCGCGGAAGGAGCCGGCCTAGATGAAACGGTCTTTGATACTTCTGGCGATGCTCGTTGCAGGCTGTGCGGGCGCGCCGCCCTTTCCGGAAGCATCGCTCGTTCCCCTGGGCAATGCCGATCCGCAGGCGGTGGTCGAACGGTTCAAGAGCGGCAATGCGGACACTTTCCAATTGCTCAATACAATTGTTTTTGAGTATACTTGGTTCACCTTCGCCGGGATCGGGTACCTCGACGTCAATGCAACGGACCAGTCCTATAAAGTGGCCTGCATGAACCACATGGGCGTGAAGCTTCTCGAGATCACGGGAAACCGGGACGGTATCCTCTCCCAGTTCGCCATCGGGCCGCTGGCGGAAAAAGGCGATATCGGACACGCCGTGGGAGACGACATCGTGCGCGTGTATTTCGATCTGATCCCCTCTGCCCAGGCGCATATCACACAAAAAAAAGACCGGATTGTTTTCAGGCAGCAGTCCGGTGCTGGTGCGCTGCAATATGTCTTCGCCGGCGAGCCGACGGACCTGCGCACAAAAACCTATTATGAGGACGACCAGGCTGTCTGGCGGGTCTCGTACTACGATTACCAACTGCAGGAGGGAAAGCATTTCCCCATGGGCATCGTCCTGCAGAACTACCGGTACGGTTACCGTCTGATCGTCAGGCAGAAGGAGATCCACCGTTGAGAAAAGTGAAGGAAGAGATAGAACAGTACATGACGGGTTTGGAGATGGAAAGTCTGACACTGACGGCACATTTCATCTTTCCGGCTGAATTCATCGGGTTCCAGGGGCACTTCCCCGCGAAGAAGATCCTTCCGGGTGTGTGCCAGGTACAGTGCGCGCTCTCGGCGCTCGAAAAAGGGCGGAGTAAACGCGTGACGCTGAAAGAGGTCGTGCTCGCCAAGTATTTCTCCCCCTTGTTTCCGGACGACGAAATGACCTGCGTGGTGAACGACAATGGAGCTACGAGCGGTGAGCACACGATCAAAGCGGTCATCACAAAGAACACGGTCAAGATCTCGGAGCTGAAGCTGCGGGTCGTTTTTGATAATTAGAATTTGAACAGATAAGTTAATTGCAAAAGAAATTATTTTCAAAACGGCACGACTATTTTGCCACGAAGGCACGAAGACACAAAGAACGTCTAAAAAAGTACAATTTATAAAAACGGCGAAAGACTCAGGCATCTCTTCGCGCCTTCGTGTCTTCGTGGCAGGGGTAGGGTCTGGTTCGTCCGGGGTATGCTGATGAAAAGAAAAAGAACGATCTATTTTGAACGGGTCCCCGGAGCGCCGGACCCGCTGAGCGTCGAGGTCAAGCGGCGGGTCCACTTCAACGAGGCCGATCCCATGGCTATCGCCTGGCATGGCCGGTATCCGCTCTACTTCGAAGAAGCGTCCGAGGCGCTCGGCAGGGCGATCGGACTGTCTTATCATGAGTACTTCGAGGCAGGGTTGCGCGCACCGCTCGTGGAGTTCCATATCGACTATTTCAAGCCGCTCTTCCTGGATGAGGAGTTCACGATCAGGGCATCATTGATCTGGAACGAAGGTGCGCGGCTGAACACGGAATATCATTTGTTCAAACAGGACGGAAGCCTTGCCTCAAGCGGCTACATGGTGCAGTTGTTCACCCACCATGAGACCGGCGCACCTTTCATGGTCTCACCGGAACTGCTTGACCGGTGCCGCAGACGATGGAAGGCCGGAGAGCTCGGCAAAAAACCATGAGACCCGTCATCGTGATGGCAGAGATGGTCACCCCCTACGGGAAAGGGACGGAAGCCTGCTGGCAGGGCCTGTTTGCCGGAAAGAGCGCCATTTCCCGCGTCGACCGGTTCAGGACCGCGGCATTCCATTCGGACCTCGCCGGCATCGTAGGCGGCCTGACCTATCACCACGGGGAGTCCCTGGTGATGCAGATGCTGCGGACGCTGTTCGAAGGGGTTGCTGTCCCGAGCGATGCAAAGCTGGTCCTGGCAACGACCAAAGGTGAGATCGACCTGCTCGAACAGAGCATGCTTGAACAGCAGGGCGACGGCGCTGACGCGGTCGTGACCCGGCTCCTCGGCAAGGTCGCCGATCTGACCGGCGTGAGCGGGGAAGGAATAGTGCTTTCGGCGGCCTGCACCTCGTCGGCAGCTGCGGCAGCGCAGGCAGCGGCCATGATCCGGAACGGGCACGCCGATTGCGTGCTCGTGGCGGCCTGCGACAGCATCACGGAGTTCATCTTTGCCGGATTCTCGTCGCTGATGGCGCTGGACCGTGAGCCGGCCCGGCCCTTTGACAAACACCGGGCGGGCCTGAACGTCGGCGAAGCTGCAGCCTTTGCGCTTTTGATGAGCGAAGAGCGGGCAATTCGCGAGAACCGCCCGGTGCTGGGGATCCTTGCCGGCTGGGGACTGAGCGATGACGCCAACCACATGACCGGCCCGTCGCGGGAGAGTGAAGGCCTGGTCCTGGCCATAGAAAAAGCCATGGCCTCGGCGTTCGCCGAGGCGGCCGACATCGGATTCATCTCGGCCCATGGTACCGGGACCCTGTACAACGACCAGATGGAGATGCGGGCCTTTCGTGCGGTCTTTCAGAACAAGGAGCGGCCGGTCTATTCGATCAAGGGCGGCATGGGCCATACCATGGGCGCCGCGGGGCTTGTGGAGCTGATCATCGCGCTTCGGGCGCTTCGTGAGCGGACCGTTCCTCCGACCGTGAACCTGGTCGAGCCTGATGACGATGCCCGGGGCTGGGTCTCGGGTAAACAGCAGCAGGTGCAGACAGGCGGACTTGCTCTCGTGACGAACGCAGGCTTCAGCGGAATAAATACTGCGCTCGTTTTGGCGTGAAGACAGAAAACAGAAGTAAGAAGTCAGACGTAAGAAGTAAGATAAAACAGAAATGAAAATGAAAATAATGGTTCGCGGCATAGGATGGCTCACCCCGGAGGGATACGGCTGCATCAGGAGCGAGCTGCAGCACGCCTATGAGAACGGCGAAGGCGCCCACTTGCTGCCGAAGATGGATATCTTTTCGCACCCCTTCAAGAACTTCGGACGGCTCGATACGATCTCGCGGATGACCGCTTTTGCCGTGAGCCTTGCGCTGCAGGACGCCGGTATCGAATATTCTCCGCTGCAGAAGCAGGACATCGGGATCGTGGGAACGAATAGAGAGGGCTCCCTGCGGTCGGACCGGGAGTATTTCCGGGATTACCTCGAAGGAGGGCGCACGCTGTCGCGAGGCAACCTTTTTATCTACACCCTGCCGTCCAGCCCCCTGGGCGAGTCAGCCATCCATTTCGGCCTGCTCGGTCCCGTGGTATATGCAGCGAACGAAAAGAACGCGCTGACGGCAGTGCTCGATACTGCGGAAGAGATGCTTCTTGCCGACGAAGCGCCGTTCATGCTGGCGGGAAAAGCGGAAGCGGACGAAGCGGTCTACTTCGTCCTGGCGCGGGACTCCGGCGACAACGCATCGGCCCTCGGAGAGCTTGCCGCAGCACGGACCTTTGTACAAACGAGCTCCGACGTACCGGGGTTGGTTCAGAAACTCATCGGATCGAACGCAAAAAGGGGATAGTGTGAAGATAAAACTTATTTATCCAAAGTGGCCAAAACTTGAACGTCAGACGGAGTTCCATCTGCCGCCGCACGGGCCGATCTGTTTTGC
>JBGQDI010000087.1:0-9836 GCA_041495765.1 Nitrospirota bacterium
AGACAGGAGAAATAATGAATAGAATTATGCAATGGCAAACAACAAGGTTGATCGTTGTTGGATGTCTTCTGGCAGCGCTCGTTAGCTGTACCGGCAAGTCCGACGTTTCCGGCAAATGGATGGGGAAAATGACCCTTGTGGAAACCGGCAAATCGCTGTCGGACCTGGAGTTCAAGCTCACGCAAAAGGCCCAGACCCTTTCCGGCACGATGGTCTTCACGAAGGTGGATGGCGGTGCGGTAAAACTGAACGGGTCCCGCACCAATGACGAACTGAAGTTCGACACCGAAAACAAACGGGGGCTTACCGTGCATTTTACGGGCGAGGTCAAAAGCGGGGCACTGATCACCGGAACAGCGGTCCTCTTCTATACCGACCCCAAGATCCCGGTCAGGCAGGAGAATGTCACCATGGAGCTGAACAGAATATAAGCGGCAGTTTTTGCGGTATGCAGACTATCAATAAGTAAAGCGCCCGTGGCATGAAGCCGCGGGCGCTTTTTTGGTCCAGACACGAATAACGCAGAAAATATTTTGCCACGGAAAATCGGATGAACGACGGATAAGCTAAACTGCAAAGCATTCTCATTACGGTACGAAGATCCGCCGTTATCCGGCCACTATCCGATCTGATCCCTGAGCAAAGACTTCAGGTCCTTACCGGTTAGGATGCCTATTTTACGGCATACCAGAACTTCAGGGTCCGGACCTTCTGGTCACCGACCTTGAACTTGGCCATGATACCGTAATTCCCTTTTTTCGACAGATCGAAGTCAGCGCCGAAGTGGCCTTCCATTCCCATCAGGTCCTTCACCTGTTCCGACTTGTCCGGGGCCTGCACCTTTGCCTTCACCTCTCCCTTGGCCAGGACCTTACCGGTCTTCACTTCGGTGAATGCGGCCATGAGGTGATGGGTCTCTTTCATCCCCTTGGGCATCTCCATCCCCTGCATGCTTTCCTTGATATCGGTAACGCTGAACGTGGCTTTGATATTGTCCACGACCTCTTCATGGATCACCGTACCGTGAGCCATCATGCCGGAGCCATGGTCCATATTCATGGCGCCATGGTCCATGGCAGGGGCCGCGGATGCTGACAGGGCCATTGCTGCTGCAACTGCGACGATCGTTCTTTTCATGTTCACTCTCCTTAGGGGTCGGATTATCGGCAACTTGATTTCGTAACGATTATTGCACCGGCTGCTCTGCACCGGGACGGCTCGACCGGAGCCTGCCGCGGCGCAGATCACGCTGCTTCATGAGCACAAAAATCACCGGAGTCATGACCAGCACATGGATGGCCGAGGTGATCATGCCGCCTATCATGGGAGCGGCCACGGGCCGCATCACGTCGGCGCCGGTCCCGCCCGACCACATGAGCGGCGCCAGGCCGAGCAGCGCCACGAGCACGGTCATCAGCTTCGGACGAAGACGCAGGACCGCCCCCTCGCGGGCCGCATCGACGATGTCCTGCTCCGTGACCGGCCCCTGGAGCAGCCGGCGGTCAAGCGCCTCATGCAGGTAGAGGATCATCACGACCCCGGTCTCGACGGCGATGCCGTAGAGCGCGATAAAGCCGACCCAGACGGCAACGGACAGATGGTAGTCGAGCAGCCAGATCAGCAAGACCCCGCCTACGAGAGCAAAAGGGACCGAGAGCATGACCATGGCCGCCTCCCGCGCCGAACGGAAGGTAAAGTACAGGAGCACGAAGACGATCAAGAGCCCCAGCGGGACCATGATCCGAAGCCGCGCCCTGGCGCGCAGCTGGTTCTCCCATTGCCCGGCCCAGACGATCGAATACCCTGGAGGCAGCAAGAGTTCCTGCTTTAACACCTCCCGCGCCTCGCTCACGAACCCGCCCATATCGCGGCCCCGGACGTTCAGGAACACCAGGGACCGGAGCATGCCGCCTTCGCTGTTGATCTCCGGCGGTCCGGAGGCGGTGGTGATCCTGGTGACAAGCGACAGCGGGACCTGCGTATTGTTCGCGCCGGGTACGGGCACGCGTGGGATGGTCTGGAGCGTGTCCCGCCGGTCCCGCAGATACCGCACCCGGATCGGATACCGTCCCCGGTCGCCGCTCATGCCCATCATGTCGCTGACCGCGGTCCCGCCCAGCACCATCTCGATCATGTCCTGGATATCCTGGACCTGGACGCCGTACCGTGCCGCCGCCGGCCGGTCGACCGCGATATCCAGATAGGTGCCGCCCGTGACCCGTTCGGCCACGACGTCGGCGGCGCCGGGAATGCGCTTCAGCACGGTTTCGGCCTGGATTGCCAGGTCCCGCAAAACCGTGAGGTCGGGGCCGTAGATCTTCACTCCCAGATCGGTCCTGATGCCGGTGGAGAGCATGTTGATCCTGTTGATGATCGGTTGGGTCCAGCCGTTGCGGATCCCGCTCTGCTGCAGCCGGGTGTCCAGTTCTGCAACGATGCTGTCGCGCGTAACGCCGTGGCGCCACTGGTCGCGGGGCTTCAGCAGGATGATGGTCTCGAACATGGAGACCGGCGCCGGGTCCGTAGCGGTCTCGGCCCTGCCCACCTTGCCGAGCACATTGTCCACTTCGGGCACGCTCCTGATGATGCTGTCCTGGACCTGGATCATCCTTTTGGCCTCGGTCAGCGAGATGTTCGGGAGAGCCGTCGGCATGTAGAGGATCGAACCTTCATCGAGGGGGGGCATGAACTCGCTGCCCAGCGAGAAAAAGAGCGGGACCGCAATGAGCAGGGCAACCAGGTTCAGGGCGATCACGGCCCGCGGGCGCTGCAGCGCCCAGACGATGACCGGGTCGTACCAGCGAATGAAGAACGCGGACACGGGGTTCCGGGCCTCCGGTGACATCTTTCCGCGCAGCAGGTAGTACATCAGCACCGGCACCAGCGTGACGGCACTGATGGCTGCGGCGGTCATGGTAAAGGTCTTGGTGAACGCCAGCGGATGGAAAAGCTTGCCCTCCTGGCCTTCCAGCAGAAAAACCGGTACGAACGAGAGAATGATGATCGCCAGGGAGAAAAATATCGCCCTGCCTACCTGCTGGGAAGCGCCGATGATCACCTCGAGCCTTCGTTTGTCGCGTACTTCTTCGGGCAGTTCCGCGAGGCGGCGGTAGGTGTTCTCGACCATAATGACCCCGGCATCCACGAGCACGCCGACGGCGATGGCGATCCCGCCCAGGGACATGATGTTGGAGGTGATGCCCAGGAGCCGCATGGCGATGAAGGCCGACAGGATCGCGACCGGAAGGGTCAGGACGATGACCAGGGCGCTTCGCAGGTGCAGCAGGAAAAGGAGGACAACCAGGGTGACCACGACCGTCTCTTCGGAGAGGATGCGCTTCAATGTGCCCACGGAGCGGTTGATCAGCTCCGACCGGTCGTAGGCCGTAACGATCTCCACGCCGGAAGGAAGGCCGCGGTCGATGGACGCGATCTTTTCCTTCACCAGTCTGATGACCTCGGCCGCATTTTCGTTGTATCGCATGACCACGATGCCGCCGACAACCTCGCCTTCGCCGTTGAGGTCGAGCAGCCCGCGCCGGAAAGCCCCGCCCATCTGGACCGTACCGAGCTGTTTGACGAGCACCGGAACGCCATACTCGCCGGTAAAAACCGGCGTGTTCTCCAGGTCCTCCAGCGTTTCGACCGTGCCCGAGCCCATGATCATGAACTCGGCCCGGGCCTGTTCCACGACACTGCCGCCGGAGGACGCATTGGTGCGCTTGAGCGCCCGGATGACGTCCGGGGTGGTGATGCCGTAGCCCTGCAGGCGCTGCGGGTCCAGATCGACCTGATACTCCCGCACGAACCCGCCGATGGACGCGACCTCGGCAACGCCCGGCACCGTGGCAAGCTGGTAACGGACGAACCAGTCCTGCAGGGTCCGGAGCTGCTCCAGCGTATACCCCCGGCCGCGCAGCGTATACCAGAACACGTGGCCCACCCCCGTGCCGTCGGGGCCGATGCGCGGGGCCACTCCCGGCGGGAGGGCCGATGAAGCGATGCTGAGGCGTTCCGCGACGCGGTTCCTCGCCCAATAGATGTCGGCCCCGTCGTCAAAGATGACATAGATCATGGAGAAGCCGAAGGCGGAGGAGGCGCGCACCGCCTTGACACGCGGCAATCCCTGGAGGCTGCTTGCCAGCGGGTAGGTCACCTGGTTCTCCACCACCTGGGGAGGGCGGCCCGGAAAATCGGTGAACACAATCACCTGGTTGTCCGAGAGATCGGGAATGGCGTCGATCGGCGTGGTGCGGACGGCCCAGACGCCGATGATGGCGATCAACCCGAAAACAGCCAGGACCGCGATGCGGTTCTTGAGAGAAAGTTCGATGAGACGTTCGATCATGGCTTGTGAAGCTCCATCAGGGCGGCACTACGGGAGTCGTATATCGCTACGGTCGTGTTCAGACAACAGCCACGGTGTGCGTTGCCCGGGTCCGGGGATGCGGGCCGGTTCGTCAGTGCGGTTTCGTTCGGGTCGGTATTCTTTTATCGAATGCAGGCGATGAGCTGCTCACATCGCTCATGTCCATGTCGCTCATGTCCATGTCGTTCTTGCGGCCCAATGCGCTGCTGTCCGCGGCCCCGTCAGGCGGGGCCGAAGCCTGAAGGTCAGACCCCTCGCCCGACTGAAGCCTGGCCTCGGCATCGACCAGGTATGCTCCATTGGCCGCCACCACTTCATTCTTGCTGAGGCCGCTCAGGACCTGGATGTCGTAGCGGTACCGTACCCCCGTGGTCACTTCGCGCGGCACGAACACACCCTGACGGACCTGGACCCAGACCAGTGACCGGCTGCCGGTCACGACGACGGCCTCGGCCGGCACGGCCAGCCCCGTACCGAGCGGCACCTGGATGGAAGCCTGGACCAGCATGTCCGGCTTCAGGAAGAACTGCCGGTTCGGCAAGGCAACGCGCACCCGGTTGGTCCGCGTCTTCGGATCGAAAAAGGGATAGACGAATATTATTCTGCCGGAGAACTCCTTTCCGGGATAAGCGCGGCTGGTGAGCGAGACGTGCTGTCCTACCGCAAGGTAGGAGAATTCATCTTCATAGACCTCGAGGTCCGCCCAGACCTGCGAGAGGTCGGCAATGCCGAGGAGCGTGTCTCCCGCCCTGACGTACTGGCCCTCCTGCGCTTCTTTCGCGATAACGATGCCGTTCATGGGCGGATAGACCAGAACGCGCACCGTCGCCTCCCCCGTTTGCTCGAGCGCCGAGAACTCCGCATCCGTGAACCCCAGTCCGCGCAGGCGCTGATGGGCCTGATAGAGCGGTGTGCCGATGGACTGACGGGCTGCCGCGCGGTCCTGCGCATTGGCCGCGCGGTATGCAGCGAGGTATGCTTCCTCCGCGCCCACCAGGTCGGGCGAGCTGAGCTCTGCGGCCGCATGTTCTTTGCTGACCGCAGCACCCACGCTGTCCGCAGCGAGTCGCTCGATCCTGCCGGCAGCCACGGCAGAGACCCTGCCCTGGCGGGATTGATCGTAGGCTATGACCCCCGCGGCGCTGATCACCTTGAAGAGCGGTTTGTACATGACATTCATGACGCTCAGGTCCGCCATCACCTGCTGGGAAGGCGAAAGAAAGACATGCTCTTTGAGGTGCAGGTCCCCGGGGTCCATGGCACCTGCACCTTTTCGCACCAGTTCCATGCCGCAGATCGGGCAGACGCCGGTCCGGTCCTTGGTCACGAAAGGATGCATGGGACAGGTATATCCGGTCTCTTCGGCAGAGATTCCTGCATGCCGGTCACGGCTGTGCCACTGGCCCAGATAGTATCCTGCCAGGGCGATGCCGATGCCTGCCGCGAGTATGATCAGCATGAGTTTTGATCGGGAGTTCATGTCAGCGCCTCATCCTGAATAGTATGTTTCTCTGCTAAACAGCCGTTGCCCGGTGGGTGCCAGGTCGCAAAGAACTTTTGCCATGATTATACCGGGATTCTACCTGATTTTCAGCTCAGATCCGGCAATGGCCCGTGCCGCAGCAAACTCAGCATGGGGTCACTACGCTCCTTCAGATCATTCTTCCGCAGCGTCACCTTATTGAGCGGGCGATTCCTGCAGGATCGCGGCACGAGATCGGTTCTTTGGAAAGGAGGTTGGGCCGGGATCATCGCGGCATCAAGCCGCTGACGGCCATTTCCGTCCGCCGGCCTTCCGGGATCAGCGATAGGTCTTGGCAAGGAGGTACGCGACGGCGCCCCCGGCAACGAACACCAGCGTCAGGAACCCCGAGAAGTTCTTCCGTGCACGGAGCTCGACAAAGAGCGAATCGGCCCTGTTCTGGAGCACAGCCAGCTGGTGGTCAAAACCGTCAGTCCGTTCCTTCACGAGCGGAACATCGACCGTATGAAAAAGCGTGCGGAACTCCGCCTCCGTCCGGAAGAGCGTTTTCTCTTCCTCCGCCGTATACATCCCTTGAGAAGAAAGTTTCTGCAAGGCGCTTTCGACATCACGCAGTTTTTGCTCGGTCCCGGACAAAGCCTGTTTCATTGCTCTGGCACGATCGTAGGTGTGGCACTGCGTGCATCGCTGTTCGTTGATGATGTCGACGTTCGCCTTCTGGATATCGTGCGAGCCGTGGCAGGTGACGCAGTTCGGCCCCCGGCCCGAGGCCTTCAGTGCTTTCCCGTGCCCGCTTTCGAGGTAGTTCTTCAGGATGCCGATATGGCACTTGCCGCAGAATTCGGGCACGGCCTGCGGCTTGGGCGCGCCGACGAAACCGCGCTCCCGCGACATGGCCAGTGCAGCGTCAGCGGCGTCGCCGCCGTGGCAGTCGTTGCAGGCAACACCGTTCCGGTAGTGCCAGCTCGTCCGCCACGCTGCCGGGATCTTCCGGAACTCCGGCTTCATGGTATCGGCGTCGTGGCAGAGGATGCAGATCGGCTCATGGTCCGCCGCCTGAGCGGAAGCGGCCAGCATGAGGAGAAGGCAACCGGCGATCAGGTATCTCATGAATATTTTCCCCATATCGTCAGGACGACCCAGCCCAGGAGCGTAGCAATGAAAACACTAAACAGGACCCGCCGCTTCAGAAGGTTGTCCTCTTTTTTGACGTCAAGGAAAGGCCACAGGAAGAACAGCGCGACCATGATGCCCTGCAGGCTGATGCCGACGAACTTGTTCGGGACCACCTTCAGCATCTGGTAGGGTGCCAGGAAATACCATTCCGGCTTGATGTGCGCCGGGGTTTTGAAGGGGTCGGCGGGAATGTTCGCGTCGTCAGGCAGAAAGAGGGTCGGAGCGAAGGTGATGACGAGGAACATCAGCGCAAAGAAGGCCATCACCATGGAAGTCTCTTTCAGCACGAAGTCGGGAAAGAAGGGATAGCCCCCGGGATGGTCCTCATGGTGGAATGCGGCCCACGGTCTTTTCTCTTCTTTCCTGCCGAGGGGCGGCGTGGCGATGCCGATCCTCCTGATGAGAAAAAGATGGAGGCTCAGGGAGGTCAAAAGCAGGAGCGGCATGACGACCACGTGCAGAGCGAAGAACCGTCCGAGCGTGATGCCCGACACGCTCTGCCCGCCCTGCAGGCATTTCACGGTGATGGCGCCGAAGACGGGGATGGCCGAGGGGATGTTCGTCACGATCGTCGTTGCCCAATAGGAGAGCTGGCTCCAGGGAAGCAGGTAGCCGCTGAGACAGAAGGTGAGGGTGATGAGCAGCATGCTTGCGCCCGAGAACCAGGTCAGCTCACGCGGCTTTTTATAGCTGTTCATAAAGAACACCGACAGCATGTGGCTTCCGACGGCGATCACGATGAGATTGCTTCCCACTACGTGCATCAGCCGGAAGAGCCAGCCGTAGGGCACGCTGACCATGATGTTCTGCACACTCTTAAAAGCGTACTCGGGCTGGGGTACATAGTAGGTAAGGAGAAGAATGCCGGTGAGTACCTGGACGATGAACCCGGAAAGCGCGACCAGGCCGAGGGTATGGAAGATGTTGATGTTCACCGGGACCAGGTATCCGGTCAAGTGGGTCCTGATGAGCTCGCCCAGCCCGATCCTGACCTCGATCCAATTGAGTATTTTCTTTACCATGAACTGGCCCCCTGCAGGAACTTAAGAACAGACCTTCGACACGGATCAGGTCCGATAAATACTATGATAAGGTCGGATACGTCACAAGAGCGATCATGCTTCCTCATCAATTGATCCGCCGTTATCCGTGTCAAGGATCCTTCGGTTAAAAGGGTGATGCTGTTCACTGCTACCCGATGATGATCGAGTCTCCCTGGACCCTCAGCGGGAACTGCTGCAGGGGTTTGGGCGGCGGCCCGGACACAACGCTGCCCGAGGGGTCGTAGATCCCGCCGTGGCAGGGGCAGAGCAGGATATTCTTCTCTTTTTGATAATCCACAAGGCACCCGAGATGGGTGCAGACCCGGGAAAGCACGATGAACCCCCGGTCAGGCCTGTTGATGACAACACAGGGAGTATTGTTAAAAACGACTTCCTTCGATCCGCCCGGCGGGATATCTGCCTTGCTCAGGACCAGCGTTTTAGTCCCTGCTTCACCGGCAGGGGGAGAAAAGTACTTGAAAAAAGGGTACAGGAATGAGGCAAAGGTCGCAAGACCCAGAAGTGCCAGTATCTTTTGCAGGAATTGTCGTCGGTTCGTCATAGGAGTTGTGCATCGGCCCGGGCGGGCGGCTGATAAAACGAACTATATCAGTGTGGAAAGTGTTTGTCAAACTGAGGGAGGAGCGTCCGGAATATTTCCCTCGTCGCTTGACTATTAGCCTCGCTCGGGTAAACTTTATACTATCGGACCTGTCAAAATCATCATCTCTCTCCCCCCGGTAAGGAAAATAGGGAAGCGCATCGCGGATAGGGAATAAGCTCTGGAGAAAGGTACCGTCCCGTGAAGAAATCATGGCTTCTTGCCGGGCTGGCCGCAGCGGCGGCCGTTCTCGTCGCCGGGCTGGCATTCCTGTACGATCTTCCGCTCGATCTTCGGGACCGCTCCCCGGTCCAGCCCATTGCCTTCAGCCATAAGAAGCACGCCGGCGAGAACAGCATCCCCTGCCTCTTCTGTCATCGCGCAGCTCCGAGATCGGCAGTTGCCGGCATCCCCGCCGTGGCGGACTGCCGCGCCTGCCACCTCTTCATCGCCCGGGACGCCCCGGAGATCAAGAAACTGATGGAGTACTGGGACAAAAAAGAGCCGGTCCCCTGGGTCAGGGTCTACGGCGTGCCCGACCATGTCCATTTCCCGCATATGATGCACCTGCGCGCAGGGCTCCTCTGCACGACCTGTCATGGCGACGTTGCGGCCATGGAGCGCATCACGCGGAAGACCAAAATAGAAATGGGCTGGTGCCTGAACTGTCATAAACAGAAGAAGGCCAGCATCGATTGCTGGACCTGTCATAAATGAATTAAAAAACAAAGACCCACCGCTTGAAAAGATTTGACGTTAAGAGATACCCTCTCTGAGGAACCCCTGATGAACCGAAGGACATTCTTACAGCTGACCGGACTGACCGCCGCAAGCGGCGCGCTTGCCGGCTGCAAATCGGCGAACGAGAAGCTGATCCCCTACCTCATTCCCCCGGACGAGGGAGTGACCCCCGGCATCGCGAACTATTATGCCAGTTCCTGCCGGTCCTGTCCCGCGGGATGCGGCATCCTGGTGCGCGTGTCCGAAGGCCGCGCCAAAAAGATCGAGGGCAACCCCGGACACCCCGTGAACCGGGGAAAGCTCTGCGCCCGGGGGCAGGCCGCGCTTCAGGAGCTGTACCATCCCGACCGCGTGCCGCAGCCGATGAAGCTTACCGGTCCCCGCGGCTCGGGACAATTCACGAAGATCTCCTGGGAAGAGGCG
>JBGQDI010000088.1:0-9780 GCA_041495765.1 Nitrospirota bacterium
CTGCCGGACGCCGTTAACGACACATTTTTCATCTCGAAATTAGTAGCTCCCGAAGCATAGACACAATAGTTATCATATGCACTGGAAGCTATAACAGCTACGTTTTCCATTTTGAAATTTGCTTTACTGTAATTTTGTACCACCCAATTATCGTTGCCGCCCGGACAGTCACTTTCTATCGTCAGCGAGCGGACCGTTGCATTTGATGCAGCTTGTACTCCACCACAGGTTGCTTTTACCTTTGTAATGTTTTCACCAGATCCCTCCAGGTCTACATATGCTGCAAGAGAGATATAGGTCGCTCCTATGTCATACACTCCCGGCATGATTTTCAACAGGCAGGGATTCGTAGCAGATGGTGTACCGCACCACGCAGCTACGCTATTCATTGCCGACACAGGATTTGAAAAGTCTCCGCCGGTCTGTGCCACAACGGTGACTTTGCCATATTTTTGCTGATACAGAGCATCATGGTTATGCGTGATGTCCGATTTCCCGACAAGAGCAGCTTCCAATCCCGTCACTTTGTTTTGCGATATAGTTCCGCCGATTTTGCTATCTGTTACCGCACCATCCTGGATATGGCCGGTTTTTACACCTGCTCCTGTATTGGTATTCTGACCGGTTGTTCCATCTGCTTCTTTAAGATTTGTTGACAATACATTGTCGTTTGTAAGAATTGCGCCAAAAGCTGCGGTTGTAAATAGTGCGAATAAGAATAGAACCGCCAAGGTCAGACTGATATTTTTTCTCTTCATTGTTGTTCTCCGATTAAAGCAACATAGGTTAACTGCGCTTTGATCCCCCCATACGAATCATCTTAATTATACTTTGACGATCACCGCCTTTCTTGTTTCACACTATGCAGGACGAAATTTCAATGAACGGTTGAGCTCGTTTCCGGTAAGGTGTACTGGTGCGTGAGACCGTAGCAGAAACTACATGCCAGTTCAATGAAAATATGCATAATGGTCGGGGTATTTTAAGGGTATTGCGTAAAAGCGCAGAAGCTTGCAATGGTGAATGATCTGAACTAGAGAAGGGGCTGTAGCCTCACTCTGATAAGGTTTCGTTGCATGGGGTCTTGCAATTTCGGTGCAATTACTGTATCTATGGTAACTATCCGTTCTGCTTGGCTGTGCTGTAATCAGGGGAAGTCTCGCCGTTGCTCATCGTAAAGAGCATGAGTGCTCGACCGAGGAGGGAATGATGTATAAAAATGCGGTCGTGTCGTCAGGCATCACCTTTGGATCGGCGCTGGCGATCACGATCTCCTGGAGCCTGAACCATTCGGTCCTCTGGGCGATCGTGCATGGGCTTTTTTCGTGGTTCTATGTTATCTACTATTTGATCGTGCGGTAGCATCGTGTACATTGTGTATATTGCCTTAGGGTGACGAGCATGAGCGCCGGATGCTTCACCCTCCCCTCGGTCCCCTCCCATCAAGGGAGGGGTGAGGGTCATTCGAGGTGTCTCCCATGTTCCAACAGCTCATCGCCAACATCGAAACGAACTTTATCTTCTACCGCAGGAACCGTTTTCTCGTTGCCGCCGCGGTCTTCATTGTGCTTATGCTCGGCATCACGACGCTGCCGTCGCTCTTCTTTATGAGCAGCACCAAGCATCTGGACCAGGTGCGGGCTATCGTGCACGAGGTCCACGGGTTTGCCTTTGTCCTGACCGCAGGGCTCGGGCTGCTTTTAGTATCGCAGCACCTCCGGGACCGCTCGCTCAAGATGGTCTTTACCAAGCCCTGTCTCCCGGAGACCTGGCTCCTGGCGAGCTTCCTTTCCGCCGCCATCGTTGCTTTCGTGCTCTACGCCGGCGCTTTCGTCATTGCCGTCATCCTCTCGGCACTCTGGGGCATCCCGTTCCCGTCGGGCATCATCTACATATCCATCAACGAGTTCTTCCAGACCTTAAGCCTCATGTCCTGCGTCACCTTCCTGTCCGTGGTCTTCCATCCCGTGCTCGCGGCCCTGTTCATCTTCCTCTTCCAGGAACAGACCTTTTATTTCCTCAAGATGCTCCTGGCCAGCGGCGTCAAAGCGGCGGGGGAGCATTCCCTCTTTCTGAAGCTGCTCAAAATTCTGGTTGATGCGGTCTATATGATCCTTCCCACGTTCAGTCCTTATGCCGCCAATACGCACCAGATCTACACCACCCTGCGCGGTTCCGACGCGAACTGGGACTATCTCTTCCCGGCCATGGCTTACGCGTTGACCGTATCGGCGCTGTTTTATTTTCTAACGGTGCTGGTGCTGAAGAAGAAGAGGTATGTGTAGTGACTCGGGAGATGAATTGCACTGCTGCACAAAGGCAGGAATATTTACCGCGAGGGCGCGAAGGACGCGAGGACGGCAAAAAATAGGATCGATCTTGCTTTAATAAGGAATTTAAAAGGTTTCCTTTGCGACCTTTGCGCCTCACCGTGGTATGGGACCTCTGCGAGAGACGCCCCTGATTCAACGCCGTTATTTCTCTCTTCTTACTTCTGACTTCTTGCTTCTATCTTCTTACCTCTTACTTCTCACTTCTGATCTCTGCCTTCTCACTTCCCTCTCTTATAACTCTCCGGCAGGAGGGGCGACACGATCTCGATCGGGAGCTCAAGGATGTTCTTGAAGAGCTCCACGATCCGCGACCCGACGGCCGACGGCGCCAGGATCACGACGGACGGGTCCTCGAGCTTGCCCGATACCTTGACCGGTACGGATATCAGGTTTCCGCCCATCACCTTACCGAGCAGCGGAATATGCCTGATGACCCAGTTGACCGACGAGAAGGGCGCAACGAGGACCACGAGGTCCGCGGTCCCGGCTGCGATATCGACCTCTCCTTCGGCGATGAGCGTGATGGACGTGCCGTCGATGAAGGCCTGGTCGATCAGGAACTTGCCCTGCTTCAGCTTTCCCTGTACCGTCAGTGTGTGATAGGTGAATCCGCTGGCCCCGAAATCGGGGAGCTTTCCCCGAAAGATCTCCGTTACGCTCAGGATCGAAAAGATCTTGGCCAGCAGCGGGTACTTGTGGATCACCCCGTCCTTTGCCGAGAGCTCGACCTTGCCGTTGAGCTCTGTAAGCAATTCGCTGCCTTTCCCCCGGGCGTCCAGGAGCGCGGTCAGGTCGAAGATGCCCGACATGCTGGTGTTCACCCGCGACAGGCAGACGAGCGTATCGCCGAGCTGCTGTGCCCGCGCAGTGGGCCTGAAGCTCAACAGCACTTCACCCTCAGTGAAGGCCAGTATCCCGGGAGTGGACAGGCCGCAAAGACCGGCTTCAACGATCGTTGCGTCCACCCGGGAAGGACCGATGGAGACCGTGCCCCGGACCGGGCTGAACGTGTATCTACCATAGAGCAGGCTCGCAGCCTGCACGTTGATGGCCCCGGTGACCGTGGTCTTTTTTACGGGATGGCCATCCTTCTTGTGCAGCGACAGGATGACCGACTGGATCTCGTTCATGTCGAGGTGGTCGGCAGCAGCGGTCAGCGCCAGGACGAACCCGCTCTCCGAAGGGCGCACGGTGCCTGTCACGAGGCCGTGGGAGCTTCCCAGGGTAACGGTCGCCGAATCTACCGTAACGATGTCGTGATCGGCGTGGAGAGAAAGCTGGTCTATTTTCATCGGCCCCGGCTGCAGCCCGGGGAGAACGATCCCGTCACCGACGAGCGTCCCGTGGAACTGGGAGTCCTGATGCCGGTCGGCAAGCAGCGTTGCCATGAGGTTCCCCGTTATTGTCCCCTGCCCCACGGTCTGCTCCACAAATATCCTGTTCAGGGTATTCTGCGCAAGAACTCCGTCGAAGCTCAGGGTCGTTGCGGTGTCGCGCTGCTCGTAAGTAACTTGTGCGCTCGAGTCCTGGTCCTTGATCGCCGCACGACGAACCAGGACCCCTTCGGCCGTCCCAACGAGGTCCAGGAACACCGCAGGACCTGTTTGGAACGTCGCGGTCCCGGTCAGGGAAAGCGCCTGTGGCCGCTGCCACGCGATGCGCGCCTTCGAAACTGAAAAGGGAGTTACCTTCAATTCCTTCGGCAGGGGGAAGGTATCGAACGCCCATTGTATGCCTGCGGGACCGACGGCTCCGTCCAGGGTCAGGTTGGCGCTGGCGATCGCTTTGGGGAACCCTTTGAACATGCCGGACAGGGTAAGCGAGGCGTCGAGGATCGTGCCGCGTGCGTCAAAAAGGGACAACTGGCCCGGCACCAGTCTGAATGCCCCCCTGGTGATGGAGACCGGTCCGGGAAGAAGCGGCGAAGCAAGTGAGAGGTCCACAATGTTTCCCTCCAGCATCACCTGCCAGTCCTGGGGCCTGCCCAGGTTTCCCGTGATCTTCATGGCGGAAAGCCGGGCAGTGCCGGAGAGCCTTGTCACGTCTTTGAGCAGGGAAGCCAGCGGCGCAGCAAGGGAGCGCCAAGCATAGAGCTCGTCCAGCGCGATGGCCGCTTCGCCGTGCTGGACCGCCAGATGATCGTTCTTGTTCCCGTCGATCCGCGCGGAAAGCCGGGACAGGCTTGACCGGCCGAGCGAAAGAGCAAGGCCCTGCACCTCGATGGCGTCTCGGGATGCCGTAAATCCTCCCTTCACGCCGAGCGGCGCGGGAAGAAGGCTGGTCTTCACCATGACATCGTCGGCAATGCCGGTTGCGTTCAGGTGCCAGCCCGATACCCGTGCCAGCGGGCCGCCGAAGCCGAGTGACGACAGGGAGACCGTACCCTTTATGGACTCAATATACTTCCTGGCCAGGCCGCCTTCACCGGAGGCCAGCAGCCAGGGATAGAGCTCATCGAGCGACAGCACGACCTTCCCCGCATTGACCTGGAGGTCCAGCGGTCGGACCAGGGTAAGGCGGGCTGAGAGCCCGGAAAAGGACGACCGGCCGAGCGTGCCTGAAACGCCTGACAGTTCGGCCCGGTCCTCTTCGTAGGTCAGCTTGCCTTGCAGGGACAGGGGCCCCCAGGCATCGGTTACGGCGCGGACCTTGACCTCCACAACTGACCGGGGAGCTGCGAGCTGGGCATCAATATCCCGGAACGTGAGCACAGCGCGTTCATGGCGGGAAAAAACGAGCTTTCCCTTTGCCACACGAACGACAAACCCCGGACCGATCATCTCGAGCGCGGCACGGATCCTGCTTATCTCTGCCTTGACTTCGGGCAGCAGAGGAATGGCAACTTCGGACTCCGGTCTGTCATGGAGGAACACCGTGATGTCCGGCTCTGCCAGCTCAAGGCTCGACAGGAGGACCCGGCCCTGCATGAGCGGGAGCAGCTGGGGATAGACCGCAACGGACCTCGATCTGGCCGCGGCCGTGTCAACGACCGAGATCTCCAGATTGCGTACCGTGAGGTGCGGCAGGGGAAGAAGCGAGGCATCGAGCCGCTCGAAGTTCACGGTCCCGTTGATCTCCCGGGAAAGGGCCGAGCGTATCTTTTCCTTCATGGCCTGGCTGTTGAAGTAGAGCGACGCCAGCATCGAGAGCGAGGCGAGGAGCACGAGCAACAGGCCTGCCAGGCCTCCGACGATGAACAGGGTTCTTTTTCGTACGATCATAGGTTCTTTGCTCCGGCTCCGGGAAAAAGCTGCTCCTTTTTTTATTATATAGTAATGTGGCTCATCCTGCGACAACGAAGTATCTCCAGATACCTCTTTAAACGTGGCTCGACCGATGGGTTAATCCCTTCTCCCTGCAGGAACGTGCTGAGACCGTGGTCGCAAAAATGCTTGAACATTTCAGTCAGAGCGTTTATGCTATCAACAGGTCCGTGAGCTCTGGCCGGGCATGTTCCGGTCGAAGCAAAGGCCTCTTTTCCGGGTAAGATCGCTTTTCGGAAAAGGGTGTATCGGGGAAACAGGGACAGCAAAGGGACGCACGTTAGGGCCACACTTCGCGGGGGCAGGATGACCAGACGCAGAAATGACGGAAAGAGCCGCAAGCTTCCTCTGCTTTCTCTCTTGCTGGTGCTGTGCCTTTGCCCGGGAGCGCACGCGGGAGAATCGTGGACAGAATATCGCATGACCGCGGAGGAGGGGAAACTTTCCTATGACCCGAAGAGCATCGAGACCGACGACGGCGTGGTGGACGTATGGAGCAGGTTCGAGCCTGCAGCTGACCCGCGCATAAGGGAAATGAAGCATCTGGTGCGGTTCGACTGCGCCCGGAAAAAAATGAAACTGCTCAGGACCATCACGGTCAACCATAACGGTTCGGTCGTGGAAATTCCCCAGAAGAACAAGTTCGAGGCGATCGAGCCCGGGTCCAACCCAGCCATCCTCGGCGCCCTGGTCTGCGGCGGGAAGAATGAGCCGCAACCGGCTCCCCAAGAGACCGTCGCTCCTCAGCCGGCAGCACCGGTTCAGTCTGTTCCGCAGGAGCCCGCTGCCGCACCTGCTGAGAAGTCGCTTCAGGAAGTTCCGCCGACGGCAACGCCTGTTCAGGCAGTACCTCAGGAGCCTGCCGCACCTGCCGGGAAACCGGTTCACGATGTCCCACAAGCAACTGCACCGGCTCCGGAACAACCGCAGGAGCCCCTCAAAATACCAGTCGAAAAATTACCTGCAGAGATCCAGGCTCCCGTTGCTCCGCAGCAGCAGGAAACTTCGCCTGCTCAGACACCGCCCGCTGACCCGGCTGCCCTACCCCAGTAACTTCTCAAGCTCCTGCGGCGAAAGGGCCTGGCTGAAAAAGTAGCCTTGCGCCATATCGCACTTCAGGAGCCGCAGCAGTTTCCACTGTTCCTCGGTTTCAATGCCTTCAGCGATGGTCTTCAGGTTCAGGCTGTGCGTCATCTGGATAATGGCGGAGACCAGCGAGGTCGCGTCGGGGTCCAGGGCGACGTCCTTGATAAAGGACTGGTCGATCTTGACATAGTCAACGGGGAACTTCTTCAGGTAGCTCAGTGAGGAGTACCCGGTGCCGAAATCGTCGATCGATATCGAGACCCCCAGTTCCTTGAGGCGGCGGAGGATGCCGATGGCATACTCCTGGTTCTTCATGAAAGTACTTTCGGTGATCTCGAGCGTGAGATGGTGCGCATCGATGCCTGCCTCGTGGATGGAGCTTTCCACGGTCTCCACCAGATATTCATGAAGGAACTGCGAAGGAGAGAGGTTCACCGCAATGGGGAGGCGGGGGCCGGCGTTGTCGTTCCAGTGCCTGATCTGCTGACAGGCGGTCTTCAGCGCCCAGGTGACCACATCGATGATCATGCCGGTCTCTTCGAGCATGGGGATGAACTTCGCCGGCGAGACCATGCCGAACTCGTTGTTGTTCCATTTGAGCAGGGCCTCGGCGCCGGCGACCTTCCTGGTCGAAAGATGGTAGTAGGGCTGGAAGGTAAGGACGTATTCGCGGTTCCTGAGGGCCTCGGAGAGCCGGCGCTCCATGAACACCAGCTCTGAAACGCCGAGGTTCATGTCCGCCGTATAGAACTGGTAATGGTTCCTGCCCAGGTCCTTTGCCTTGGACAGGGCCGTGTCTGCGTTCTTCATGAGCGTGCGGGCATCGTGCCCGTCAGCCGGGAACATGGCAATGCCGATGGCGAGGGTGACCGCGATCTCTTCGCCGCCCGACATGATGATCTGCGGCACGTTCTTCATGATCATCTTGACGAAGAGCAGCACGTCGGCAGGGCGGTCGATGTCGTGGAGCATGATGCCGAACTCGTCGCTGCCCAGGCGGCAGACCATGTCCCCCTTGCTGACCGAAACAGAAAGGCTCTCGGCCACCTGCTGCAGGACCTTGTTGCCGGCCTCGAGGCCGTAGATCTCATTGATGTATTTGAACCGGTCGATGTCGATTGCCAGGACCGCCATGGCTGACGCCCCTTCCCGGGCGATGTCGCGGGTCAGGCGGGAATCGAAGTGCGTGCGGTTCGGCAGGCCGGTCAGGGCGTCATAGGAAGAAAGGAAGTCCACCTTGTCCCGCATGAGCTTGACCGGCGTCAGGTCGCGGCCCGTAAAGACCACATGGGTCACGGAGCCTTCGCTGTCCTTGATGGGGGTCGCGATCTCGTCGAGATAGATGAACTCGCCGTTCTTGCGGGTATACATCACTTCCGTCTGGAGGGGCTGGCCGTCGAGCAGGATCTCCCACATGGCCGCGTGGTCACGATGGTCGTTCTGCTCGGCCTGGAGCAGTTCCATGCCGCCGGCAAGGAACTCATCCCGGCTGTATCCGGTCACCTCCTCGACCGCTTTGTTCACGAATTCTACCTTGCCTTCCCGGTTGGCGATCACCACGAGGTCGGCGGCCTGCTCCACGGAAAGCGAAAGCTTCATGAGCAGTTCCTCGGCGCGCTTCAGTTCGGTCACATCGCGGGCCAGCACGGAAAATCCTTCGAGCCCGTCCCCTTCATCCTTGATGGCGGACACGGTCCATCGCGCGGCAAAGGGCGGACCGTCCTTGCGGAGGCAGGCGCCGGCCATCTCGCACCGTCCCTCGGCCTGGGCGGTCTTCAGGCCCCCGTCGGGTCTGCCGAGCCGCACGTCTTCATCGGGAAACAAGACCGCCAGATGCCTGCCGTTGACGTCTGCGGGGCTGAAGCCGGTCAGGCGCTGGGCAGCGGCATTCCAGACAGTTATTCTGCCGTCAGGATCGAGCATGATCGAAGCATGGTCCTTCAAGCCCTCGCTTAAGATCGCGAGCTGTTCCTGCAGGTCCCTGACGGTCCTGGTCTCGCGCAGCGGCATGGCCCCGGCGATGAGCACGATCGCAATAATGACCACGGCGATCACGATGCCATAGGCAAGTGCGACCAGCAGCGAACTGGAACGCCCGCTCCAGTTCTGCGCCGCATCGGGTACAGAAGGCGGGGGTGCCAGGTGCTGCTCCAGTCCGGCCAGCCCGGTCTCGATCTGCGCGGAGAGCTCCCGGCCAAAGCCCGTCTGGATCTCGGCATAGGCTTTTTTCCGGCCTTTCCGGTCCCGGGCTTCGATCACCTGCTCCGAGAACAGGACCCGCTGCGTGATCATCGGGTCGAGCTGCACGAGGTCCTGATGCCGCGCAGGCGAGTCTTCGGACAGGGTCTTCAGGTCCCCCAGGGACCGGTTCACCTGGGCCGCGGCAAAGCGAATGGCCGTTTTATACTGCACTTCTCCCGAAAGGGCGTAGCCCAGCTCCGCCGCTTCGAGGTCCTTGAGGTTTGCGTGCAGGCTGTTGAGCGCTTTGGGAAAAGCAAGATCAACGATCGGGGGCGAGGGCTTTTCGTAGGGGGTGCGGGTAGTGTGGTAGAGAAGGGATCCGATGCCGGCAAGACAGAGCAGACCCAGAGCAAGTACAATGACCAGTTTCTTGGTAATGCTCAGTTTCATAGATACCCTGAAGGGTGCCGGCCTCAGCCGGGTTGAGAGGAATACCTACTATGACGTTTGCAACGATGTGTTACTGCAATTCTTACCTAAAAAACCGTTATTGTCAAATTTTTCTATGTATTTGTTCCGTTGCTTTATAGCGATGAAAATTCCGGACTTTCGCGTTTACAATCTTGCCCGGAACATGGTATAAGTTCCGGGCATGACAGGATGCAGAGTTGAACTAAACGCGGCAGTTAGCCGCAAAAAGCACATAAGTCACCTAGGAATAACAAGAAGTTGAAGCAACCGGAGATGGCACCAGACCGGTGAGTTATTTCCAAACCGTGTATCCTAGGTTTTTTTGGCTCTTTCGTATAATCGTTAAAAAACCGGATTCAGCTTCAGAAACTCGAAGAAGAACCTTTCAGGAGAAATGGAGAAGGATGGCGAAATGGGGATCAAGTCATATTATTAAGAAGGTAACC
>JBGQDI010000089.1:0-9766 GCA_041495765.1 Nitrospirota bacterium
CCTTGAACGAGATCAAGGAAATCCTTGCGGATATGGGGTTGGGTCTGGGCCTTAAGGTTGATGATAAGATCGTTACCGAGGCACGGCGTCTGTTGGCAGAAAAACCGAGCGAAAGTTAATAAATCTACTACTGGAAATAAGGATATCGCAATGAGACATGCATGTGCAGGCAGGCAGTTTGGCAGAGATAGTTCACACCGGAAAGCATTGCTCCGGATGCTCGTGACAGCACTGCTGAAGAACGAAAAGATCGAAACTACCGTAGCAAAGGCCAAAGAGATACGGCCGCTGGCGGAGAAAATGATCACCCTTGGAAAAAGGGGGGATCTTCATGCACGACGGCAGGCGCTTAGCTTTATCAATGATGAATCTGTTGTAAGCGGTCTTTTTAGCAGTATTGCCCCGCGTTTTGCCACCAGGAACGGCGGGTATACTCGGATCGTCTTGACCCGTAACCGCCCCGGTGATGCGGCTCCTATGGCTGTAATCGAGCTTATTGAGCGCAAAAAGACCGAGGCAGCTGGTTCAAAAGCCCCGGAAAGCACCAAAGCGTAGAAATCAGCCGGAGTCGGCTGTCTTCTATGTCCCATAGTTTATTCACAGGAATGCATGAGAGGCAAGGGATATTTTCCCTTGCCTTTTTTTATGGCGTTTACGGGAAACTTTGTGTTAAAATCGCAAGAGCGATAAACCCTATTCTATGGCTAACAAAAGAAAAATACGATCTCCCCTTTTTGAGCGCATGCATCAGTATGCCGCACGGTGGTGGGGCGGAGTTGGGTGCAGAATATCCTTCTTTATGGCGGTAGCATTATTGCTGGTCTCTTTCCTGGTCGGTTTGTTTTTTTACCGGGAAGGCACGGCGATGCTTGATGCCGAAATTCGCGGCCGCGCCCTGTACGTCGCACGCGAACTCTCTTCGCTGACGATGGATGATATTATTACCGAGAATCGTCACGATATTTACAAGAAATTAACGCCTCTCTTTGTGGCCGAGGATGACGCACACACCGGAAGCGACCTTCTCTATATCATGATTTACCGGCGAGACGGTACGCTCATTATTGGCAGCAGTGGCACAGCGGCGTTCTTTACCAGTGATTCCTATTTTTACACTTTGCCCGCTGGCAATAAAATGCAGATCGACGATGTAACTCTAAGTCCTGATATGAAAAGAGCGACAGGACCTGTTTTCTTGTTTAAACAAGCGGGGGTCTATGACCTCACCGTTCCGGTCATGACGGGTGAAGATCGAGCAGGTTTTGTCCGCGTCGGTGTGTCCAGCCAGCGGTATGCCGAAAAATTTACCGGCCTGGTGAGAAAAGCATCGCTTGCGCTCATTGGCATCCTCCTGGTTGGTATGGCTTTCAGTCAGATCATCACCCTTGGTATCACCAGGCCGATCCGCACGCTCAGCGATGCTGCAGATATGCTAAGTCAGCAAAATTGGGAAACGCCATTCCCGGTCAAAGGCAATGATGAGATCAGCAAGCTTGGCCATGCCTTCAACCAGATGGCACTTACGCTGAAGCAGCGGGAAGCGAGTCTGTCCAGCTGGAACAGAGATCTGTTCATTCTCCATACTGCTGGTCTGGACCTGATGGAGAGCCTTGAACTGGAAACACTGGTCACCAAGATCGCGGCGCGCGCCGATGACCTTGTCCGGGCAGATACCACGGCGGTGTCGGTATTAAGCACCAAGAACTTTACGCTGCAGTATCTGGGCGTTCGTGGAAGCAAGAGACAAGTGTTATCGGAGCAGGAACTTCCCCTTGAAGCAGGAGGGATATATAACTGGCTTGCCTGCTATGGGACACCGCTGCTCATTCCGGATGCACAGGCTGATTTCAGATTAGATGGCGAGAAAATGAAGCTGTTGGGTATCAAAACCCTCATGATGGTACCGCTCTGGTCATCGAATACCCTGACCGGCATGCTCACTGTTGTCAACAAAAAAGGCGGCGCCAGTTTTGATAAACATGATCTGCGTCTGTTTACGGTGTTTGGTAATATTGCTGGGGCCGCGCTGCAGAACGCTTCACTGTACACAGACCTTAGCGTGAAGATGTTGGAGCTGAAGAGCGCGCAGCAGCAACTGGTTCATTCCTCGAAGATGGCTGCAATTGGTGAACTTGCCGCGAATGTTGCCCATGAGATCAATAACCCGCTTACCAGCGTGCTTGGCTATACGACCTACTTGCTGAAGACGGTGGACCTGGCCGATTCGCCAAAACGCATGCTCGGTATGATGGAGCAGGAAACGTTGCGGGTAAGAAAGATCATAAGAAATCTCCTGGATTTTTCGCGACGGAAACCTTCGTGGATGCGACCTGCCGACCTGCGTATACCGATCAAGGAAACGATTGCGCTGGTTCATGGTTTGGCGGAGTCCTCCCATATACGTATCGTTGAAGAGTATCCGGACCTCCCGGTCACGGTAAATATGGACCATGACGAGATGAAACAGGTCTTCATAAACATTGCCTATAATGCGCTCCAAGCAATGCCATCCGGCGGCGAGTTCCGGGTCCACATCACCGTGCAGGACCATCAGGTCGTTAGTGAATTTCGTGATACCGGCGTTGGTATCGCGCCGGAACACCTGGACAAGATATTCGAGCCTTTTTTTTCGACCAAGGAGAGCGGCGACGGAACCGGCCTCGGTCTTTCGATCAGCTACCGAATCATTCAGAATCATGGCGGCATGATCGAAGCTGCAAGTGAAGTTGGACAAGGCACCGTTTTCAGGGTGACCCTCCCGCTTTATCAGAAAACACCGTTTACGGTTCAACCAGACAACAACAAAAAAGAGGAGATGACAGCATAAAGCAACATGCTGCTTTCGCAGGTCGTTTATGGCGGCTCTCTTCAACAGTTCTGGAAAAAGGACGAAGGCGGTCTTTGGGGATGCGCAAAAAAAGGAGTTCTCATGGACCCCTTGGCGAACAGATTGGGGTCTGTAATGGGAACGTGCTCAAGAGCAAATGGATTTTTGACCGGTTCGGGGCGGGTCATACCGGGGATACAGGTGGAAACGACATGAAATACAATCATGATTTAAACAACAGGTTGCGGATTAACCCATGAAAAAAAGGATCCTTCTGGGTTTTGGCCTGTTGTTGCTGATATTTTTAGCGGGGAGCATCATTGCGGTGTTCTATATCACGAAGACCACCGATAGGATGGACAGTCTCGTCCTGCTCCATCAGGTCGAGATTCTCCGCGAGGACCTGATCATTCGCGTACAGCAAGTTCAGGCACATATTTATCGCAGCAGGATCAGGGATAGTGGCGATATTGATGTGCTCATTAGTCAGGTAGAAGAGATGGATCGGACGATGGACTCCTGCGTTGGTTGTCACCACTCTCCGGAACTCACCCAGGGCCTGGTGTCGATGCGGGACATGGCCAACGATTATAAAAGTGCGATCAGTCACCTGATCACCGCATCGGCGAATCCCTCGCGGATCGCCGGGTTGGAGCGGCGTGCGCAGGACCTTGGCCAAGAGCTCATTTCCATGACCCAGGGCATGGCATTTACGGCAAATCTCCGTCTTCAACAGAAGACGCAGGAAACGATGGCCACCATTCGTGAGGTACGCTGGGTCCTTTCGGTCACCCTCCTTCTGGGGTTTGCGATTGCCCTTATCATCGCTTTTATCCTGATAAAAGGACTTGACCGGAGACTCCAGCGGCTTCTTGACGCAACACGGCGGATCGCCCGTGGCGAACTTCAGCATCGGGTTGAGATCTCGGATTCCCCGGGAAGCGAGTTTAAGGAACTGGGGGATGCGTTCAACACCATGACGCACAACCTTCAAGTCTCCCAACGCCAGCTGATGCAGAGCACAAAACTGGCAGCCATTGGCGAACTGGCAACGAATATTGCTTACGAGGTGAACAATCCGTTGACCGGCGTTCTGGGATATACGGGGCTGTTGCTCAAGGCCGACGATATCCCCGCTGACAAGAAGGAGCATCTGAGGACCGTTGAACGCGAGACGCTGCGCGCACGGGAGATCCTGAAGAACCTCCTGGATTTTTCCCGGAGGAAGCCGCCGCGGCTCGTGAAGGCCGATATGAACATGGTTGTCCAGGATACCGTGCCGCTCATCAAGGGACAGGCCAAATTAAGCAATGTGGTGATCACCACCTCCTGTAACGGCACGCTCCCCCCGGTCGATATCGATGTCGATGAGATACGGCAGGTATTCGTCAATCTCATCAACAATGCCTGTTTTGCCATGCCGAAAGGCGGCAGCCTTGATATCAGCTGCCGCACGGAGCCGGATATCACGGGGCGCAGATCGGTCATTGTCGCGTTTGCCGATACAGGGCATGGAATTCCTGAAGAACATCTGGACAAGATATTTGACCCGTTCTTTTCAGCCAGGCCGGACGGCGGGGGTACCGGTCTGGGGCTGTCGATCAGTTTCATGATCATACAGAACCACGGGGGAAGGATCGAAGTTGAGAGCACGGTCGACAAGGGGTCTGTTTTCAAGGTTATTATTCCCGTTCCCGAATCCTCAGGAAACGGTGGAAGCCAAGCGATCAGTGAAATGAACAGGACAGGGGAGTTATCATAATGGCCGGTGAGAAGATACTGGTAGTTGATGATGAAGAAATGATCCGGGACCTTTGCTATCACATCCTGTCGGCCGAGGGGTACCAGGTAACCACGGCGCCCAATGGCAAGGCCGCCTTTGAAGAATTGAACCGGAGCATGACGGACCTTCTCATCACGGACATCAAGATGCCTGGCATGGACGGTCTGGAGCTTTTTGAACAGGTCAAGGGGTTGAACCGGGATATCGTCACGATCTTCATTACGGGGCATGGCACGCTCGATACGGCGATCGAATCCCTGATGAGCGGCGTCGATGGTTTTGTGCTGAAGCCGTTCACCCAGGAGGAACTGCTCAATACCGTCGAGCGTTCGATGAATCGCAGCAGGCTCCAGAAGGAGAACATCAGGTTGAAGGCGCTGATCCCCCTGTTCGAGATCAGCAAGCTGCTCGTTACCGAGATCGATCTTGCTCATTTGTTCAAGATCATCACCGAGGTCCTGGTGCAGGAATTCTCGGTAGAACGCGTCTCGCTCATGCTGCTCGATGAGAACAGCGACAACCTCTCGATCCGCGCATCTCACGGCTTGCCGACGGAGACGGCATTGAAGGCCCGACGAAGGGCCGGCGAGGGGATCTCGGGGCTGGTGCTCAAGAACAGGAAGCCGCTGATCATCTCGCGGGGCAAACATGCCGATAAAGAGGTCATGGATGCCCTGAACCTTGACGATATGCCGGTTTCCTCCATGTCCGTACCACTGATCGGCAGGGACAAGATGTTCGGCGTGCTCAACGTGAGCAAGTTTGCTGACCCGCCTTTTACGACGAGCGACCTGCAGGTGCTCCTGATCCTTTCGAGCCAGGTTGTCACGGCAATGGAAAACGCCGGACTCTATGAGAACCTGCGCGAGAACTACTTCCGAACGGTTCAGGCCCTGGTGGCCGCCGTCGAGGCGAAAGACCCCTATACGCGGTGGCATTCGACGAATGTCGCGAAATATGCGGTTGCCATAGGCCGCGACATGGGTATGAGCCCCACCCAGCTCGAAGAGATGCATATTTCCTCGATCCTGCACGACGTGGGCAAGATCGGCATCAGCGAGCGCATCATCAGCAAGCCGGACCGCCTGAGCCGTGAGGAATTCGATATTATGAAGGACCATCCCGCCCACGGGCTCCGGATCCTCGAACCCATCGGGTTTGCACCGGCAATTATTGATGCCATCTACCAGCATCATGAACGCTACGACGGCAAGGGATATCCGCGGGGATTGGCAGGAGAACAGATCACCCTTGCTGCCCGGGTACTGAGCGTTTCCGATACGATGGATGCCATGCTTTCGGAACGGCCGTATCGAGGCATGATCTCTGCCGAAGAAGTGGTGGCGGAACTGGAACGGGAATCGGGGAAACAGTTCGATCCACAGGTCTCGGAAGCCGCCCGTCGTCTTATCGAAAAAGGGCTGTTAAAGCTCGGGATGCATACCTACCATCAGTACTCCGCCGGTTCCGGCAAAGATGAGAAGCATGTCTCGCCTTAGGAGTATCCTCGATTCTGCTGCGTCGATCTACCGGAAGATGGGCGCAGGAATCACCATAAGGAACCCACGCTCCTCTCCTCTCGGCCCTGATACCCATCCTTTACCGCTTGACCGTGATATCCTGGACCACCTGGCCAGCCTCCTTGACAGTGTGACCACCTGCGTCATATCGCTTGATGGGGAGGGGAGGATCAGGGTGTTCAACGCTGCGGCAGAGGCGCTTTTTTACCTGCACCGCGCCCAGGTCATCGGCAGGCCTTTTGGCGAGGTGGGGAGGATCAGCGCTTTCGAGGACCACGCCATGCGGGCGCTGTGGGAGCGGTTGACCGATGCTGTCTGGGCGGCCGGAGCCGCACTGGAGCTCGAATACGATTTCTATCCCAGACTCGGACCTCGCCGGGTCATCAGTTACAGCGTCTACCCCCTGGGCAGGATGGCCTGGTCCGTAGGAAACGGCGTCGTGATCGTCTGTGAGGACATCACGCGCAAGAAAGAGATGGAAGATCAGGTCTCCGATGCGCGGAAGAAACTTCTGGCTGTGTTCGACGGCATCACCGACGGTATCCAGGTCGTCGATGGTGAATATCGAGTAACGGCGGTGAACAAGTCAATGACAACACTGCTTTCCCGCGCCATCAGGCTGGGCGACCACTGTTATGCTGCCTGTGCTTTTGATACGAAGATCTGCATTGATTGCCCAGCCGAAGAAACATTTCTGACCGGGCAGCCGGCTTCGACCACGAAACGGCTGGTATTTGCCGGCGGCGGGGCAGACGGCGACGAGCGGGACCGTTACATCGAGGTCAGTACCTTTCCCCTCCTGGACCGCGGCAACCGTGTGGTTCAGGTGGTCGAATATATCAAAGATGTGTCAGAAAAAATGCGGCTTGCAGACCGTCTTGAGCACGCGCGCAGGCTGGCGGAGCTCGGGGAAATGGCAGCGCGGGTGGCACATGAAGTGCGCAACCCGCTGAATGCGATCACCGGGGCGGCACATTTTCTTGCCGAGGAGTATGCCGGAGATCCAACGCTCCAGAAATTCGTCAGTTTGATCAAACGCCAGGCCGTCAGGGTAAACCAGGTGGCGTCCGATCTTCTCTACGTTTCCAAACCGCTGCGCACCCGCTTCACGCCGATCAACATCAATGCGGTTTTGGATCAGGCGCTGGATGCGCTTTGCGAACAGTTGAAGGACCAGCACGTGTCCGTCGTGTATGATCTGTCCCCGGCCATGCCGCTCATCGAGGCAGATGAACTGCAGATCGAACAGGTCCTGCACAATCTGCTCAGAAACGCCGTGGAAGCCATGCCCGAAGGAGGGACCTTGCAGCTGGGTACGGCGCTCGGGGCAGACGGCAAGGCCGTGATCAGTATCCAGGATACGGGGCCGGGCATCCCGGAAGAGGACCGGGACCGGATCTTCCAGTCGTTCTATACCACGAAGATCAAGGGGACCGGGCTTGGCCTGACCATCGTGCAGCGTGTGCTGAAGAACCACGGTGGTGAGATCGTGGTCGAACAGCCGGAGGCGGGCGGCACGCGCGTTGTCGTTCGTTTGCCGGTCGCTGCCGGAGCGGTGGCCGAGGGGCCCGGCAGCGATCATCGCGGCAGTGGTGCGGACCGTGAAGGGGCCGCCAGCCGCAGGGACCGATCCACTTTTGCGTAGTCTTATGCCGAGAGGGACAGGAGTGTGATGAAAGGAACTCTTCTCATCGTTGATGACGAGCCGGATATCCTGCTCGTGATGACGGCCAACCTCAGACGCGAGGGGTATGACGTGGATACCGCCGGAGATGGGGTCGAGGCGCTGAAAAAGATCGAGGGCAGGGACTACGATGCCGTCATCGTGGACCATCAAATGCCGAAGTTCACGGGGATGGAATTTCTCGAACATTTACGGAGCGGACAGGCCAGAGCGGAAGGGCGGCCCGACCTTCCGGTCATCCTCGTGACCGCTTACGGGACCATTGAGATGGCGGTCAAGGCAATGAAGGACGGGGCCTATAGCTTTCTGACCAAGCCTGTCCAGTACGAGGACCTGAGCCTGCAGGTAAAAAATGCCGTGGAGCATCGCCGGCTGTCGCGTGAACTGGAAGGCCTGCGCCACGAGGTGGAAGAGCGCTATCAGTTCGGCAATATTCTCGGCCGTACGCCGCAGATGCAGGACATTTTTCAGATCATCCGCACCGTGGCCGAGACCGACGCAACGGTCCTGATCAACGGAGAAAGCGGCACGGGCAAAGAGCTCATTGCCCGGGCCATTCACTACAACAGCCGCAGGAAAGACCGACCCTTCGTCGTCGTAAGCTGTTCGGCCCTGCCCGAGACGCTGCTGGAAAGCGAGCTTTTCGGCCATGAGAAAGGTGCTTTCACCGGCGCCATCCGGCAGCGCATCGGACGGTTCGAAATGGCCGATGGCGGCACCGTCTTCCTTGATGAGATCGGCGAGATGACGATGCCGGTGCAGCTCAAACTGCTTCGGGTCCTTCAGGAGCGGGAGGTGGAGCGCGTCGGCGGCAACCAGACCATTAAGGTCGACGTCCGCCTCATCGCGGCCACCCATAAGGACCTGCAGCGCGCCATGAGCGAGCGGTTGTTCAGGGAAGATCTCTTCTACCGCCTTAACGTCGTGCCGCTCAAGCTTCCTCCGCTTCGCCAGCGGATAGACGATGTGCCGCTGCTGGCTGCCCACTTCCTCAGAAAATACTGTGAAAAGAACCAGAAGCAGATCAAGTCGATAACACCGCAGGCCTTCGATGCCATGATGCATTACTCCTATCCCGGAAATGTGCGGGAGCTGGAAAATATCATCGAACGGGCAGTGATCATGGAAAAGAGCGACGCCTTGCAGCGCATGGACCTGGAGATCGCAGGCGCTGACGTCAAGCCCGATCGGGATATCGGGATCAGCGGCCACCTGCAGCAGTTCAGAACGATGAAAGCCGAAGTGGTCGAACGGTTCGAAAAGGAATACCTCGCCAGGGTCCTCAGCATGTACAAGGGCAACATGAGCAAGGCGTCACATCATGCGGGAATGAACATCAAGAATTTCCATGAAAAGATGGCGCGATACGGGTTGAAGAAGGAGGAGTTTAAAACATAGAAGTAAGAAGAGAGAAGTAAGAGGTAAGAAGAGAGAGGTAAGAAGTAAGAAGAGAGACTAGAGGCTTTTTGAGAATCCGGCGATCATAGATGCTATTTCGTCAGCTTCCGCGGTTAATCGTTCGAAATCCACCTGATTGCAGTAGTTTAATTTTAAGGATATTTCCAGGCAGGCCAGGACCTCGTAGTCTGAACGTAACGCTATCTCAAGAAATCGCTTGAACTCTTTTTCCGAAGTGTTTCCGCTCCCCTCTGCGATGTTGAGGGATATCGACGTTGCGGCTCTCCGTACCTGGCTGGTTAAACCGTAAATCTCTTCCTTGGGGAAACTTCTGCTGATCTCGTAAATTTCTACAGCGAATGCAATTGCACGCTGATAGATTTTCAGGTTCCTGAAGTTGTGTTTTCTCATGCGATCTTTTTGGTTTTTTCTGTCCTCTTACCTCTTACTTCTGCCCTTCCCTGCCAGGGAGAGCAGGAGCAGGAATAGGATCGAAAACCCTATGGCATTGAGCACCCGGTTCTCTTTGCCGATGAGGTTGACCAGGACCATGA
>JBGQDI010000090.1:0-9754 GCA_041495765.1 Nitrospirota bacterium
CCTGCGATCACGGAAAAGAGAAAGCTTCATATGGCCTGCTATGGAGTGGGGGCCGTGAAAGGCATCGAGTTTAAAAGCCAGGCAGCGCTCATTGCCTGGTTACAGCAATGCCATTTTCCCGTGCCATTGGGCTTTGCCGTAGCAAAAGGCATTGTCGCGGTGATAGGGGCGGTCACGCATATCGAAAACGAACGGAATCAGCTGCCTTTCGAAGCCGATGGTGCGGTCATCAAGGTCAACGATTTCCTGCTCCAGAAAGAGCTTGGTTTCAAGACCCGCGAACCGCGTTGGGCGATCGCCTATAAATTCCCAGCCCATCAGGGCACGACGGTGGTCGAGGACATTGTCGCCAGCGTCGGCAGGACCGGCTCCATCACCCCGGTGGCGATCATGAGGCCGGTTAGAATCGGCGGTGTTACCGTATCGCGATCAACGTTGCACAACTGGGACGAGATCGAACGCAAGGACATCCGTATCGGTGACACGGTCGTCATCGAACGGGCTGGGGACGTGATCCCCCATGTTGTCATGGTCATCACAGACAAAAGAACAGGAGATGAACGCCGATTTGCGCCACCCGAAGTTTGTCCTGTCTGCGGGTCCCATGTTGTGCGTGTAGAGGACGAGGTCGCCTACCGGTGTATCAACTTGAACTGCGAGGCCCAGGTGCTGGAGCGGATCAGACACTACGCCTCACGGGGAGCGATGGATATTGAGGGGCTCGGTGAAAAGAATGTAGAACTTCTTTTCACCCAGGGGCTCGTCAGGCATTTCAGCGATCTGTATGCTTTAAAGAAGGAGCAGCTGCTCGGCCTTCCCCGGTTCGCGGAAAAATCCGCACAGAATCTGATCGACTCCATCGAGAAAAGTAAAACAGCCAGGCTCAGCAGGTTCCTTTTTGCGCTTGGCATCTTGCATGTGGGGGAATTTGCGGCAAAGCAACTGGCAAAGCACTTTGAAAAGCTCGAAGACCTCTCTCACGTAAAACCGGAGCATATCATCGAGATCAAACAGATGGGCGGAAAGCTCGCAGGGTCCATCTCCGATTTTTTCAGCGAAAAAGAAAACCTACAGGCACTGGAAAAGCTCAGGAAGGACGGATTGATCCTTTTAAATCCGGATTATGAAATCGGCACAAAGAAAGAACGTGGCCAGCTCGACGGGCTTACGATCGTGGTCACGGGAACGCTTTCACGGCCGAGGAACGAGATCGAAGAGCAGATCGAACGCCTGGGCGGGCATGCCGCAGGCTCGGTTTCCAAAAAAACAAGCTATGTGCTGGCAGGTGAAGACGCTGGCAGCAAGCTGGAGAAGGCAAGGGCGCTTGGCGTGAAGGTCATCAGCGAAAACGAATTTTACGAACTGGCCGGCAAAGGATCGTGAACGTATGCGAATAGGCTTTCACGTCTCCATCAGCGGCGGCTTTACCCGATCGCTCGAACGCGCTTCTGAACTCGGCTGTACCTGCGTGCAGATCTTCAGCAGGAACCCACGCAGCTGGACCGTCAAACCGCTGGAAAAAGAAGATATCGCAGCCTTCAAGAAGCTGCGCGAAAAATTGGACCTGGGGCCGGTCTACGTGCACACGAACTACCTCATCAACCTTGCATCTGCAAAACCTGACCTGTACGAGAAGTCTATCGAGCAGTTCGTTATCGACCTTGAACGCACCGAGGGCCTCGGTGCAGAATATCTGGTGACCCATCTCGGCTCGGCAAGCGGCCAGAGTGAAGAATGGATGATCGAACGCGTGGCAGGTGCGCTGAACATGGCAATGAAGCTCCATAAGCCGATAGCCGCCATTCTGCTCGAAAATACCGCGGGCGAAAAGGGCGATGTAGGCTACACGCTGGAGCAAGTGCAGGAGGTGCTCTCACGGCTGTCCGACCCGGTCCACTTCGGGCTCTGTTACGATACGTGCCATGGTTTTGCAGCAGGCTACGACATTCGTACGCAGGAAGGGGTGAACGGTCTTGCCGACAAGATCGCCTCAACGGTCGGCCTTGCCCGGTTGAAAGGGATGCATCTGAATGACTGCCTCAAAGAGTTCGATTCCCGCGTAGACCGGCACTGGCATATTGGTGAAGGCACGATCGGGTTGGACGGCTTCAAACTGCTGCTCAATCATCCTGCTTTCAAGAACGTTCCCAAGGTCATGGAAACGCCGAAAAAGACCGAAGAGGACGACCCGAAAAATATGAAGGTCGTGCGATCGCTGATACGGTGAGGACATTATGAAAAAGATCATTCTGGCAGCAACCATGCTCTTCTCAACGTTGGTGGCAACTACGTATGCTGCGGATGCCGACGATATCCTGGGTGTTTGGGACAACCAGGAAAAAGATGCGAAGATAGAGATCCTGAAGTGCGGTAATACCTATTGCGGCAAGATCACCTGGCTCAAAGCGCCGAACTATCCTGAGGGGTCGAAGGAGGGGACCCCGGGTATGCCGAAAGTAGACAATAAAAATCCTGATAAAAATCTCAGGAACGTACCAGTCATCGGCCTACAGATCGTCCATAATTTTTCTTATGCAGGGGAGAATATATGGTCCGGCGGGAAGGTCTACGACCCGAAGAACGGCAGGACCTACAGCGGTAAACTGACGCTTGTTTCTCGGTCCCAATTGAACTTACGGGGTTTCATCGGCATCTCGCTGATCGGCAGGACAGCCATCTGGACGAGATAGGCCGGGACCGGGGCGATCAGGACGGCATTGATGGGAAGAAACAGTGCACAACAGGAATATTGCCGGTTCAAGCTAAGGCAGGCGACTGAAGCGCTTATCGATGCGCAAGGACTGTTTGCTGACAACGTGGAACTGTATTACGTGGTGAACAGCTTGTATTATGCTTTTTATTATCCGGTGCTGGCGCTGCTCAATACAAAAGGGATATCGGCTGGCATGCAGAGCGTATCGATCGCGTTGTTCGAAAAAGAGTTCGTCAGGACCAATTGCGTGGACCAGCGTTTTTTCCGCGCACTGCAAAAGGCATTCGATCTTAAACCGAAATGCTCGATACAGAATCTTGAATTTATCTCACGTCACGATGTGGAAACGTTGCTGGTCGATGCATCAGAATTCATCGTTGCTGTTGGCCGGATGACCGAAGATCGTGAATAAGGGCGAGTGTACAAAAAGGATTGACGGCTTCGGGCGGCATAGCTATACTGGTCTTGTTTCTTGAGCAATCGATATCCGACAGGTAAAGGGGGATCAATGACTGAAAAGAAAAGCGATGTGTTAAAGAACATTCTCGTTAATCTCGGCGTACTGCTTATTCTGGTGGGTTCTCTGGCAATAAAAGGAGATATGACGATCTTTCTGATCGGCCTGATCCTTTTGGCCGTCCAGACCTTTGAACTTCCGGCGGTGAAGCCTAAAAAACTGGCGATAGCCGAGATCATCCTTGCGGCTACGCTGGCAATCGGAGCGGTAACCCAGTTGATCATCGCGACGACCGGCCGGACCCAGCAGATCTTTCTGGTCGTCCTGCTGCTCGGGGCCCTTCTGATCGTCGTGGAATCCACCCGGAAGTACGCTGATCTGTAAGTCACCATCGCCGTCCGGGGCTGCCAGAGCGCTGCCCCGGACGAATTCCTTTCTGGATTTTTCCCCATGCCTCTGGTATAGTAACCGGACAATTACCGCCTATACTTCAGGTTCTCCGGCAGCAGGTCATAGCGCATGAAAGCAGCACTATCCGAAAAAAAAACGACGACCCGTCGCTACAATGCCTTCGGACAATATATGAAGGAGTTGTATCACCGGCCGGTCTATAAGGTGAACGTGGATGCGGGTTTCACCTGCCCGAACCGGGATGGTAGCGTTGCCACAGGCGGATGCATCTACTGCAATAATGACAGCTTCAGGCCGTCTGCCTGCACAAGCACTGCGTCGCTTAAGGAACAGATCGCGAAAGGGATCCCCTATCTCCGTTCCCGCTATGGAGCTGAACAGTTCATCGTTTACTTTCAGCCTTACACGAACACCTATGCTTCCGTCGATATCCTTGAACGGCTCTATCGCCAGGCGCTCGACAACCCGGGCGTCGTGGGACTCGCCATCGGCACCCGCCCTGATTGTGTTGACGAGGAAAAGATCGCACTCCTGGAACGGCTGGGCCGCGATCATTTTATCCTGATCGAATACGGGCTTCAATCGATCTACGACAAGTCGCTGACATTTATCAACCGAGGGCATGATTATGCCTGTTTCAAGCAGGCATTGGAACTGACCGCTGGCAGGGGTATTCACATCGGGGCGCATCTTATCCTCGGCTTCCCGACCGAAACGCGGGAAGAGATGCTCGGCATGGCTGATGAGCTTTCACGGCTTCCCGTCGAGTTCCTCAAGATCCATCAGCTCCAGGTGGTCAGGGAAACGGCGCTTGCCGACCTCTTTGCGGAGCGGCCTTTTCCGACCTTCGGCTATCAGGAGTATATCGAAATGCTTTCCGAGTTTCTGGAGCGGTTGTCCCCGGAGATCGTACTGCAGCGCCTCTTTGCCGCTGCGCCCGATGAGATCCTTATTGCTCCTGTATGGAACAAGACCCGCAGTGAACTGCTGAACGACCTGAATGCACATATGATCCGGAAAGACTCGTTCCAGGGAAAGCAGCGTCTGCGATGAAGTTTGGCGCCTTCGTCAGGGAAACCTGTTCAGGAGTGATTCTTTGATCACCGGATGCTGAGCGCGTCCGCAGGGAACGTAAAGGAGCTGCTATGATCGACCTCCATACACATTCATTATTCAGCGACGGTGTGCTGGTGCCATCGGAACTCGTGCGCCGGGCGGTCATGAAAGGTTATGAAGTGATCGCCATCACCGACCACGCTGATTCGTCGAACCTCGACTTCACGATCCCGCGGGTGGCGGCAGCATGCAAGGAACTGAACCGCCGATGGAACATCATCGCTCTGCCGGGCATCGAACTGACGCATATCCCGCCGGAGATCTTTACCGAATTGACACAGAAGGCACGCTCCCTGGGCGCAGCGATCGTAGTTGCCCATGGGGAAACGCTGGTAGAACCGGTCCATCCGGGCACGAACCGTGCCGCCATCGAAGCCGGGGTGGATATCCTTGCCCATCCCGGGCTGATCACGAAGGAAGAGGCGGAACTTGCTGCACGGAAGGGTGTGCATCTTGAGATCTCGGCGCGCAAGGGCCACAGTCTTTCCAACGGATATGTCGCCAAAATGGCCGTTGCTGCAGGCGCGAAACTCGTGATCGACACGGATACCCATGAGCCGGGCGACCTGATCACCCGCGAGTTCGCCGAGATCGTGCTGAGAGGGGCTGGCCTGGTGTCGGACCAGGTCGCGGCCGCGTTCAAGAACTCGAAGGAACTCTCGATACTTGCCTTGGACAGGTTTAAGAAAAGCGTGTAAGGACCACGATCATTCTGCATCGGATCTAAGATACCGGTGAATTCCATTCTCAGGAGGTTGTACGGATGCGTGCGATAAAGAAAAAAGGCTCTGCCACATCAAAGCAAACGGAACCGCAGCTCATGACCATTGCGAACAAGGGCCTTGAGCTCGTCAGGCAGCACCAGAAGAACCTTACGATCGCTGCCGCTGTCATCGCGGCACTGCTGGTCATTGGCGCCGGGTACACGCTGTATCAGTCCAGCAACGACAAAAAAGCCTCTGCGCTGCTTGCCGTTGCTCAGGGATCGTATCAGGAGCAGGGGAGCGGAGCTCCCGATTATGCAAAGGCCCTTGAACAGTACCGGGATGTGCAAAAGAACTATCCCCAGACAATGAGCGGGGCGATCGCCCAATTCTATATTGGCAATTGTCTGGTAAATCTCAATCAGCCCAATGAGGCGCTCAAGGAATATGAGATCCTCACAAAAAAATATTCCAGCGATAAGGACCTGACAGGACTGGCATATCAGCGCATGGGGTATGTGTATAGTTCGCTTGGCAAACAGAACGAGGCCATTGCATCCTTCGAACAGGCCGAATCGGTCCTGGGGCCGGGGCTTGCCACGGTGGAACTGGCGAAATTGTATGAACGTGCAGGGAACAGTGCTGATGCACAGAAAAAATATAAATTGATGGCTGAAAAACTCGGCGGCACCGCCTTTGCGCCGCGGGTGAAGGGTGCTGAAACACAGACCGCAGGAGCCCCCCCTGCTCAAGTTCCGGTTGCCAAATAGCAGCATCGCGAGGAACAGGAGGGAGGGGTCACGTCATCATGGTGATCCATAAATTCCGACCTGGCGAAGCAGGCCAAACAGCAACTCCGCATGAGCCAGGGTACCTGCAGGTGAGAAAAATAAAAAGGCCGGGATATCTCCCGGCCTTCAGTAGTTTTACCTGTTCTTCTATCAGATCTGGTCAGTGTCCACGATGAGTTTGATCTTCTGGCCGGCCCGCACCGATTTTCCCAGGCCCTTGTTCCACTCCCTGATATCTGCAACCGTCACATTGTGATTTCGTGCGATGACGCCGAGCGTTTCGCCTTTCCTCACACGGTATAATATATCCTGCAATTTGCTGCCCTGGTTGATGGTCAGGTAGCTCAGGTCCTGGGTCTTGCTGTTCAGATCGAGCGGGATAAGAATATGCTTACCGGGTATAACGCGGTTCTTTTTGATCCCGTTGATGTCACGGAGCGCGTCAGGGGTCGTATTGTATTTCTTTGCAAGGATGGCGAGGGTCTCGCCATTTTGCACCAGGTGTCGTTCCCACTTGATCTTCTGCTCCGGCGGGACCGCAGCGTAATTCGCCAAAAAGGAGTCTTTTTTGCCCGCCGGGATCCGCAGAACATAGCTGGTATATTGGGGCGGCGTCACCCACCGTTTGATCTCTGGGTTCAATTCCTTGATCTCTTCATAGGTACAGGTCGCACAGCGGGCTATCAGACGAAGGTCAGTGGACTGGTCGACCACCACTTCATCAAATTTGAATGGTTCGATGCTGGTCGTGCTGAACCCGTAGGCTTCGGGATTCTTGGCAATGATGGTTGCGGCCATGTATTTGGGAACGTAGTTCTTGGTTTCCTTGCGTATATAGCGAGAGGCTTTCAGGTCCCAGAAATCATCGGACCGGGTACGGAGCACCGCTCGCTGGACCTTTCCGGCTCCCGCGTTATAGGAAGCCAGGGCGAGAGGCCAGGAACCGAATAGGTTATGGAGGTCCTTCAGGTGCTCTGCAGCTGCCATGGTCGACTTGATCGGGTCCTTGCGCTCATCGATCCACCAGTCGATTTTAAGACCGTAAAGCTTGCCGGTAGCGGGCATGAACTGCCAGGGGCCAACGGCTTTGGCCCAGGAAACGGCATAGGGGTTAAATCCGCTTTCGATCATGGCAACGTAAACAAGGTCTTCGGGAAGGTTCTTTTCCCTGAAAATATCCTTCATGACCGGAATATAACGCGCCGAGCGGTCGAGCCAGCGCTGGAACACATCACGACCGCGCGTCTTGAAATATTCAAGATGGTTCTCGACGCTGTCGTTCAGGACCATGGGGATATGAAAAGGTTTTAATTCAGCTGAGTCATCGATGAGCTCATCTAGCTGCGCGATATCCTCAGTAGGAGGTTTAAGCTGGGAGGGAATGGCTGCCTGACCGTCCTTTGCAGCCGGCGTCTCCGCCCTGAGCTGAGCCGGCGAAAGCGTTGCGAAAAAAACCAATAAAACTAAGATAAACCTGCTTTTCATGAAGCCTCCCTATTGCCTTTAGTATTACCTTATTAATCTCAAATTGTCAAGAGAGAAAATGGCTAAAAATGTATTAATAATCAACTGCTTGCTGGCAAGCTTTTGATTCAACGAAAAAAATTGAAAAGTCGTTTTTTTGCTGTCACTCTTGTATTTCCACCTGATGTTCTGTATTATCCTCCATTATGATCACTGCTTTTATTGATGAAGTATTTTCCTCTGTGCAGGGGGAGGGGCCGCGGATCGGAGAGCGGCATATTTTTGTTCGCTTTCAGGGCTGTCACATCCATTGCCGTTTTTGTGATACGCCGGCTGCAATCCAACCGCGTGCGGTCATCTGTAAGGCACAGCGTTCACTGCGCTCCTTTGAGCTGGAAGAGCTGCCGAACCCGTTGACCAGGGAGCATCTCACAGCGCTCTGCGCGCGTCTTGCTGTTCCCGGCAGGTCGCAGCCGGTGCTCAGCATCACCGGCGGTGAGCCGTTGCTCCAACATGAATTTCTTGCAGCTTGGCTCCCTCAGATGAGACCGGCTTTCAAGATATATCTAGAAACGAACGGCATTGAGTTTGAATCACTGAAAGAGGTCATTGATCTTATTGACGTGGTAAGCATGGACATTAAGCTTCCCTCTGCCACGGGACTACGACCGTTCTGGGAAGAACACCGACAGTTCCTGGCCTTCAGCCGCGGGAAGGAATGTTTTGTAAAGGTCGTTCTGACCAATGATACCACGCAGGGAGATTTCTTGAACGCCGTCGGGATCATCTCTCGTTTCGATCCGTCCATGCCCTTCATCATCCAGCCCGCCACGGGGCAGTCAGCACCGGCACCTGCTGAGCTTCTTGCCTTTCAGGAACTGGCGATGAGGGATCTTTGCGACGTGCGGGTCATTCCCCAGATGCATAAGATGCTGCAAGTCCCCTAGAGAATAGCCTGGCAAGCCATCGCTGCCGGATGTCTCCCGGCCGACGATGTCACCCATACCGGACCGGAGCCGGTGAGCTACTCCTCTTTCTGCAGGAGATCGTGCATGCGTTACGAATTGCTTAGATCGGTCGTTGGTGAGCTGGCAGCACTGCTTCCGGGCATGCTGGTGAAGCGGGTGTTTCAGGGGGCACAGGGGATCAATATTATCCTGCACCGTCCAAAGAAGGACCTCATCCTGCTGATCAGTCCTGACAGGAAGATGCCGCGCCTCCATCTCTTAAGGAAGAAACCGCAGGCCTTGCTCTCACCTCATGCAATGGTCCTCTATCTCCGGAGTCATCTGACGGGCGCATTGGTGAGGGGAATTGCTATCGTGAACAATGACCGTGTGGTCGAACTACTTCTTGCTTCCCGGGACGGTGATTTCCGTCTCATGGTCGAACTCACGGGGTCTACTGCAAATCTGGTCCTGATCGACGAAGCATCGGTCATCAAATCGGTCTATTTCCCCGTGCCGCCGACCGATGCTCATAAACGGTCGCTTTTTGCCGGCCTCAGGTATGTTCTCCCGACCGCACGTGACCTCCAACCGGTCGAAGCGCTTTCTCAGGACGAACGTGCCTCTGCATCGTTGGACGGTCCTCCAGCGTCCCGTGAGGATTCTGCCGAGAACCGGGCAGCCGAGGCTTTTTTCGATGAAAGTTTCTCGAACGGGCAACTTGAGACACATCGCAAAGATCTTCTGCGTACGCTCGCGAAACATGTTGCACGCACAATGCGCAGGGTCGAGGCACTGTCCAAAAGCCTGGCAGTGTCAGACCGTGCGGAAGAGTTCCGGAAGACCGGCGACCTGATCCTGGCGAACCTGGCAGGCCTTGAACGAGGCCAGGAACAGGCGACGCTTGCCGACTATGACGGGACGGTGACGGTGGTGCGGCTTGATCCGCGATGCTCGCCTTCCAAGAACGCAGAACAATACTTTAAAAAATATAAAAAAGCAAAGTCGGGAGTCGCGATCCTGTCGGCCAGGCTCTCCCGGGCAGCCGAAGAAACAGCTGCCCTGCGCCGAATGCAGGCTGCTGTCGAGTCGGCGCCGGATAGTTCTGCACTTGTCAGGCTCCAATCCGAAATGGACGCGCAAGGCTTCCA
>JBGQDI010000091.1:0-9440 GCA_041495765.1 Nitrospirota bacterium
CCCTGCATCATCTTCATCGACGAGATCGACGCGGTGGGACGTCACCGCGGCGCGGGCCTCGGCGGCGGCCATGATGAGCGCGAACAGACCCTGAACCAGCTGCTCGTGGAGATGGACGGTTTCGAATCGAATGAGGGCGTGATCCTCGTGGCGGCCACGAACCGTCCCGACGTGCTCGACCCGGCGCTCCTGCGCCCGGGAAGGTTCGACCGGATGGTCGTGATCCCGCGGCCCGATCTGAACGGCAGGATCGGCGTGCTCAAGGTGCACGCCAAAAAGATCAAGCTGGCGCCCGAGGTGGATCTTGAGGCGATCGCCCGCGGCACACCGGGAATGTCCGGCGCCGATCTTGCCAACCTGGTGAACGAGTCGGCGCTCCTTGCCGGGCGCGCCAGCAAATCACAGGTCGAGAATGAAGATTTTGAACACGCCAAGGACAAGATCATGATGGGACTCGAACGCAGGTCCATGGTCATGAGCAACGAGGAAAAACGCATTACCGCAGTCCATGAAGCAGGCCATACACTCGTGGCAAAGCTCATCCCCGGGACCGACCCGGTCCACAAAGTCTCGATCATTCCGCGCGGCATGGCACTGGGCATCACGCTGCAGCTCCCCATGACAGACAAGTACCATTACAACCGCGAATACCTCCTGAACGACATTGCTATCTTCATGGGCGGCCGTGCTGCTGAGGAGATCGTCCTCAAGAACATGACCACCGGAGCAAGCAGTGACATCGAACGCGCAACATCCATGGCACGGCGAATGGTAACGGAATGGGGCATGAGCGACAAAATGGGCCCGCTCGCCTATGGCAAGAAGGAAGAGCAGATATTCCTCGGACGCGAGATCGCCCAGCATCGCGACTTCAGCGAGCACACGGCCGTAGAGATCGACTCCGAAGTGAAGCGCATCGTAATCGATAACTACGATCGGGCAAAGCGGCTCATCACCGATCACAAGGAAACACTCGAACGGCTGACAGCGGCTCTGCTCGAAAAAGAGACCCTTGACGCCACCGACATCGACGCCATTATCAACGGCCAGCCAACGGCAGCATAGGGAGCGCCATGGGGCTTGCGGTCAGGATCGTTGAAGACGGATCGATGGCTGTCTCCCTCTGCGGTCTGACCAAGGAGCAGCAGGCCGTGGTGCGTGACTTTATCCGGGCGCTCGACGGAGGGGTCTCCATAAGTTTTCATCCGGGGCGGGAAGGAAAAGAGGCCCGCCTGACCGCAACGCCGGAGCGTTTACAGCAACTCCCCGAGGCGTTCCGTACGAACGCTCATATCCCAGCCGATCTCGCTGCAGCCTTGCAGTCCCTCCTTGACCACTACCTGCGTGCCGACCAGAGGGTCACCTGCAAAGGGCGGGTCCTCGACCTTGGCAGCCGCACGCATATTATGGGCATCCTGAACGTGACGCCCGATTCTTTTTCCGATGGCGGACGCCATGCCGATACTGCACGGGCGATCACCCAGGGCCGGCTGATGGCGGCGCAGGGCGCCGACCTCATCGATGTCGGCGGAGAATCGACGCGGCCCGGCGCGGAGCCCGTTTCCGAGGACGAAGAGCTCCGGAGGATCATTCCGGTCATTGAGCGGCTTGCGGCAGAGCTCACCATACCCATCTCGGTAGACACCTATAAGTCCCGGGTCGCACGAAAGGCATTGGAGGCCGGCGCCTCGATCGTGAACGATATCAGCGGGCTCCGGTTCTCCCTGGACATGGCCGGCGTCGCCGCCGAGCACGGCGCCGCCGTGGTCATCATGCACATCAAAGGCACGCCGCGCGACATGCAGCAGAACCCCGTTTACACCGACGTGGTCGCCGAGGTCCGGTCCTACCTGTCGGACAGCATCACCATGGCCGTGCAGGCTGGTGTGAAACCTGAAAGCATCCTTATCGACCCGGGCATAGGCTTCGGCAAGACGCTGGAGCACAACCTTACGCTCCTGAACCGCCTCGGTGAACTGCGCAGCCTCGGCCGTCCGATCCTGCTCGGGACCTCGCGAAAGAAGTTCATCGGCACTGTTCTGGGGATCGCCGAGGCCGACCGGAGGCTGGAAGGAACTGCCGCCACGGTCGCCATCGGGATCGAGCGGGGCGCGCGGGTCCTGCGGGTCCATGATGTGGCGCCGATGGTCAAGGTCGCACGCATGACCGATGCCATCGTGAGGGCAAATTCTCAGCACGAAACCCCAAACGCTAAATAATGACAAAACTTCAAATTCAACATGACAAGATTTTTTTGCCACGAAGGCACTAAGACACGAAGTACAGCCTTAAGCTGATCAGTAAAGCTGTATCTTAAGCGTTTTTCGTAAATCTTCGTGACTTCGAGTCTTCGTGGCAAATTTTGGTTCCAGCTTGCCCGGTTTAGGATTTTTGGAAATTAGGATTTGTTAATGCCCAACTTCACTGAGATAAAAGAGGCGCTGTCACACTACCGGTTGCTGAACGATACGGTCGACATCGCGCTCGTCTATTACCTCTTCTATCGCCTGCTCCTGCTGATCAAGGGCACCCGTGCCTTTCAGATGCTGGTCGGCATCGGGCTGATCATGCTCGTGCTGGGCGCATCGCAATGGCTCAAGTTCTACACGCTCGATTGGCTCATCCGCAGCTTCTGGTCCCAGATCGTCCTTGCCGTCATCATCCTCTTCCAACCCGAGATCAGGCGCACGCTCGCCCAGGTGGGCCAGCGCCATCTCTTCCGGCACCTGTCCCCCGCGGAGGGTTCCAAGTTCATCGAAGAAACGGTCAAAGCCGCCGTTTCCATGGCAAACAAGCGGATCGGATCGCTCATCGTGCTCGAACGCGACACCGACCTTTCGACGATCGTGGAAATGGGGACGGAACTGGACGCCAAGGTGACCAAGGAGATCCTCATCAGCATCTTCCTGCCTTATTCGCCTATCCACGACGGAGCGGCCATCATCCGGAACGGAAGGCTCATCGCAGCGGGCTGTTTTCTGCCGCTCACGCTTGCCTCCAACATCTCGAAATCGCTCGGGACCCGCCACCGCGCCGCCATCGGCCTCACCGAGGAATCGGACGCGATCGTGGTCGTCGTCTCGGAGGAGACCGGCGAGATCTCGGTCGTGTCGGGCGGAACGATCGAGCACAATGCCGACGCCCAGGCCCTCAGGAAGACGCTGTCGGACATTTTTGTGAAGCCGAAGAGCAGGAAGCCGTAGCGCGGCCTTTGGGCGCGATTCAAAATCCAACATTCAAGACTCAACACTTTAAATCTTGAATATTGAATCTTGAATTTTGAATTACCCGGGCATATCAAGTATCGGAGCAATACCGACCATGGACTACCGAAAGATCTTTTTAGAGAACTGGGGCATCAAGCTCATCTCGCTCGCACTGGCGCTGATCCTCTGGTTCAACATCACCTCCAAGGGGAAGATGGAGATCGCCTTGACGGTCCCGCTGGAATTGAAGAACATCCCCGCGGGCATGGCCGTGGTCGGCGACGTGCCCGGTTACCTCGAAGTGCGTCTGGAGGGCCAGGAACGCCTGCTCCGGGACATCTCGTCGGACAAAGAGGTGTCCGGATCCATCGACCTGTCGCTTGCCCGGGACGGCGAAAATACCGTCCGCGTCTCACCGGACGATATCAAGCGGCCCTCCGGCGTCGCCGTGACCCACCTTGCACCCTATGAGATCAAGGTCCGCCTCGAGCGCATCCTGCGCAGGACCATCAGGCTCACGCCGGCGCTCCACGGCGTTCCCGCGCCGGGCTACCGCGTGGCGGGCACCGTGGCCAGGCCCGCCCGGATCGCTATCGAAGGGCCCGCCGGCGTCGTAAAACAGCTGACCACGATCCAGACCATGCCCATCGACATCGAAGGCGCCACGAAGACCATCACCGTGGAGCCGAAGCTCGACTATGCAGGCAAGCCGGTCAAGCTGCTGGACAAGGATGTCAGCGTACGCATCGTCATAGAAAGGATCCGCTCATGAAAAAACTTTTCGGGACCGACGGCGTCCGCGGCGTGGCGAACCAGGATCCCATGACCAGTGAAATGGCGATGCGCATCGGCCGCGCCGCCGCCCACGTGTTCCGCGATTCGTCGCGGCGGCACCACATCGTGATCGGCAAGGACACACGCCTCTCGGGGTACATGATCGAAAGCGCCCTCACCTCGGGGCTTTGCTCCATGGGGATCGACGTGCTGCTGATCGGCCCGGTGCCCACTCCCGGGATCGCCTTCCTGACCCGGAGCCTGCGGGCGGACGCCGGCGTCGTGATCTCGGCCTCCCACAACCCCTACGAGGACAACGGCATCAAGTTCTTCGGCCGCGACGGGTTCAAACTTCCCGACGAGCTCGAAAAGAAAATGGAGGACCTGATCTTTTCCGGGGCCGTCGATGCCATCAGGCCCACTGCCTCGGAGATCGGCAAGGCGACCCGCATCGATGATGCCATCGGCAGGTACAATGAGTTCGTGAAATCATCGATACCGCGCGGCCTCGACCTTGCGGGGCTCCGCATCGTCGTGGATTCCGCCAACGGCGCGGCCTACCGGATCGGCCCGCGCATCCTCACTGAGCTCGGCGCCGACGTCATCTCCCTCTATGACCAGCCGAACGGCATGAACATCAACCAGGGCTGCGGCTCGCTCCATCCCGAGGTCATCTCGCGGGCCGTCGTGGCGAACCATGCCCATATCGGCATCGCCTTCGACGGGGACGCGGACCGTCTCATCCTGTGCGATGAAAGCGGCACCGTCGTCGACGGCGACGCGGTGATGGCGATCTGCGCCCTGCACCTGATGAAACACGGCAAGCTCAGGCACAACACGCTGGTCGCGACGGTCATGAGCAATCTGGGGCTGGAGCTCGCCATGCGGGAAGCAGGCGGCAAACTGGTCCGCGCCTCGGTGGGAGACCGTTATGTCATGGAGAAGATGATCGAGGGGGGGTACAACCTCGGCGGGGAGCAGTCGGGCCACATCATTTTCCTGGACCATAATACGACCGGCGACGGGCTCATCTCGGCGCTTCAGGTCCTCGCCATCATGAAACAGACGGACCGGCCCCTGTCGCAGCTTGCCGCATGCATGAAGACCTACCCCCAAACGCTGGTGAACGTGAAAGTGCGGGAGCGGCGGGATCTCGAGTCCATTCCCGAGATAGCCGGGCGGATGGCGGACATTTCGAAGAAGCTCGAAGGGACCGGCCGCCTGCTCGTCCGGTATTCAGGCACCGAGCCCAAGGTCCGCGTCATGATCGAGGGCGAGGATGAAAAGGTGATCCAACAGCTCGCCCAGGAGCTGGCGGCGCTCATCGGCGAGAAGCTGGGATAGGTAGTACTTCGTTCCTAGACCCTCTCAATAAAAACAGCAGAACCCGATAGGGATCGTGGAATACAGAGGGACCTGCAGCGAAAAAGGTGCGGAACAGCTATTGGACATCTGATGGCCGGATCGAAAGGGTAAGATCATTCGGAGCAGCAACAGTGCCACGGTTTATCAAACATGTCATATTGACATAATGACAATACCAGCGTATTATGGGCTCAGGAAATCTGGAGGTGTTTTATGCTCATTGCAATCGATAAACGGGGCAGCATCAACCTGCCCGCCGCGATCAGAAAAAAGATGAAGCTCGAATACGGCTGCTATCTCGACATGGAAGTGATGGAAGGTGGAACGATCGTCCTCAACCCGGTGGCGGTTTATCCTACTGTGCAGTTGAATGAAGAAGGTCTGAAAAAACTTCAAGAAGCCAGAAAAAGCGGCAAAACTACCATGCCGGAATGGCTGAAGAAGGAAATCAAACATGCCAAAGCTGACGCCGAGTAAGCTTTTTCTTAAGGACATTGACCGGATCAGGTCCGACAAACAGCTCCTGAAAAAGATCGTAAAGACGCTCACCTTCCTCGAAACGAATCCCTTGCATCCCGGGCTGCATATCGAACGCATTGTGAATGACCCGACGGCCTGGTCGGCCCGGGTCGATAAGAGTATCCGACTTTCGTTTGAACCCCAGAAGCAGCACCTATCCGGCAACCCTGACTGGTCGGGAGATCTTCTGCTTCTGCGGTTGCTGGGTCATGACGACCTTTATAAACATCCGAGGTAGTGCGTGGTCGGTGATAGATGCGTTGCGCATTGGTCTATCTCCCCCTCACCTTGGTCCTCTCCCTCGTGGGGGCGAGGATAAGAACGACTCCTGTTCAAAAACGAAATCCTCATGCAAAGACCCCTCATCACGCTCACGCTCGCTTATGTCGCCGGCCTCCTGATCGGGAACGGTTTTCTCTATGTTCCCGCCTTCGTAAGCGCGCTCATCGTGCTGGTCCTGTTGCTCGCCGGGTTCAGTTCGTGGTTCGGAATACTTCCCTTCCGCCAACTCCTGTTGGGTGCTGTTCCCTGCGCTCTGGGAATGGCAGCCTATCTCTACTCTTCTGCATGGATACCCTCCGACCACTATACGCGCGCCGTTCCGGAAAACACGGCCAAACTGGAGATGACCGGGACGATCGCGTCATCGCTGGACCGGGACCCCGACAAGACCGGCTTCATCGTGGAACTGCATCGGGTCGATGGCACACCGGTAACAGGGATGATACGGATGACCGTTCGGGAGGCAACAACCGCGATCGGCTATGGCGACGTCATCCGTTTCTCCGGACGCTTCTTCCTGCCCGGCAGCTTCCGCAATCCCGGGGGATTTGATTATGCAGCATACCTTCAGGCGAAGGGCATCCAGGGCACCGTGAGCCTGAAGCAGGAAAGCGATATCGAGCTTCTGCGGCGCGGGACAGGGACCTTCAGGCGGATCCAGGATTGGCGGGAGCGCATCCGTCAGGCCTTCCTTGCCTCGACCAAAGGTCCGGGCTCGGCGATCCTGCAGGCAATGACCCTGGGAGAAGAGGGCGGGCTCACGGACGAAATGCGCGACCGCTTCATGGCCGCCGGAGTCACCCACATCATTTCCATTTCCGGATCGCACCTCGGTATGGTCGCCATTCTCTGCTTCGGAATGATCAGCATGGTGCTGCGGCTTCTGCCGGAGCGGCACTACCACCGCCTGACTCTGGCAGCGGACCCGAAGAAGATCGCAGCCTTGCTCACCCTTCCGTTCCTGATCTTCTATACGCTCCTCGCCGGAGGACAGGTCGCAACGGTCCGTTCGCTCATCATGCTCAGTGCCGCACTGACGGCCGTCCTTCTGGACCGCGAGCACGCGCTCATCCACTCCCTGGCGCTTGCTGCCCTGATCATTCTCGTCGCAACCCCCCAGGCCCTTTTCGACATATCGTTCCAACTATCGTTCCTCTCGGTCCTGGCGATCGGCTCCGTCGTCATGCTCTGGAACGAACTGCAGGTGCCTGGCGAGACCCGCTTCGCCCGGTTCCGGAACAATGTCCTCCTGCTCGTCCTCGTATCGCTCAGCACCACCCTGGCGACGGCCCCCCTGGTAGCGCACTACTTCAACCAGGTTTCGCTGGTTGGCATGGTCTCGAACATGGTCGTCGTCCCCTTCGCCGGTTTCGTTGTCGTGCCGCTCGGGCTTTTCTCGGGGATCCTGTCGCTCCTGACGGCCACGCTGCCGCTGCCGGCGCTGAACCAGCTCGTTGCCGACCGGTTCTGCGACACGGTCACCTTCTTCTCACGCCTGCCCCTGGCCCAGTTCCATCCTCCTGCGCCGGGCGTGATCAGCCTCCTGGCCTATGCCTTGCTGCTCGGCGCCGGTTACCGGATCATCGGGGCGGTCCTGCGCTATCGGTATCAGCCCCTTGCAAGCTCTTCCCGCGCAGGACGAAGCGCCGTGGCCGTGGCCGCGGTCTCGGGGCTGGTGCTCCTTCTTTTCACGACCCTCTTTTTCCTCCCGGGCAGAACAACCGTACAGTTCCCCGATGTCGGGCAGGGCGACTGCACGCTCATCACGCTTGCTTCGGGGAAGAACATCCTCATCGACGGCGGCGGCACCTATGACGACCGGTTTGACATCGGCAGGCGCATACTCGCCCCCTACCTCTGGAACCAGGGCATCCACCGGCTCGATCTGGTGGTCCTGTCCCATCCCCATCCGGACCATATGAACGGCCTGAAATATATCGTCAGGACCTTTGGCGTGGGCGAGGTCTGGACCTCCGGTCTCGACGAGGACCTGCCGGGGTATGCCGAACTGGACCGTCTGATCAAAGAGCGAGGGATACGCCACCAAATCGTGACCGCAGCGGATCCCTTTGCCAGGATCGGTGCTGCCGAACTGCAGGTGCTCCATCCTGCGCCGGGCTTTCATGCCCAGGGGCGCAAAGCCTATGAGGCAGAGAACAGCCGGTCCCTGGTCGTACGGATAGCCATGGAAGGGAAGGTATTCCTGTTCCCCGGAGATATCGGCATGGATGCAGAGCAGGAGATGCTGCTGAGAAGCGGGGACCTCCACTGCGATCTGATCAAGGTGCCGCACCACGGCAGCAAAAGCTCCAGTTCCGAAGCATTCCTTTCCCGTCTGCGTCCATCGGTCGGCATCGTGACCGTCGGCAGAAAGAACCCCTACCATCACCCGTCACCGGAAGTAGTAGCGCGTTACGAAACGGTCGGCACAAAGCTCTTTCGGACGGACCTCGACGGAGCGATCACCGTGACCGTGGAAAAAGGCGCTTTGACCGTAAGATCGTGGAACGACCGGATGGTACGGCGGATCGAACTTTCGGACCCTGCTTCATGGATGCGGCAGGAAATGGGGAACTGGCGCGCCCTGTGGCTCAGGGCAAGGGATGCTTGATGATGAAGCCTTGGGGAATAGTGAAATATATTTGTCCAGCAGCCCCTCGCCCTCAGGGAGAGGGGCCGGGTGAGAGTGGGTTTTGTCCATCGCTTCAGACAGTCCGAAATGATTAACGTTCGGACTCGGTCCCATGACTAAATTTCCGCACGGGGAACCCGCTTCTGACCCGTTTTTCATTCCGCATTCCGCAATCCGAAATCCGCATTGCCTCTCCCCCCAACCCCGCACGGCAAGACCCGGACCATCTAAACGACTTTACGAATAATGACGTGCGTTGCCCGTTCGCCGGGAATGGACTCAACGCATGTATACCCCAGCTCCCGCATATTGATCCCGTTCAGCAGATGCTCGCCGGCGCCGAGCAGGACCGGCCGGACCACGAGATGCAGCTCGTCGATCAACCGGGCGCTCAGATACTGCCGGATCGTTTCCACGCCGCCGCCCAGGCGGATGTCCTGTCCGCCGGCTGCGGCTCTTGCCTGCTCCAGGGCAGCATGGATGCCTTCGGTCACGAACCGGAATTCGGTGCCGCCCTTCATCGTAAGCGGCTTGCGCGCATGGTGCGTCAGCACGAACACCGGCACATGGTACGGCGGCTCCTCCCCCCACCACCCCTTCCAGCTTTCGTCGGGCCAGGGACCCCGCACCGGACCGAACATGTTCCGTCCGAGGATCCACGC
>JBGQDI010000092.1:0-9414 GCA_041495765.1 Nitrospirota bacterium
CCGGCGCGGCCAGGCAGCAGAGAAGGAAGAAGTAAAGGTCGCAAAGATATCAACGGTCCTGCTCGGCGTCATCGCCATCATGCTGGGCATCTTCTTCAAAGGCCAGAACGTGGCATTCCTGGTGGGTCTCACGTTTGCGATCGCCGCAAGCGCGAACTTCCCGGCGCTGCTCCTTTCGATCACCTGGAAGAAGCTGACGACCTACGGCGTCGTCTGGAGCATTTACACCGGCGTGATCGTGGCAACGGTGCTGATCATCCTGAGCCCTACGGTCTGGGTCGACATCATTAACAAGGACGCCAAGACCAAGGTCGAAACGCAGGTCAAAGAGATCGATGCCGCAATAACGGTTGCCGACACCCAGGTCGCCGAACTGACGAAGTCGGTGGTCGCAGCCGACGCTATCGCAAAGATGAAGAAGAAGGAAAAGGCGGTGGCCGAGAACAAGAACAAGGCCACGGCAGCCGCTATTGCGGCCAAGACGCAGGAGAAGGACCAACTGGCGGCAAAGAAGAAGGAAGCAGGCGCGGCAATGCCGAAGCCCATCTTCCCGCTCAAGAACCCCGGCATCTACTCCATGGCCGCGGCATTCTTCATGGCCTTCTTCGTCTCCATCCTCAGGCCTGAGAAGGAAGCAGCGGACAAGTTCGCCGGCGTCAAGGTCCGCGAGTACCTCGGCATCGGTTCAGAAGACTAGCATCAATCAGTTTCTTTTGCAGCACACTACCCTGGGCGGGGGCGGGCCGGTATCCAAGGTCTGCCCTTGCCCTTGACTTTTTCTCCCGAGTCCCCTACAGTTACTCAAAGATGGAGAAAAGAAGGTTTTTCCCTAAAAAGTATTCCTGAACAGGAAGGAGCAGATAATGGCAGACGATAGTTTCCAGGTTCTATCGACGGAGAAGAGGACCTTCCCCCCGTCAAAAGAGTTCAGCGCAAAAGCCCACATCAAGAGCATGAAGGAGTATGAACAGCTCTATAAACGGTCAGTCGACGAGCCAGAGAAGTTCTGGGCCGAAATGGCGGACAAGAACCTCACGTGGTTCAAGAAGTGGGACAAGGTGCTGGATTACGATTTTACCAAGCCCTTCATCAAGTGGTTCCCGGGCGGCAAGTTGAACGCTTCGGTGAACTGCCTCGACCGGTTCGTCAATACGGCCACGCGGAACAAGGCGGCGCTCATCTGGGAGGCCGACAGCGGCGTGTATAAGACCTTCACCTACCAGCAGCTGTACTGGGAGGTGAACCGTTTTGCCAACGTGCTCAAGAAAAAAGGCGTCAAGAAGGGCGACCGGGTCACCATCTACCTGCCCATGATCCCCGAGCTTGCCATCTCCATGCTGGCCTGTGCCCGGATCGGCGCGATCCACAGCGTCGTTTTCGGCGGATTTTCGGCCAAGGCGCTCCGGGACCGCATCCAGGACTGCCAGTCGTCCATGGTCATCTCGGCAGATGAGGGCCTGCGCGGCGGCCGGTTCGTTCCGCTCAAGGCCAATGCCGACGAAGCGATCCTCGAATGCCCCACGGTAAAGGACATGATCGTGGTCCAGCGCGCCGGCACCGGCAAGGTCAACATGGAGCCGGGCCGGGACACCTGGTGGCATGAAGAGGTTGCCGCAAAGGACATCACGAACTATTGTGATCCTGAGAAGATGGACGCCGAGGACCCGCTCTTCATCCTCTATACCTCCGGCTCCACGGGCAAGCCCAAGGGCGTGCTGCACACGACCGCCGGGTACATGCTGTACACCAATATGACCTTCCGGTATATCTTCGATTATCACGAAGAGGACATCCACTTCTGTACCGCCGACATCGGCTGGGTCACGGGCCACAGCTATATTCTTTACGGCCCGCTTTCGAACGGCGCCACGTCGCTCATGTTCGAAGGCGTGCCGACCTATCCCGATCCGGGCAGGTTCTGGGACATCGTGGACAAGCACCAGGTCAACATCTTCTACACCGCGCCCACGGCGATCCGGGCCCTCATGAAAGAGGGCGACAGTTGGGTCACCAAGCACGACCTGTCGTCGCTGAAAGTGCTCGGGAGCGTCGGCGAGCCCATCAACCCCGAAGCCTGGATGTGGTACCACAAGAACGTAGGCCGCGAGAAACTGCCCATCGTCGACACCTGGTGGCAGACCGAGACCGGCGGCATCCTGATAACGCCGCTGCCCGGCGCTATTACGGCAAAACCGGGATCGGCGACCCGTCCGTTCTTCGGCGTTGTCCCCTCGGTCGTGAAAGAGGACGGTTCACCGGCCAAGGTGAACGAAGGCGGCTACCTGGTTATCGACAAACCCTGGCCCGGCATGCTGCGCGGCACCTACGGCGATCCCGAGAACAAGCGCATCAAGGAAGTATACTTCAGCCGGTTCCCGGGCAAGTACTTCACCGGCGACGGCGCGCGCGTTGATGAGGACGGCGATTTCTGGCTCATGGGCCGGGTGGACGACGTGATCAACGTGTCCGGCCATCGGCTCGGCACCGCCGAGGTCGAATCGGCACTGGTCTCCCACGAAGCAGTCGCCGAAGCAGCGGTCGTCGGCTATCCCCACGACATCAAGGGCGAAGGCATCTACGTGTATGTGACGCTCAAGGACGGTTTCAAGCCGACCGACGAGCTCAAAAAGATCCTGACTGGTCATGTGCGCTCGGTCATCGGCCCCATCGCCACGCCGGACAAGCTCCAGTTCGCGCCCGGCCTGCCGAAAACGCGGAGCGGCAAGATCATGCGCCGCATCCTCCGGAAGATCGCACACAACCAGGTCGACGAGCTTGGCGATACGTCGACGCTTGCCGATCCGTCGGTGGTTGACAACCTGGTGAAGGGAAAGTTGTAGCTCTTCTCCAGCAGAAACGAATAGCTTATGTGGCCGGGAGGCATGCCTTCCGGCCATTTTTTGTCTGATAAACAGTTTGTCAAGAACCTGTCTACCGCTGAGACGCGGAGGCGCAGAGGGAAGGTAAAAAAACATAGTATGGATTTTACCCTGCGGCGCAGTGTTTCAGCGGTCAGGTTCGCTTCCCTAGGAAGGCCATGACAGGAACGACGTGTTTATCGAACAAACTCTCCTTGGTCGTTCATTCTGGTCGGGTTGACAGCGGCAGGTCGCGACTATATACTCGTAGGTAGCCGCCATCCCGAGCGCGTGATTTTTGATCGTTCTCCGGGGTAGACGCAGAATGAGAGGAGAGCTCGCATGAAAAAGATCATCTTCATCGTGATGGTTATGCTCATCTCCCTATCCGCCGCTGCCGCTGAAAAACGCTTTTCCGTGCCCTTGGGCGACTCTCCTTCAACGGGTCCGGCGAACGCGCCGGTGACGATCATCGAGTTCCTCGATTTTCAATGACCGCACTGCGTGGCGGCCGGTCCGGTCGTCAAAAAGGTCATGGAGAGCTACCCGGGCAAGATCAGGCTCGTGATCAAGAACTATCCCTACATCTACCGCGATTATTCCCATCTTGCTGCCGAAGCTTCGCTTGCTGCAAAGGACCAGGGGAAGTACTGGGAAATGCATGACCTGCTGCTCAAGCGCTCGCCCACGCTCGACCGGGACAATCTCATCAAGTATTCGAAGGAATTGGGTCTCGACGTGAAGAAGTTCACTGCATCTCTTGACGAAAAGAAGCATGCTCAGGAGATAGAACGGGACAAGAAACTTGCCCAGGATATGGATATCTATAATACCCCCACGTTTTTCATCAATGGCCGCAAGGTCGTGGGTGAACGGCCCCTTGAATATTTCAAGAAGATCATCGATGAGGAGCTAAAAAAGTAATTTCGGATTGCGGATTTCGGATTGCGGAATGGGGGACGGCATAATGCGGAATGCGGAATGCGGATTGCGGAATGAAGAGCACACTCCCTCTACCCTTTGGGGAGAGGGTTGGGGTGAGGGGGGCGTAAGATCGTTTCGAGTTCTGTTCGGTATGACTGCACGGACGATATTAGTCGCGCTCTTTGTATTGATGCCAATTCACGCCTTCGCCGGCAATCTCGCGCCCATAACTGCTGTTCCCGTGCCGGAGCAGAACCCCCAGACCGCGGAAAAGATCGAGCTCGGGAAAAAACTGTTCTTTGACCGGCGTCTTTCGGGAGATGGCACCATGAACTGCGCCACCTGCCACGATCCGGAAAAAGGGTTCTCCGACGGCCTCGATATCTCGCTGAACTACCCCACGACGAGGAACTGGCGCAATGCGCCTACGCTCATCAACGTGGGGTTCCAGAAGTTCCTGTTCCACGACGGCCGCTCCCAGACACTTGAGGAGCAGGCGCTTTTCCCGATGATGTCGGCCTTTGAAATGAACCGGAACCTGGATTACCTGGAGGAGGTGCTCAGGACGGTCCCTGAATATGCGGCTTCCTTTCAGAAGGTCTTTGGCGGCGAGGCCACCCGGGATCGAATCGGGATGGCGATCGCAGCGTTCGAGCGGACGCTCGTATCGAAGAACGCCCCGCTGGACCGGCATCTGCAAGGGAATTCTTCGGCGCTGTCCGATGATGCAAAGAAGGGGCTCGTGGTCTTCATGGTCAGGGGAAAGTGCGGGGAATGCCACAGTGGGGCCATGCTTTCCGACGACCGCTTCCATGCATTGAACGTCCCGGAAAATCCCGAACACCTGGCCGATGCCCGCATCACAGCGACCCGGCGGTTCGTGGCAAAACTGAACCACTTCGATGATTACCGCACACTGAACGAGGACCCGGGCAGATACCTTATCACGAAGGATAAAAAGGACTGGAAGGCATTTAAGACGCCGACGCTCCGGGAGATCGCAAAGACCGGCCCCTACATGCACAACGGCATCTTCTCCACCCTGGAAGAAGTGATCGATTTTTTTGACAAGGGCGGAGGAAAAGGGAACGAAGTGCTCAAACCGCTCGGGTTGAGCGCGGCTGAAAAGGCCGTCCTGAGAACGTTCCTGGTCGAAGCGTTATCGGGCGACGATATTGTCCTTCAGTACCCGAAGTTGCCGTAGCAGGACTGAAGTCAATCTCCAGGAACAACGAACGCTGCTGACTGAGGAACTGTCATGCCTATGAAGATCGAAGAGCTTGTTGCCAAGAAACCCCATCTCAAAGACCTGTTCCTGTTCTATGAAAGGGCAACGATGTTCAACGGGGTGGTTCGCGAACTGCTCGGTGCGGAAAAAACCTTCCTTGATGAGGGCCTGCGATCGTACCCCGCCTCGGTCATTGATCCGGTGTTCCAGCATTTTTCAACGCTTACCGAAGTGCCTCAAGATATGCTGGCGCCGCTCAAACGGGCCATGGAAGTAGGCGACATCGACCTCACCCGACTCCCCTTTGGCGAGGTGCCCGCTTTTTCACTGCCTTATCCCGAGGATGATCTGACCATGTTATTGTTCCTTCTGGGCAGACCCTACTTCTCGCTGCTTCGCGATGCCCGGCCCCGGGAGGGGCGGGCATGGGAACGGGGCAGGTGCCCTGTGTGCAGCGGACAGCCGGCATTGCTGTCCGCCGCTCCTGACGGGCCGACACTCCATTGCTCTTACTGCGGGACGACGGGAACGCTTGCTTCGGCGGGATGCCCGGTCTGTCTTCATGATGAAGAAGCGAAGCGCGATCGTTTCACCTTTGAGGGTGAAGAAGGGTTTACGATCACGACCTGCGACCATTGCCTCTCGTACGTCAAGATCGCCGATGCGGCTGTGCACCGGGAGGCGACCCCGGATGGCGCCGATCTCATGAGCCTGCCCCTCGATCTGATCATCCAGGAGAAGGGTTTTGCCCGACGTGCGCCGAATCCGCTGGGAATGGTCAGGATGTCCATGGCGGGGTGAATGTTGGTGTAAACTTGATGGGAGCGGGAGTGGCTGGTATTCAAGCCTGCATGAAGCGATCGATCCACATCACCAGTTCGATCTTTTCCTTGGGTGCTCCATCGAGCCGCCCCAGCAGCTTTCCGTTCCGATAAAACAGGAAGGTCGGCGTTGCTTTGACCGTAAAACGCCGCGCCAGGGCCGGCTCGGCATCCACATCCGCCTTCAGGACTTTCAGCTGTCCCGCCCGCCCTGCGGCGAGATCGTTCACCACCGGTTCCACCATGCGGCAGTACCCGCACCATTTGGCCCAGAACTCCACCAGTACGTATTCCGGCCAGTCGTTCACTTCGCGGTCAAAGGCGGCAGCGGTGACATTGAGCGGGCTACGCGGGACCTCGAGCGGCTGTTTGCACTGTCCGCAGACGGGGTGGCTTTCAAGTTTTCCGGACGGGACGCGATTGAGCGTTCTGCAGGACCTGCATCGTATGAGAACAGAGCTTTCGGCCATAAACTCACCTTACGTTAGTATACCATGGTCGGGAGCGAGCTTGAAAGCCGTCTAGTGGGCAAATCGCCTTGCCTTTTTCGCCGGGGTAGGGTATTTTCTTAATAAGAAATGAAGCTGCTGCCGGAACGACCACAGATCCCGCCTGGAGCACAGACAGGCTATTCCCGAACGATCAAGGAGGACCATTGCGGATGACGAATAAAATGAGAGTTGCAGGGTTTTTGGCAGTTGTGATGATGGTCGTGCTTTCCGGGTGCGCAAAGGCGCCGAAAGACACTTCCGGCAAAGCTGATTCAGGGAAAGCCGTGTCCGTCAAAGGAACAACGCTGTTCGTGCTGATCGATCGGGGCATCGAAAAATCGCTCACCGAGATGCAGGTGCAGAACCGCAACCAAGTAGGTGAATTCATGGAGCAGGACCTGCCGGCAGTGCTTAAAAAGTCAGGTTTTAATGCGCGGCTTCTCGGCAAGCGTTCGGAATACCGTTCATCTGCCGGTTCGTATCTGCTGACGGTCAAGATCACGAACTATAACCCAGGCAGTAAAGCAGCCCGGATGCTCGTCGGGTACGGCGCCGGCGCCACGTCCATGGACACCCACTTTGAGCTCTACGGCAGCGGCTCGAAACCGCTGCTCTCGGACAATCAGAGCGTGGGGTCGGGGCGGGACTGGAGGAATGTGATCAGGAAGATCAATGAACAGACGACTCAAGCGGTCGCGAAAAAGGTGAGCGCACCATAGGTGCTTTATGCTCAGGATTGAAAAGGCTGTCAGGGATGTTTCCTGACAGCCTTTTTATTTCTGAGAGAGGTTGTGGTTGTGTGGTCGGTAGTCACTTTACCCGCTTCACCGTGCCGTTCTGGATAGTTATTTCGTACGCAATACTCGCATGACCGGGCGCAAGGCCCTCGTTCTTGCCACTGCATGATATTTTTCCCTTTGCCGTTTTCTTTTTGCTTTTGACCAGTGCGGCAACGACCGCGGTAAGATCAAACCCGCCATTGGTGCATTCGTCCCGCATGCATTCCATGCGAAAATAAGCATAGTCCGTAGGAATGAAGTTCAGCGTACGCACCATAAGGACCGGATGAGAGATCTTTTGGTAATAGGTCATGCGAAAGACGATCTCTGAAACCCCGGGGAAACGCTCAGACACCAGGCCGGCTGCAAGCTTGTTCTTCTTAAGCAGTTCCTGCTTTTCCAGATGGTTCTGTCTGCTGTTCATGGCGCCTTTCGTTCGATGGCGTTGTGCCTTTATCAAAGAGAGGCCACGCTAGTACCCATTACTGCGGCCCTGTCCTTACCCACATTTCTTGGTATAATCCCATGATTATGAAGATATGTCAATATCTGATTTAAATTGAGCAGTGGTCGTTCAGCCGTGTCCCACGGCCCCGTCCCGGCAACCGGATCAACATCCAGCCCCGAAAAACTGTCCTATTCATGCCTCGCGAAATTTCATAATAAATCCTCTTGATTTTCACAACAAAAGTATTATAATCGCTCCGCTTATCTCTCTGATATGGGTAAAAGGCCGGATCGGCACAAATGGTCCGGCATTGGCAACAGATACACCAACACTATCGGTCTCATGCCTGCAGCGCGTTCTTTATGCGTTCCACTTTATTGCGGTAAACGTGCTGCAGTTATACCCACGGGAAAGAAAGGGGGTGAATGAACATGAAGAAGATCTCGGCAATCATAGCAGTTCTCGTACTTGCTGTTGCTTTTACCGGATGCACGAAGCAGGAGGCTCCGAAGCCGGCAGTGCAGTCCGCAGTCACTTCCACGGCGACCACGACGGCACCGGCATCAGCAATGACCATGACGGCAGCACCCGCAGCACCGGTAAAACACTAAGCTTCAATCGGAACGAAACAGGGCCCTTCGATCAATCGGAGGGCCTTTTTTGTGCATATTCGCGCGATTATGGACCGGTGGTACTGACCTGTTCTCCTAAAGTGTTCTAAATTCCATGGATCATAGAAAACCCTTGCTCTTTGGCCGAAAAGTATTATACTCACGTGCCCTCATGCCGGAAGCGACATGTCTCTGACCGGGTCTGGGGCACGGGGGCGCGGGACTGGTGCCGAAAGTGTACGAGCGGCATAGTCTCATGCCTGCAGCGCAGTCGGCGGCTGATTTATCCTATTGCAGTATATGTGCTGCAGTTATATCTACGGAAAGGAACGGGGGTGAATGAATATGAAAAAGATCTCGGCAATCATAGCGGTACTTGTATTTGCAGTTGTTGTTACCGGATTCGCGAACGAAGCTGCAAAGCCTGCAGCAGCAGCGACCGTTGCGTCCAAGGCGACGGCGACGGCGCCTGTCTCGGTCGTGACCACGACAGCAGCAGCACCGGCAAAGCACTAAGCTTCGGTAGGGAAACGAAGCAGGGGCCCTTCGATCATTCGGAGGGCCTTTTTCTTGGGCATGCGTCCGGTGACGGTTTCGTCGGCCTGAAACCATCGGACTGAAACTTCATATTGCATTATCCTCCCTCATGATTTATAATCTGCAGCCCATACAGGAAAAGAAACGGTGTTTCAACGAAACGAGTTGTCTGTCCTCGATCGTGCTGGAAACGGCTGCAGATTAAAGCGGCGGGAGGATCTATTTTGGCAACAACGTATACGGCAAAAGACATCACGGTCCTCGAAGGCCTTGAACCGGTCCGCAAGCGGCCGGCCATGTATATCGGATCGACGGACGTGCGCGGACTGCACCATCTCGTCTGGGAAATGCTCGATAATTCCGTGGACGAGGCGCTGAACGGCTATTGCACGGCGATCACGCTCCGGATCGAGAAGGATGGCGGCGTGACCGTGACGGACAACGGCCGGGGCATCCCTGTCGATATCCATCCCAAGACCAAACGGCCTGCCATTGAGACTATCCTCTGCACGCTCCATGCGGGCGGCAAGTTCGACCACACGGCCTACAAGTCCTCGGGCGGCCTGCACGGCGTGGGTGCTTCGGTCGTGAACGCGCTTTCCGAGGTTTTCATCGCCACGGTCGAGCGCGACGGCTTCGAGTGGACCCAGGAGTTCTCGCGCGGCAAGCCCAAGGGGAACCTCAAAAAGGGCAAGCCCATGAAGGCGCACGGCACGC
>JBGQDI010000093.1:0-9326 GCA_041495765.1 Nitrospirota bacterium
CTTGACGGGTCGGGCGACAAGGGCAATTCAACGCTTCAGAGCATGGCCAACATGCTCCAGCGGATGGGAGTGACCGTGAAGCAGGCCGATATCAAGGCGAAGAACACGGCCGCGGTCATGGTCACGGCGTCGCTCCCCCCCTTCCCCAAACCCGGGGTCAGGGTGGATGTGCTGGTCTCTACCATCGGTGATGCGAAGAATCTGCAGGGCGGCACGCTGCTCCTCACGCCGCTCAAGGGCGCGGACAACAAGGTTTATGCCCTGGCGCAGGGCCCGGTCTCCGTCGGCGGGTTCGTCGGCGGCAGCGGCGGGACCACCGTGACCAAGAACCATACCACAGCAGGCAGGGTGCCGGCAGGCGCCACGGTCGAAGTGGAGCCGAATTTCGCCCTGGGGAGCAAGACGGAGGTGCGGCTGTTCCTGCACCGGCCGGATTTCAGCACTGCGGCGGAAATTGCGCACAAGATCAACCTGAAATTGAATGATGAAAAAGCGGCCGCTACCGTGGACCCCTCTACGGTGAAGATCGCCATTCCCGAGGCATATCAGTCCAAACCGGTGGAATTCATGGCGGAGCTCGAGCTGATCGACGTCACCGTGGACATCCCCACGCGGGTGGTCATCAATGAGCGGACCGGGACGATCGTTATCGGAGAATCCGTCAGGATCTCGCCCGTCGCCATCTCCCACGGCAACCTTACGGTCGAGATCAAGACCGACTACAAGGTCTCGCAGCCGGGAGCGCTGGCACCGCCGCAGGCCCAGACCGTGGTCGTACCGCAGACGGCGGTGGCCGTAACGGAGCCCAAGGCATCGCTCGTTCAGATCGCGGGCGCCTCGCTCGGCGATGTAGTGCGGGCATTGAACTCCCTGGGGGTCACGCCCCGCGACCTGATCTCGATCGTGCAGGCGCTGAAGGTCGCCGGTGCCCTCCAGGCGCAGGTGGAGATCATCTGATGAAGATCATGCCGGACATGCAGCGGGCCCTTCCCGGTTCCCTGGAGCAGATCGGGAGCAAACAGGACCCCGAGGCGATCAAGAAGGTCGCAAAGGACATGGAGTCCCTCTTTGCCTACGAGATGATCAAGGCCATGCGGGCAACCACGGAAGAGTCATCCAAGAGCGGCCTGGGCAATGATACCTATACGTCCATGTTCGACATGGAGCTCTCCAAGCTCTTCGCCGAACGCGGATTGGGCATGCAGGAAATGCTCTCCAAAGGCGTTTCAGCAGCTTCGGGCGCGGCCAAAAGCGGCCAGACGGGAGACCTGACCGATGAGCTGAGGACCATTCTGCCCCAGGACCCGAACATCCGCGTCAGTTCGGACTTCGGCTTCCGGCAAGACCCGATCACCGGGGACCGGAAGTTCCATCATGGGATCGATATCCCTGCTCCGGCCGGGACGGGGATCCATCCCGTGAAGAAGGGTACGGTCCAGTTCAGCGGGGAACAGGCCGGGTACGGCAATGTCGTGATCATCGATCACGGGGACGGTTTTGTATCGAAATATGCACATAACGAGGCCAATCTGGTGAGGACCGGCGATCCCGTAAGTCCGGCGACCGTGATCGCAACGGTCGGCAGCACCGGCAGGTCCACAGGCCCCCATGTTCATTTTGAAGTGGCATATCAAGGCGAAAAGGTCGATCCGCGGACACTCCTGGCGCAGGCGGAGGCAGGGAAAAGAGGCTAAAGATTTTGCAGAAGTTGCCGATAAGATAACAAAATCTCTTACCTCGTTCAGGAGGAACCATGAAGATCACGACCCAGCAGCCGCCCGAGAGCCAGAACACGAACCGCGGTATCCAGAATGTCCAGAAACCAGCCGGTACGGAGCAGGCGGAAAAGGCGGCCCCGGCGAAACAACCGGCGCCGGCGGACAAGATCGAAATTTCCGGCAGAAGCCGGGAGATCGCCGATATCATGTCTTCCATCGACCAACTGCCCGATGTGCGTGCGCAGAAGGTCCAGGAGCTCAAACAGGCGGTCGATGCAGGCACCTATAGCATCGATCCTCAGAAGATCGCGGAGAAAATGCTGAAGGATATATGAGCGTTGAACAGAGCATAAAGAACATCCTGTCCGAGCAGGTTGCGGGCTACCGGACGCTTATGGAGGTCCTGCGGAGGGAGCGCGAATACCTGGTGCACTTCAACGCACCCGGGGTGGAGGCCCTTTCCAAGGAAAAAGACACGGTGGTGCTGCAGCTCCGGTTGCTCGAAGAAGAGCGGATCCGGCTCGTCCATGCCTTTGCTATTGACCGGGATCTTGCCGAGGGACTTTCCCTCCAGCGTCTGGCGGAGATCACCGGGGACGAGACGTTCCAGAAGCTGCGGCTGCAGCTTATCTCCCTGCTCCAGGGGATCGTGGAATTGAACGAGTTCAACCGTGTGCTCATCGAACGCTCATCGGGCGTAGTGAAGAACGCTTTGCAGTTCCTCAGCTCGCTCGGCGTCAGCCCCGGCGCGATGAGCACCGGCACGCGCATCTCGAGGGAGGCCTAAATGACCATTCAGGGCCTCTTCGATATCGGGAAATCAGCGCTCTTCGCCAGCCAGACCGCGCTGACGGTCACCAGCAATAACATCGCCAATGCCAACACGCTCGGCTATAACCGGCAGGACGTGGTACTGAGCATCGCCAATCCGGTCAGCACCGGAGCAGGCATGATCGGCAGGGGTGTGGTCACGGAAGGCATCCGGTCGAGCTACGACAAGTTCATCGAAGCGCAGCTCCTGGGGCAGCAGCAGAACCAGGGCAGCTCGGCTGCCATGGACCAGGCCTGGGGCCAGATCGAACAGGTGTTCAACGAGGCCAAGGGGATAGGACTGTCCTCGTCGCTGACCGATTATTTCAACGCCTGGCAGGACGTGGCCAGCAATCCGGCATCGCAGCCGCCGCGCACCGTGCTGCTCCAGAAGGCACAGGCGCTGGTCACCTCGGCGCAGACCATGGAACGCAGCATGCTCTATACGCTGAACGACACCAACACGGGCATCACCGACGGCGCCCGGCAGGTCAACCAGCTGGCTACGAACATTGCGGAACTCAATCAGCGCATCACCCAGCAGGAGTCCGGGTCCGGCAGGGCGACGGCGCTCGATCTGCGCGACCAGCGCGGACAGAAAATGAACGAGCTTGCCAAGCTCGTGGACTTTTCCTCGTTCGAGGACAACAACGGCGCAGTCACCATCACGGTCGGCATGCGGAACCTGGTATACGGGGCGACCACCAACCCGATGTCCACCAAAACGAACGCCGACGGCAACCAGGACCTGTACCTGGACGGCATCAATATCACCGGCAATATCCGGAAAGGGCAGCTGAACGGGCTCATTGCCGCGCGCAACGATATCCAGTCAAGCGCGCTGGCGGGCCTGCGAAAACTGGTGGGTTCCATCACCCAGCAGGTGAACGCATTGCACCGGACGGGGTACGGTCTTGACGGATCCACGGGCACCGATTTTTTCACTCCCCTGCAGGTCTCTACCACGACCAACTCGGCAGGCGCGACCGTGGCGGCTGCCATTACGGACCCCGATCTGCTCACGCTCGATGAATACCGCATAACGGTCGACGCAGGCAACAATGTCAATATTGCGAACAAACAGACGGGGGCCTTGGTCATTCCTCCGGCCCCTTATGTCTCGGGCGGTACGATCTCGCTTCCGGGCGTCGATGTGACGATCACGGGCGCCGTGGCGTCCACGGACGTATTCAGCGTCAGCCCCCTGACCGGCGTCATCAGCTCCTTCGGGGTCAATGTGACCGACGCGCAGCAGATCGCGGCCACGACCTCGGCTGCGCAGCTGCCGGGAGACAATTCCAATGCGGTCCAGATCTCGCAGCTCGCGAACGCGGCCCAGAGCGCCATCGGGAACAACACGTTCTCGGGTTATTACGGTGGGCTCGTTTCAACGGTGGGCGTCATGAAGCAGTCGGCAGCGGACAGTCTGTCCTTCGACAACAACCTGCTCTCGGCACTCCAGGCGAAGCGGGACTCCGTTTCCGGCGTTTCCCTGGACGAGGAAGCGGCCAACCTTATCCGGTACCAGCGTTCCTACGAGGCCGCCGCGCGGACCATCACGATCGCCGATGAACTGATGCAGACCATATTGAAACTCTAACGGACCCCTATGCGAATAACGCCATTCATCATATTCAACCAGCTCACGGAGTCGCTCAGCAAGTCCATGCAGGACTATGCCAAGCTGAATGAGAACCTGTCCAGCGGCAAGAAGATCCTTGCCCCGTCCGACGACGCCATGGGACTGATGCGCGCCATGGATTACCAGGTGCGGATCAGCGGCACCGTCCAGTATCAGCAGAATATCGAATTCTCCCAGAACGGCCTGAACACCGTCAGTACCGTCATGGATTCCTACAATAATTTTCTGCAGACCGCCATGTCGCTGATATCCTTGAACCGGGGCGGGACCCAGGATGCAACGTCCCGTGCCATGAGCGCACAGCAGGCAACCGCGTTAAGGGATACCTTCATGGACCTGGGGAACATGAGGATCAACGACCAGTATCTTTTCGGCGGGTTCCAGTCCGGCACGCCGCCCTATGCTGCGGGGACCTTCGACTACCAGGGTGACAGTGGCGTGGTGAATGTGCCTATCGATAACGGCGCCACACTTGCTGCCAATGTTACGGGCGACAAATTGTTCAGCTACACCCTTTCCGCGCCGACGTCCCTGCAGATCGCCGGCGGGCAGAATGTGCACTATACGCCCGGCGCCGGCACCACCGTGGATGTGGAGATCAGGGACGCCACCGACACCACGGTGCTCGACACCTTCAGCTTTTCGAACGTGATGCAGATGACCGATACGCTCAGTACGGCGATCGCCTCGAACGATACGCTGCGAATGGAAGCGCTGGCAGAACCCTTTCGCCAGGCCCAGAACCAGCTGAGGGCGGCGCAGGGTGACGTGGGGTCCCGGCTTGCCTGGCTGGACATGCAGTCCTCAAATCTGACTAAAAGCTCGAACACGATGCAGAACTCGCTGACATCCCTTACGCAGGCGGACATCGTCGAGGTCGCCGCCAGGCTCAAAACGACCGAGGTAACGCTCGCTGCCGTCCGCGAATCAGCGTCGCGGGTCATGTCAATGTCGTTGTTTGATTTTTTGAAATAGCACGCAGGCTATGCAGGGTCCATCCAGAAACCTACCGTGTTTACCGCATTGCACCAGAAGCCCCGAATCGGGGCTTTTTCGTTTTAGCGGCCTGTTTTCCCGCGGAATTTCCCGGCATCCCGATCATGAGCGCTGTACTCCCTTAACTGCCAGCCTGCTCGGGACGAAGAAACAGGCTTCATGATTTATACGGTCTGTTCTTCACTGCGTGCCCTGCGCTTTTGCATGAGGCGTAGCATTCCAGCCCGTTGGAGGGAGGCCATACAATGCAAAATAGTTCCCATACGATTTTTTTTGGTGTATATTTACAGGGACACGGGGAGAACAGTGCATGCAGAACATACCGTTAACGCTGGCCAAAGCCGGCATGGTAGTAGCGAAAGAGATCAAGGCGTCCGACGATCCTGCCAGCATGACCATCTGCGGCAAAGGCGTAAAATTGACCGATTCGCTGATCAACCGGCTCGTGCAGATGGGCATCCAGTCCGTGAACGTCGAGGGGCATCCGGTCAAGATGGAAGGTGAATCTTCCATCGAGGAAATGCTGGCCTCGCTGGAGCATCGCTTCCGGCGCGCAGGGGACGACCCACTGATGCTGATGATCAAGGACATTTACAAAGGGCAGATCCGGCGGTCCATGGGAGATACCGGTGGAAAGTAAGCGTACCGAGATAAAGCGGATCATCAAGGACACCAAGTCCCTGCCGACGCTGCCGGGGGTCATTGCCAAGCTCGGCGCGCTTGCCGAGAACAACAGCGTTTCGGTCCATGAGATGGCGCGGGTCGTGTCATCGGACCAGGTGCTGTCGGCCAAGGTCCTGCGGCTGGTGAACTCGGCTTTTTACGGTTTCTCCGGCCGCGTCTCGACCGTGTCGAACGCGCTCATCCTCCTCGGGGTGAACGTAGTGAAGAGCCTGGCGATCAGCAGTTCCATCTTCGAGATCATGGAGAAGAACGTCGTCGGCCTCTGGGAGCACTCCATGGGCGTGGCGGTTGCGGCCAATGTCATCAGCAAGCGGCTGGGGCTTCCCGAACCCGAGGAGACCTCTACCGCCGCGCTCCTGCACGATATCGGCAAGGTGATCATCAAGATCAAACTGCAGGAGGATTACGGCCACTTGACTGCGCTCATCAACGAAAAAGGACTGATGATGCTCGAGGCGGAGCGGGAACTGCTCGAAGCGGACCATGCCGAGATCGGCGAGTGGCTCGGCCAGACCTGGCTCCTTCCGGAAAAACTTATCGAACCCATCGCCTGTCATCACGACGTCGCGCGGTCCCGGGTCCACCAGACCAAGACGGCGGTCGTCCATGTTTCCGATGTGCTGATCAAGGCCTCGGGCTTCGGATACAGCGGCGACGACCTGGTCCCCCTCATCCAACCGGTAGCATGGCAGAAACTCGGACTCAACGCAGAGCTCCTGGCATCGATCGTCGAGGAAGTAGAGGACAAACTGGTCGAGGTGAGGAACTTCAGTCTCGATATACAATCGAACAATGAACCCAAAGCGTAGGATCGCACTCCTCTCCGGGGACCAGCAGCTGCATATGCACCTTGAGCTCCGCCTGCAGAGCAAGGACTATCAGGTCGTCTCCCTGCCCGAACCTTCCCAGGTGCTCGGGTTCATCTACTCCGATCCGCCGGACCTCGTGATCATCGATCTTGCCACACCGAACCCGCAGTTCCACACCGTACTCAAAGAGCTGAAGCAGGACAGCTATTTCAGCACCATCCCGGTGATCGGCCTGATCAGCGAAGGCGCGGGGGAGGGCGTTGTCTGGGACCAGTTCCCGCTCGACGATTTTGTATCTCATCCGGTCCGCTATCCCGAGCTCTTCAGCCGCATCCAGCTGTCGCTGCAGCGCATCAAACGCGTCTTTGACAACAATCCGCTCACCAAACTCCCGGGGAATACTTCGATCCAGCGCGCAATTGAACGGGCGCTGGGAAAACCCCTGGCTGTCTGCTACATCGACATCAATAATTTCAAACCCTACAACGATACCTACGGGTTTTCGCGCGGCGATGAGGTCCTCCGCATGGTCGGCAGGATCATGTCGAACACGGTCAAAGAAACGAAGGATGGCGGGTTCGTGGGGCACATCGGGGGCGACGATTTTGTTTTCATTATCCCGCTGGAGAATGTGGAGCAGGTGTGCAAGACCATTATCGCCAGTTTCAATATCATCGTCTCCGACCTCTTCGGCGATGAGGACAAGGCCCGGGGACATTACCTCGCAAAGGACCGCATGGGAGTCGTGCAGAAGACGCCGCTGCTCGGCATCTCGATCGCCGTTGTGCCCACCGACAATCCACTGATGCAGCACGCCGCAAAAGTGGTCGAGGTTGCGGCAGAACTCAAAAAGCTGGCAAAAAAATCGCCCGAGAGCTGTTATGTGATCGACCGGAGAAGAACGAATCCTTTACCCGCCGTCGCCGACCTCCCCTCACGGCGGGAACAATAATACCACCCAACTCAACAATACGACTTAACCCATAAACCTCAAGGTTCGCTCTCTTCCCTGTGCCCCTGCTTTATTTACGCTGCTTTTTTCTGCATATAGACTGGCACAAAGACCGTTGCACAGAACTCATCAAGGGTTGTGGGCGTGGAGACCCCGTCCTCCCGTTTCACCTTGATCCGTCCTTCGTTAAAAGCCCGGCTCATCTCGACATAGAGCCTGCTCATGTCAGGCGAAAGACCTGCGGCCACCATGCCCTTCTCCGCGTCTGCGTAGGGGAACGCGACGTACTGCAGATCGGGCAGACCGATCTTGATACCGATGGTCGTTGTTGCTTCAGCCAGCGTAAGGTCGCGCGGCCCCAGCAGGTAAACGACCGGCTTTTCCGAACGGTCGCCTTTCATCAGCCGTTCAGCAGCAAAAGCCGCAATATCGGCGGTGGCGATCATCGGCATCCTGAGGTCGCCCCGTACCGCGCTCCCGTTGATGCCCTTTGTTTTGATCAGCTCGATGCCCGCGAGCAGGTTCTCCATGAAGTATGCCGCCCGCAGGTGCTGGACCATAAGCCCCTTGATCCGGTTCAGCCGTTCTTCCAGGCGATGCAGTCCCGTGATCGGTCCGGTGTCCGAGGACAACTCTCCCCCGATGCTGGATAGGTTGACCACGTGGGTGATCTTTGCTGCCTCCAGCGCGCGGGCGATACTCTCCCCTGCCTTGTCCGCATAGGACAGGAAGTTCCCGGCCCCGTAGTTCGGCGGGATCAGCGTGAATACCGCGTCCGCTCCGGTGAGGGCCTTGGTAAGAAATTCCGTGTCAAGAATGTCGCCCGCGAATGCTTCAGCGTATTTCCCCACAAGCGGCCGCAACCGGTCTTCCGACCGTGCCACCATGCGCACTTTTTCCCCTTTCTTCACCAGGATATCGACGATCTTTTTCCCTATTTTTCCCGTTGCTCCCAGAATGGTATACATACCCTCCTCCTTGGGCCCCTAGCCCTTCTTTTATAAAGGGGACCATAAAAATCCCTGATAGTTCAAAGCTAGCACCGGGGCAAGTGGATGTCAAGACCGGCCCCGGTGCCTGACCGCGATGCGAGTGGCTGTCGCGGCCTTCGCTTGCGTCGAAGCCGTATCGGAAGGATGAAATTCACTTGCGCCCACACGATAATCTGTTACAATCAATGTTCAAAAGCGATATGAATCCCGTTAAACAGCTCAAAATATCACTACTCATCCTGTTGCTGCTGCTCTCCTTCGGGACAGCAGGGTACATGGTCATCGAGGGCTGGCGCTTTCTCGACGCTTTGTACATGACCGTCATTACGCTGGCTACGATCGGCTTCAAGGAGGTCCACGACCTCGACGATGCCGGGAAGATCTTCACTATTACGCTCATCGTTTTCGGCGTGGGCACGCTGGGCTACATGGTGAGCAAGCTCGCCCAGATCATGTTCGAAGGCCAGTTCCAGCGCTTCATCGGGAGGCAAAAAGTGGAAAAGAAGATCGAGTCCCTGCGGGACCACTACATCATCTGCGGATACGGAAGGATCGGATCGCTCATTTGCAGGGAATTTGCTGCGGAGGCGCTGCCATTCGTCGTGATCGAGAGCAAGGCCGAGGTGCTCGAAAAGCTCGAGGATGAGGGGTTCCCCTCCCTCCGCGGGAACGCGACGGAGGACGAGACGCTGCTGAAGGCAGGCATCAGGCGCGCCAAAGGCC
>JBGQDI010000094.1:0-9322 GCA_041495765.1 Nitrospirota bacterium
ATGTAAAAAAACTTGATCTTTCACCGACACCAGAATATTTAAGGACAAATGGAATTACATTTGCATTCATACCTGAAATAACCACCGATTCAAGCTCGGACGGTGTTTTTACATGGCCACCAACAAGCTTTACTGTCAATCTTTCATGCAAGGCGATTTCACAAGATGGAAAACTGATATGGGCGCAAAAGTACACTGGTGTTGGTACCGCAACGGTGAGTGAATTCAAAGACAGGTTTGGCTTAGCAGCTACTCGGGCTAGTCAGAAGGTGTTCTCTGAGATGCTAAGCGACTTATCCCAAGCAACTGCATTTCGCAAATGAGCCAAAAAAGTTTTAGGGGTCAATTTCACAGCCAACACACGTATTCTCCGCGACGATTCCAACAAGCGGCTCGACTCCGTCCGGCCGATAAATTCGCGCGGCGGATCAACCACGCGTTATCTAGGATCTCAACATAATTTTCTGAAATTCCGGCACAGCTTTCGCGTGTCGGAGCGAGGGTGTCGATGAAATATATTTTTGCACTTGTTCTTGGGCTGGTCATTGCACTTCTGATCATCAACACCTTCCCCGAAGAGGTCGTGCCGGAAGGGACCGCTGTTGCGACGCAGGTCGTGGGAAAGATCAGCATCTTTTCCAAAGAAGCGCCTGCAGGACGGCCGGTCAAGAACAACGACAGTATCGGAAAGGGCGATCGGGTGGAGGTGGCGGAGAGTTCCAGGCTTGAACTCCGTTTGCCCGACGGAAGCTTTTTGAGACTGCCGGAAAGATCGAGCCTCACGTTGCGAAAGCTGCAGTTCGAGAAACAGACGGGCAGCCTCTACACGCAGGCCGTGCTTGGAAAAGGCAAACTCTGGGCGAAGATAAAAAAGCGCGCAACGCCCGACTCCTACGTGCAGGTGATCACCAGTACGGGCCACGTCGCGGGTAACGAGACAGTTTATAACATGGATGCGACGGAAGACACGAACACGACGATCAACGTGTATGAAGGAGCGGTCCTGGTCGTGAGTGGGGCGTCATCTACCGCTGGTCAGACAAGCGCGCCTGTAGAGGTCAAACCCGTCAGCGTCCAAAAGTTGCAGCAGGTCGTTGTTTCCACCAAGGAGGGCGTATCGCAGCCGCTGGATTTCGATCCGAAGGCTGCGCTCAACGACTGGACCCGCTGGAACCTGCAGCGGGACGCCCGGGAGGGACTGCTTTCCATAACGATCGCTCCGGCCACACCGACGGTCACCAAGGGAGGCTCCCTGCAATTTGCCGGCATTGCACATTATCCGGACAATATTGAAAAGGATATTTCCTCCTTCGCGACGTGGAGTTCGTCAGCGGTCAATATCGCGAAGCTCGACCTCGTTGGGGCAGCTGTGGGCGCGGAACTCGGAGCGGCAACGATCTCGGCCGCCATCGATGATATGAACGGGTCGACCGTGCTTACGGTCAGCCGGGACCTTCTTTCGATCGTAGTGTCGCCTGCCTCAAGAACGATCGCGAACGGCGCCGCCCAGCAGTTCTTGGCAACGGGAACCTTTTCGGACAAGACGGTGAAGGACATCACTTCCTCGGTTGCATGGAGATCGTCGAATACCAATGTCGCCTTCGTTGACGGCACCGGCCGCGCCGTGGGAGGCAAGGTGTCCGGGACCGCGGCGATCTCGGCCTCGCTCGGATCGAAACGCGGAAGCGCTACGCTCAAGGTCAGGCGTGAACTTGTCTCCATTACGATCATGCCGGAGAGCGCGATGATCATGGCGGCCGAAACCCAGCGGTTCGGCGCCGTCGGCAACTATTCGGACGGAACCACCGAGGACCTTACTGAAAAAGTGGAATGGGAATCGTCCGATATAAATGTAGCGAAGGTCGATCAGGCGCAGGCGGGCCGCGTCATCGGCCACGCCATTGCGGGAAGCGCCAAGATAAAGGCCACGTTCAACGGAAAGTCGGGTTCTGCGACCATTACCATAAACACCAAGAATACGATCGCGGCTCCTTGATCAAAGCCCCATGCACGTGACCTCTTTGTTCCCTTTCTTGCATGCCCAAGAAAGGTAACCGAAAGAAGGGCACCCGCGGAAATCCTTAACGCCAGGCTCGGTCATCCTCAGTACGACGATAGAGCACCATCTACCTTATTCCCTCTCCCCTCTGCGGGAGAGGGGCAGGGGTGAGGGTGGCTTCGGAAACTCGCCCTTCGGGCTCAGACAGTCCGAAATGCTTGACCCTCGGACTCGGTCGTCTGGCTAAATTTCCGCATGGGAACCATTCAAGAAACTAGCTTCTAATCTTTACCCCAAACCCCGCACATCTCCGGAGCGGACCTACGAAATTTTGGGGCACCCGTCTTGGCCTAAGGAAGCGTCCCGCAGGGTGAACGCGCACTGTCTGAGGCCGCAGGCCGAGTTTGCGCGGTCAAGCGTACGTGGCCTTAGACGGGTCCAAAATTACGTTAAGGCCGCGAAGGGGATGTGCAAAAAACCACTTCAGCTCCGATCCGCCGAGCTAAACCAGGTTTATCTGCCCAACAATCCCACTCACGCCGCCTTGTCCACCAGATGCCGCTCGCCGCTCGCGTACCCTTCCAGGCGCCTCAACTTCCTTCGCGAGAACCTCGTTACCTTGACCATCATTCCGATCGGCTGCGAACCGGGACCGGCTACGGGCAAGACCGTGCCGCTCACCTCGGCAAGGAGCTTGGTCTCGGGGGGGATATAGAAATGCATCAAGAGCGGCGTGCCTGCGGGCAGCGGATGGTCGGTCCTGATAAAGACCCACGATTCCTCGATGTTCAGGACGAAATCCGGACAGGTCTCGGCGAGGTCGTTTTCATATTTGACAGCAAGGCAGACCGGAAAAGGGACCAATTTACGCATATTCCCGTTCCCGCTGATCTGCAGATGTCCGCCTCTATCGTAGAGGACACTGTTTTCCATGATCGCTCCATCCTTTCTTCTTTATATTATACGACCTTCTCATAAACGAATAAAAGCGCCTGCGAGAAACCACCTTTTTTCTTCACATTTTCCATTTTTTGTTGTAATCTTCACAGGCGAGAAAAACCGGGTCCTCCCGCAGATGTCCGGAAGAAAGGCCGTAAAAAGTGACCACCAGTCTGGAAAGCTGTTCCCATAAAAGGACCGGCACGAACTGCCCCATCAGCAAGACCCCCTGTCTGGGCGAATGCATCTACGCGAACATCCTGGATGACATCAGCCTCGGCATCGTGGGGCTCGATATCGTCCGAAAAGAGGTCTTCTTTCAGAACAAACTTTCCGTCGAGATCTTCAAAGATACCATCAAGCCGAAGGATTACGTTGGCCTGGCGTCCCTGCTGCTGACCAATATGGATACCGACACCCCCCTGGCCGCAGCGCAACCCTGCGAATCCCGCACCATGCAGTACGGCAACAAGTTCATCGGCTATTCCATCTACGTCATCTCCGACGCCTATCTCTGGATCTACATGTCCGACATCACCGAGAAGATGCGGCTCAACTCCATCGCCGAAGCGGTCAACACCATGAACAACCTGGGCTACATCTTCTCCGGCATCCGGCACGAACTGGGGAACCCGATCAACTCGATCAAGACCAGCATCACCGTGCTCAAGAAGAACCTGCAGACCTACTCCAAGGAAACGACGGCCGAGTTCATCGACCGCGTGCTCTCCGATGTCACCCGCGTCGAACTGCTGCTCAAAGACCTGAAGAACTTCAGCATGTACGAGAACCCGGAATGCGGAGAGGTGGATGTTATCTCGTTCATGACCAATTTCCTTTCCATGGTGGAGCGGGATTTCAGCACGAAGCGGATCCTGATTCAGACCCACTTCGGCCACGGCGTCAAAGACGGCTTCTTTGACGCCAGGGCGCTGCAGCATGTGCTGCTGAACATCCTGACGAACGCCGCCGACGCCCTGGATGGGATCGCTGCACCGGTGATCATGATCAGTACGTCCCGGTCCGGCGACCGGATCATCATCAGGATCATGGACAATGGCGCGGGGATCCCGGAGGACCAGAAACGGCACCTGTTCCAGCCTTTTTCCACGACCAAGAGCCACGGCACCGGCCTGGGACTGGTCATCGTCAAAAAAATGCTGCTGAAGATGAACGGCACCATCGACATCGAAAGCCATCAAAAGGCGGGCACCACGGTCACGCTGGACCTGCCTGCAGGCAGGGGACGCGATGCATAAGGCCAGGAAAAGCATCCTGATCGTTGACGACGACCGGAACTTCTGCGCTTCCATCAGGGCCTATCTGCAGTCTGATGCGGTCGGAACCCATCTCGCCCATAGCGGGAAGGACTGTCTTGAGCTTTGTTCGAAAAACATGATCGACGTGGTGCTGCTCGACCAGCAGCTGCCCGATGCCGAAGGCGCCGACCTTTGCGCTGCCATCCTGAACTGCAACAGCCAGACGAAGATCATTTTCACCACTGCCTTCCCGAGTTTCGACAATGCCGTCAAGGCCGTCCGTGCCGGTGCCTTCGATTACCTGTCAAAACCCTTTGAACTGGAAGAGCTCGATCTGGCGGTAAAGCAGGCGCTGCGGACGCTGGACCTCGAAAAGGTCGAGCAGCTCCAGAACTACCGGTCCGAGCAGGAGCGCGAAGAGAACGTGCTCGTCGGCACCAGCGCCCCGATCGCGGAGATCCGGCTGCTCATCGACCTGGCCGCTTCGGCCGATGCCCCGGTGCTGATCACCGGCGAGACGGGTTCGGGAAAGAACGTGGCTGCCCGGTCCATCCATTACCGCGGGCCCGACAGCCATGCGCCCTTTGTCAGCATCAACTGCGCGGCCCTTCCCGAGAGTCTCATTGAAGCGGAGCTCTTCGGCCATGAAAAGGGCGCTTTCACCGGTGCAGCCGGGCTCAAAAAAGGCCTCTTCGAGATGGCAGAAGGCGGGACCATTTTTCTCGATGAGATCGGCGAGATGCCCATGGCGCTCCAGGCAAAGCTGCTGGGCGTCCTCGACGACGGCACCTTCCGGCGGCTCGGCGGGACAGCGGTCCTGGGGGCCCGGGTCAGGGTCATTGCCGCCACGAGCGTGGACCTCGAGACGGCCATCAGCCGGAAGCGGTTCCGCGAGGACCTCTATTACCGCCTCGGCGTGATCAAGCTGCATCTTCCTCCCTTGCGGGACCGGAAGGACGACCTGTCTTCGCTCTGCGATTTTCTGATCGACACGGTGGCAAAGGGCAGGCACGTGACGCTGGCAAACGGGGAGATCGAGAACCTGATGGAGTACCATTGGCCAGGCAATGTGCGGGAGCTCAAGAATGTGATCGAACGGGCGACGATCCTGCAGCACGGCGCAGAGATACGGCCCTCGGCGTTCCTGAAGCCCGCGCCCGTAAAAGCCGTTCGTCAGCCGCAGGTGCAGAAGAGCATGCCCGCCAGTGTTTCCACTTCGGCCCTTGATGACATGGAGAAAGGCCTTATACTCGCTGCGCTGGAGCAGCATGGCGGGAACTTCAGCCGGGCGGCGCGGGCGGTGGGCATTTCCTTGTCCACGCTGAAGCGAAGGTTGAGGCGGTATGGGATAGAATAAACTGTTTTCACCACGGAGGCACGGAGACACGGAGAAATGCCACAACTTCTTAGAGTTAACGTATACTTTCAGCGTGATCTCGTTTTAGCCTCCCCTTCAAGGGGAGGTTGGTGAGGATGGGTTATTGAGAGACACGACAAAACCCACCCTCACCTCTGTCCTCCCCCTGAAGGGGAGGAAGTCTGGCCGCAGGGAGAGAAAGTTGTGAGGCCCTTTCCAACAAGCTTTAAAGAAGACCCCAAAACGACGTAAAGACCATGATCCCACTCTGGCTTAAACTATCCTACACGCTCTTCGTTCTTGTCACCGTCGCGGTCTACAGCGTCAAGTACCGGCTGGGGAACTTTCTCTGGTTCTCGGACATTGCCATGATCGCCACGGTACCGGCGTTGTGGCTCGAGAGCAGCCTGCTTGCGAGCATGATGGCCCTTGCGATCGTGCTCCCTGAAGTGTTCTGGAACGTGACCTACTTCGGACGGCTCTTGACGGGAAGACGGCTGGCGGGACTAACGGATTATATGTTCGATGCGCAATTGCCGTTCTACCTCCGGGCGCTTTCGCTGTTCCACGTGTTCCTGCCCGTACTGCTGCTCTGGATGATCGGCCGGCTGGGATATGCGAGGGAGGCCTGGCTTTCGCAGACCGTCCTTGCCGGAATCGTTCTTCCGCTGACCTACCTGCTCACCGACCCTGTGCAGAACATCAACTGGGTCCGCGGTCCGGGCACCAGACAGCAGACGCTTCTTCACCCGCAGGTCTATCTTTTCCTGCTGCTGATCGGATTTTCGCTGCTCATCTATCTTCCCACCCATCTGTTGCTTCGAGCGCTGTTCAATTAAGACTATATCCTGAATGGATCCCCCTCACCCTACCCTCTCCCTCGTTGGGGAGAGGATAAAAAAGGGCAGACTGCGGGGGTCGCTAGCGCACGTCCGCTTTCTTGAAATTCCGATAGAGAAGCAGATCGTAGGCGATCTTGAGCCCGCCGGCTACGAGAAAGGGGGCTGCAAGCAGGGCGGGAGATGCCAGAAAGACGCCAGCCAGCGCGGGCGATGCAGCGGCTCCGATGGAGCGGGCGATGGTCGTGACGCCCGATGCGGCGGACCGTTCGTCTGGGTCGACGACGGCCATGGTGTAGGACTGGCGCGTGGGGACGTCCATCTGTGAGATGCTGAAGCGAAGCAGCAGCACGGTGATCGCAAGGCCGAGGGTCGGCATGAACGGAACGAGGCAAAGGAGGACGTTCGAAGGGATGTGCGTGTACACCATGGTGCTGATCAGTCCGATGCGGTTCGCGATCTTGACCGCAAGCAGCGCCGATACGCCGGCCAGAATGTTCGCGCCGAAGAAGATGCCGCCCAGGACGCCGGCGTCGAGGCCGAACTTCATATGGAACCAGTAGGCAACCATGCTCTGGATCACGAAGCCGCCGGCAAAGGCATCGAGGGCGAAGAGCGCCGAGAGCTCCAGTACGACCTTCTTTGACTTATGGAGCCCCAACACGCGCTGCTGCGCCGGGACCGCTGTTGCTACTTCTACCTCATGCGATAAGAACGAGAAGAGGGACATCAGGACGACGCCGCAGGCTGCATAGCCCAGGATGACGGCGCGATAGGCGAGCAGTTCCGGCCTGCCGTTATTGATCAGCGCTTGAGACAAAAAGCCGCCTCCAAGGGCGCCTGCTGCTGCAGCAAGCGATCCGGCAAGATTGTACCAGCCGAAGGCGCGGGTGCGCTGTTCCGCGGAGAGCAGCTGGGATAGCGCCGCCTGCTCCAGGGAAAGAAAAGGTCCGATCTCGTTCCCGCTGGGGCTGATGACACCGATGATGCCTGCGATCATCAATAGCATGATGTTGCCGGTCAGGCTGAAGACGACGCCGGCCATGACCATGAGACCTGCGCCCAGGAGGAGCATCTTCTTCCTGCCGAGCCGGTCGGCGGTGGTTGTGATCCAGAGCGTTATCCCCGCATCGCCTGCCAGGGTAAGCGTGAACAGGAGGCCGATGTCGGAGGTCGAAAGGCCCGCTTCATGGAGATAGAGGGCGAGCACGACCGAAAGCGCGCCGTAGGCGAAGAGCCTTATGCTCCTGGCGGCAAAAAGCAGGATAACGTTATGGTGCGTATGCGCCATGAGGCCTTCCTTGTTCGATCATCTTTTGGCAGTAGGCGTAGAGTGCATCATACACGATCCATTCCGCCGCATTGACGGCATGGTCGTCCCGGTAGCCGAGGTGCCGGAACCCTTCGGCGATCGCGTTCAGGCCCGGGCCTTCGGGCTGGTTATGGAGGCCGTTGTCCGTGTCCGCGCCGTTCACGATCCGGGCGAGCAGGACGAGCGCCGGGTCCTTGGCCAGATCGTATTTTTTCACGATTGCGTCGAAGGAGCACATCTTGCCGTGATGGCCCAGTTCCGCGTTCGGGACATCATAGGGAATAGCGCCGGTGCGTGCGGCCTCGGACGGCACCTGGTCAGCAGGCACGAACAAGAACTCCGCGTCCTTGTCCACGAACTTCCTGATGAGCCAGGGGCAGGCGACGCGGTCCACCTTAACATTCTCTCTTGTTATCCATTTCATGGCACTTACCTCTATCCTTTATAATTCGAGTTTAACCACAGAGGCATTGAGGACACGGAGAAGATCCTTATGAGCTTAGATCGCCTTTCTCTGTGCCTCCGCGTCTCTGCGGTAGAATATGCCTTTTCAAGTATGCATCCCTCTTTGATGGTCTCGTAACAGTCCCCTTGCTGTCATTGCGAGGAGCAGAGCGACGCGGCGATCGATTCATAAGAAAGTCGCGAACTACGAGATTGCTTCGCTACGTTCGCAAAGACGGCTTTTAAGACTTATTGCGAATACATTGTCTTTTCATCAGTTCCTGGATCTCCCGGTGATACCCGAGATACCGGTCCAGCGTGATCTGATTCTTTCCATACTTCGGGTAGGTCCTGAGTATCTCTTCGAACCGCGTTTCTGATTCTGATTCTGTTCCTAGCGTGACGATCCCGTCATAAATGATGTCCACGATCCGGTCGGCGTAGATGACGATCCGTTCTTCCAGCCGGCGCAGCGTATAGTCCTTAACGGGCAGCCCAAGTTCCCGGGCCTCGGGCTCCGTCAACCCGCCCCGGATGTGCTTCTCCATGATGTCGCATATTTCCGGGGGCAGCCCGATCTTGCAGCCAAGCTCCGCGCCGATCTTGCCGTGCCCCATCTCGTGCGTTTTCGTTTTGCCAAGGTCATGAAATAGCGCTCCTCGGCCCACCAGCTCCTGGTCGATGCCGTTGCCGCCTATGCGCCGGGCGATCTCGAGCGCTTTTTCTGCGACATGCGTCGAGTGCGTAATGTCCTCGTCTGACATGCCGGCCGTCCGCAGCACTTCGATGTCGAACTTATTGATCGTGTAATCCATGGCAGTGCTCCTTCAGTATGGTCACTTTACTCCGAAATAGGCAAGCGTATCCTTGATCTGCTTCTCGAAATCGTGTTGCAGATGCGTGAACTTGGTCTTTATGTCGTCATTCAGGTGGCGGATGTATTCTTCCCGTGCCTCTTTGCCGTACTGCTGCTCGATCAATGTCCCAAATTCAAAGATCTTCGTGACATCGTGCCGTTCGGTTTTTTTCTCCGGGTCCAGATCGAGCCATTCATGGACCTCCTTGTACTCCTTGCCGGTTCTTTCCATGCTTGATTTCGTATGTCCCGGTACTGGTGGCATTGTCGTTCCTCCTCTGTTTGATTAAATGAATGTTGTCCAGATATATCCCGCA
>JBGQDI010000095.1:0-9279 GCA_041495765.1 Nitrospirota bacterium
TATCTTGGAGTGCAGGTCGCCCAGTTCATCAAGAACTTCGAACAACGGCTGGTGTTCAAGAACGCCGCATAAATGGGCGGTCCCGTAGGACGACCCGTGGACATACGAACAGGTTCAAAAAGAGACCGCCAAAGGTCTCTTTTTTTGTGTCAGATCAAGGACCGGTGGCCACGAACTAAAAAACGCTTCCGGCCGTCACAGATGGTCAGATAGCGGCCATACCACCGCCTGCTTGCTCTTCGTCTCCACATCAATTATAATCTTGCCATGGTGCGTGACGATAATCGGTTAAAAAATACACTTTTCATGGCAGCGCTGGTTCTCTGCATCCTGGGTCTGTCCGGCTGCAGCTACCTCGGGTTCTATACCCGCAAGGCGCACTGGCAAAAGACCATGGACCGGCTGCCGACCATGTCGGTCCTGAACAGGGTCGCACCCGAGGACTCGCTGGTCCTTGTGGGTCCGCTCGTTAAACCCCCCGATCGGCGGGGGGCGTTGCTGCTCATCGCTACCAGCAGCCAATATCGTCAGGATGAAAAAGTGGCAGTGGTACAGCTCAAGGAGCCGGCGGACTATTACATGGCATTTCTCCCCAAAGGGGAGTACACGCTCTATCTCTTTGCCGATCTGAATGGGGACGGGACCTTCGAGCGAAATGAACTGATCGGCCGTTCCGACGCGAGTGTCAGTCTGGAGGGGTCTAAGGATGGGACGATCGTCGAGGGGCCTGCCCTGACGCTCGATTTCGAAAAACCGGGCAGGGCCGATTTCCGCGTCAATGTCAGGGTCCGGCCTTCGAGTTACCTCTACGCGTCCCTCGATGACGAGTTCTTTGACCCCCGGTTCGGCGACGAAGGCCTCTATAACCCGACTGCCCTGATCGCTCACACCCAGGGCTTTTTCTTCGGCCTCGAAGAATATGACAGCAGCAAGGCCACGGTGCTGTTCGTCCATGGCATATCGGGCACTCCGCGCGACTGGAAGTTCATGGTCGAAGGTCTCGACCGGAGCCGTTTCCAGCCCTTCTTTTTTTATTATCCCTCGGGTCTCCCGCTGGACAAGCTTGGCGCCCTGCTCGCGAATGTTCTCGAGAACCTCGCTGGCGAACAGAAAAAAGGCAAGCGCAAGATCATCCTGGTGGCACACAGCATGGGCGGACTCGTTGCCCTGTCGGCGATCAACAAGCTAGGAGAACAAGGAGCATCCTCCTCCCTGGCGTTCTATGCATCCTTCTCCACCCCTTATGGCGGGAATGATTCCGCCCGGACCGGAGTAGAAAAGGCCCCGCTCGTCGTCCCGGCATGGCGCGACATCGCTACGGGAAGCGATTTCATCACCTCACTGGGCCAGGTGCCTTTTCCGAAAAAACTGCCCTTCCATCTTTTTTTTACATACCATGATCAGGCGCGGCTGAAGCTCGGCGAAAGCGGAGATGGCGTGGTCACGCTGAAGAGCCAGCTTCTTCCCTCCATGCAAAACGCTGCGACCAGGATCTACGGATTCAACGAGACCCACGATGGGGTGTTGACCAGCGAAACAGTAAGGAACGAATTTAATAACCTTCTGGAAGAGTTTTCGGTCCGGCGGCAGGGGGAAAGATAAAGAGCCCGGAAGCATGCTTCACGGGCTCACAGGTTGATTTCGTTGGGGAAAGGTATCAGCAGGAACTTTTGCACTTGCAGGTTGTCGCCATCTTACGGGTGACCTTCTTGATCGTCATCGAAGTTCCTCCTTTCTTCTACAAATAGAGCAATATAACCTTATCGCGGTCCCTTCTCAGCTCTTTTCATCTAGTATACCATAGAGACTGCACCGGTACGGGTCTTTTCCGCGAGGGCCGTCGATGAGCTCGGCACGGTACCGGCACCCACCTCTGCAGGCTTCCCGATACTCACAAGCACAGGAAAGCTCGGCCAGGCGCACCGGAACTATCCTGCTCCAGCATGCGGCGAGGCCGTCCTGCACATTGCCGACGCCCCGATCGCCATAGAAGCTGCACTTGGCGGCGGTGCCATCCGCCATGACGGCCATGAGGTGGAGACCGCAGCCGTACCCCGGGTCAGAGGAATGCAGGCCGTCCCCGTACCCGTACCCCAGATATTTCCCGCCGACTTCCGGACTCACCTGCAGCCCGGAGTTCTTTTCCAGCCTGCCGGTCGTACACGGCACGTCCACGGTCCAATCCTTGATCCCCATGGCCCTGAACATCGAGTCCATGGCATCGAAGTCTCCCAGGTTGCCGGTATGCACCATGGTCGCGATCGAAACATCGAACCCCGCTTCAAGGGCATGCCTGACGGTCTGCATCGAGCGTTCGAAAGTGCCGGCGCCCCGAAGCGCGTCATGCGCCTTTTCGAGGCCATCAATGCTGATCTGGATCTCGTCGACCTTCAGCGACCGAAGCCGTTCCTTTTTAAAGGAGACCCCGTTGGTGAACAGCACCTTGCGCAGCATGAAATCAGGAAGCATGTTATTGATCTCATCGAATCCGGAATGCAGGGAAGGCTCGCCGCCGGTGATCATGACGCGGAGCCCCTGCATCTGCTCGAATTCGGTCAGGACCTTGCGGACCTGCGGGACCGACAGCTCTTTGGCTCCCTGGTCCCCGAGGTAACAATGCCGACACCGAAGATCGCATGCGCTCGTGATCTGGAGCTCCAGATAACGCAGGGACGGCGCGGGAGAGGGCACCACAGGAGGCCGGCGCAGCATGACGTGTTCGGTCGTAAGCAGTCCTTCGTCGATGCAATAATCGATGAATGCCCCGTCCCGGCTGGTGCATCCGTCCTCGCCGGCGCAGTTCTGCAGGAACAGGAACGAATCCTGGTCCAGTTCGTGCAATTCGTCCTTGGCGAGCTGGTATACCGACGGGGCCTCCAGCCATTTGATGACCGCCCGTTTTGCCAGATAACACCTCATGGATGATAGTATAGCACTGCGGCAGTTGCCATGCCCGGCGCCACAAAAAAATGGCATTTGACCGGGAAGCTTGTTATACTTCAAATCATGCAAAGGAGATCGAAACCCGAGCTGGTCCAGGCAGTTTGTTCGCAGCGCTGCGCCTACTACAAATCCGGCAGGAACGAGGAACTCGCCTGCCAGGGATATATTGTTCTGGAACGGCTGGCAACGACGAAGGGGATCCCGCTCGCTCGCAACAACGACGAACGCCCCCGGGACGGGGCCGGAGAAGAACTTCTGATGCAGGCGCTTTGCGTGACCTGTCCCTTTCATGAAAAGGACTGCGACTTTATGGAAAACCGTGCATTACCTCCCTGCGGCGGGTTCCTGCTGCTGATGCAGCTGTTGGCTGCAAAGGACCTCTCGATCGATGATGTGAAAAAAAATCTGCCAGAAAAATAAGCAAGCGTGCGGGATCAGGAGCGCGACCCTGCTCTCCCGGCTTCTTACGGAACGTGTGTCACTACTACAAAGGGCTTACGGAGCGTACGAACCATGGACTACTCGATAAAAATAGGCGGTGAGGCGGGACAGGGCATCCAGACCATCGGGGATACGCTTGCCCGCGTCTTCTCGCGCACGGGCTATCACGTTTTCAGCCACCAGGATTATGAGTCGCGTATCCGCGGCGGACACAACTTTTACCAGATCCGGCTTTCCGATGTCCCGATCTCGGCGCCCCGGGAGCAGGTCGATGTCATCGTGGCGCTCGACCGGGAAAGTATCGTGCTTCACGAAGGTGAGCTCCGGGAGAGCGGAAGGATCATCGGCGATATTGCGACGCTCAAAATAAAACCGGAAATAAAACCGTTCATCGACATTCCTTTTGCAGACCTGGCCGCAAAAAGCGGCGGCAGCGCGATCATGGCGAACACGGTCGCTGTCGGCGCGGTGCTCGGCATGCTTGGGCTGGACCTCACAAAGCTCTTCGATATCATAAAGGACACCTTCGCAAAAAAAGGTGAAGCCGTCATCGAGGCGAACAAAAATGCAGCTCTGTCAGGGTATGACTTTGCCATCAAGCATTGCACGGAGTGCTCCTTCTCTGTCACGCCGGGTAAAAATGCGAAGCTGCTCATCGGCGGTGTGGAATCGATAGCGCTCGGCGCTCTCGCCTCGGGCTGCAAATTCTATGCAGCCTATCCCATGACCCCGTCGACAGGCATCATGAACTACCTGGCATCCAAAGAAAAAGAATACAACGTCGTGGTGGAGCAGGCAGAGGACGAGATCGCTGCCATCAATATGGCGCTGGGCGCTTCTTTTGCCGGCGTGCGCGCCATGACCGGGACGTCGGGCGGCGGTTTTGCCCTGATGGTAGAAGGGGTCTCGCTTGCCGCCATGACCGAGACGCCGATCGTCATCGCCCTGGGCCAGCGGCCCGGCCCGGCGACCGGTTTTCCCACGCGGACCGAGCAGGGCGAACTTTCCATGGTGCTCGCTGCCGGACATGGCGAGTTCCCGCGGGTGGTCTTTGCTCCGGGTTCGCCGCGCCAGGCAGTTGCGCTCACGAACAAAGCTTTTGAACTGGCAGAAAAATATCAGATCCCCTCCTTCATTCTTTTTGATACGTACCTCTCCGATTGCCAGTGGACCTTCGAGGGTCTCGATCTGGGCACGCTGATCTTGACCGATCACCGGCTGCGCGGGGAGGCGTTCAAAAGCCTGCCGGAATACCAGCGGCATGCGTTCACGGAGACCGGGGTGTCCCCGTTCGGCGTGCCGGGCGATGCAGAGCACCTGGTCGTCACCGACAGCGACGAGCACGACGAAGCGGGCCACATCGTCGAAGATGCCGCCATCAGGAACGCCATGGTGGAAAAGAGGCTCTTCCGGAAAATGCCGCTCATTCAATCCGAGATCAGTGCGCCCTTCCTCTACGGGGAGCCGGACCCCGCTATCGTTATCGTTGGCTGGGGTTCGATGTACGGCCTGATGCGGGAGGCTGTCGATGTTCTTTCCCGGTCCTACAGCATCGCCATGTTCCATTTCAGCGAGCTCTACCCGTTCCCGCTTCGGGACCAGCTCGACTATATCGCATACCTCGAAAAGGCCGACCATACGATCTGCATCGAGCAGAACGCAACGGGTCAGTTCGCACGGCTGATGAAGAGCGAGACCGGCTATGAGTTTGGAGCACAGATAAACAAGTTCGACGGAAGACCGTTCACGGTCGAGCGTCTGACGGGAGAACTGCATGAGCACCTTCGAAACATTTAGAGGACAGGTCCCGGCCTGGTGTCCGGGGTGCGGCAACTTCCCGATCCTGAAGACCTTCAAGGACGTCATGGTCGAGCTCGGCCTCGAGCCTCACCAGATAACGGTAGTCTCGGGCATCGGCCAGGCGGCAAAGCTCCCGCACTACACGAAGTGCAACACCTTTAACGGACTGCACGGACGGGCGCTGCCCGTGGCCACGGGCGTACGGCTGGCGAACCATGCCATGCCGGTGATCGTGACAACGGGAGACGGCGATTGCTACGGCGAGGGCGGGAACCATCTCATGGCCGCCATGCGCAGGAACATCGGTGTGAAGCTCTTCGTCCACGACAACCAGGTCTACGGACTGACCAAGGGGCAGGCTTCTCCTACCACCGGTGAAGGAACGGTGACGAAGAACATGCCCTTCGGCGTGCTTTCCGAACAATTCAACCCCATGGCACTTGCCGTGGCGCTGGACTGCAGCTTTGCGGCGCGTGCCTTTGCCGGGGACACGGCGCATTTGAAGGAGATCATGAAAGCCGCCATGGAGCATAAAGGGTTCGCCCTCGTCGATATACTGCAGCCCTGTGTTTCCTTCAACAAGGTGAATACCTACGAATGGTATAAACAGCGGGTCTATCATATCGAAGCCGGCCATGATCCCATGAACAGGACCGCGGCGTTCGCGAAAGCGCTCGAATGGGGGGACCGCATACCGATCGGAATCATCTTTCGGAATGAGCGGCCGACCTTCGAAGAACGGCTGCCGGTCATTGCCGAAAAACCATTGGTCAGACAGGAGCAGTTCCCGGGAGCGAGGATCGAAAAGGCGTTAAAAGAATTTTCTTGATCGAGTGTTCATCTGTCGTAGGGGCGCAATGCTTGCGCCCTTGCTGTTGCTACTTCCACCAGGGCGTATGCAATACGCCCCTACAAAAAGACTGCCGGAACAGTAATTCCATTTTTCACACGCTGATTTATGCAATTTACATTCGCAGTCAGGTCATGCAAGGACAAATATTATGCCAAGGATGTCGAAGCGCAGAATGAAGAAGGTCGGACTTCCCTCCGGGTCCCTGGTGTATACCGGGGATCAGCCTACGGGGGAGATCGACGTTACCGTGATCGACTACGACGAGCAGGTCTTCGAAGAACGGTCCCTGAAGACAGTGGCTGAATGCCTTCCTTACAAGAGCAGACCAACAGCCACCTGGCTGAACGTGGACGGTGTGAGCGACCCAGCCTTGATCGGCAAGCTGGGAGAGTGTTTCGGCCTCCACCGCCTTGTTTCCGAGGATATCATGAGTGTGGTCCAGCGCCCGAAGATGGAAGATTACGGCGACTACCTCTTCGTGGTCGTCAAGATGCTGACCTATGACGACAAGGAAGCGAAGGTAATTCCTGAGCAGGTCAGCCTCATTGTGGGGCCGAATTTCCTGCTCTCGTTCCAGGAAGGACTCAGGGGCGATGTGTTTCAGCTGATCCGAGAACGGTTGCGGTCGGGCCGGGGGACGATCCGCAAACGGGGGGTGGATTACCTCGCCTATTCGCTGCTCGATGCGCTGGTGGACGGTTACTTCGTTATCCTGGAAAAGCTCGGCGAGCGCATCGATAATCTCGAAGAAGAGCTCATAGCGAGTCCCCGGCGGGAGATCATGGAACAGCTCTACCAACTGAAGCGGGAACTGCTGTTCCTGCACAAGGCGGTCTGGCCGCTGCGTGAAGTGATCGCCTCCCTGGAGCGGAGAGAGTCGCCGATCATCCATGAGACGACGACGCCCTATCTGCGGGACGTCTATGACCATCTGGTCCAGGTCATCGATAGTGTTGAGATCTACCGGGACATGCTCTCGACCATGCTCGACCTGTACCTCTCGAGCGTGAGCTTCCGCCTGAACGAGGTGATGAAGGTCCTGACGGTGATCGCAACGATCTTCATGCCGCTCACCTTCATTGCCGGCGTGTACGGCATGAACTTTAAATACATGCCCGAGCTCGAATGGCATTCGGGGTATTTCTGGTCGCTGGGCGTGATGGGGGCGATCGCGGTGGGGATGCTGGTATTCTTTAAGCGGAAGAAGTGGTTGTGAACTGCGCGTAAAACTAATTTAGAGCTGATCTACCACGGAGGCACAGAGACACGGAGGAAGGCTAAGAAAGGTGTAACTATTCAGCAACACTATCTCCGTCGTCCCCGAAGGATACTATCGGGGACCCAGGGACCTTAAGAACCACTGGATTCCCGATTAAGTCATTCGGGAATGACGAAATGTGTGAATTAAACCGCACCGCCCGAATGTTTAAAGAATATGACCCCCAGCGGTGGCAGGGTGATCGCTAACGAGAAACATATTCTAGATAATAGTGAGAGCGAGCGAGGCCGGGGTCTATAGTGATCGCAATAGTAAAGTGTTGAATTGCTTTGTCGGTCAAACCTTTGGTGAGATAGGAAATGGCAATTCCTTCATGGGCGATCGCCAGAGCATCATTGTTATGAAGTGCTAATTTAAATTCCTCGATAGCTCCATCAATGTTCCCCCTCGTTTGAAGAGTCTCTCCCATAAGGTAGTGTGCTTTCGCATCATCAGGTTTAAGCTGCAATCCGACCTTCAGATACTTGATTGCCAGATCACTCGAACCTATGGATTCATATGCAGCAGAGAGATTGAAAAAAGATTTAGCCGATCCAGGTGCAACGTTGATTGCTGCCAGGTAACATTTTATTGCGCTAGAGTAATCTCCGGTTCTTTCATAAGCAAGTCCAAGGTTGTTATATGCGCGTTCGTTGATAGCTGATTGTGCTGCAACGTTTCCCCATACGCTTAGGTCATTCTCCCAAATGGAGTTTCGTGAAAAGGTTACTGCAGTAAGCGAGATTATTAGGATGCTTATTGTAATATAATTTGCTATCAAGTTTAACGGCCTGTTAGTCAGAATGGTTTAATCCTATCCTTCTAAACCGCCCCACCCGAATGCTTAAAGAAGATGACGCCCAGCGGCGGCAGGGTGATCGATAACGAAAAGTCCTTGCCGTGCGAGCTTACGGGCAGCGCATCCACGCCGCCGAGATTCCCCTGGTTGCTCCCGCCGTAGAGGTCCGCATCGCTGTTCAGTACTTCCTGCCAGAACCCTGCCCGCGGCACGCCGATGCGGTAGGCAGACCGCGCCACCGGCGTGAAATTGCAGACGACCAGGATCAGGTCGTCCGTGGTATTGCCCTTTCTGAAGAAGCTGATCACGCTTCCCTCCCAGTCGCTGAGGTCGGCCCACTCGAACCCGTCCTGCGCAAAATCCAGTTCATAGAGCGCCGGCTCCCGCCGGTACAGGATGTTCAGGTGGCGCACCCACTGGTGCAGGCCCTGGTGCTGAGGATACTGCATGAGGTGCCAGTCCAGGCTCGCCTCGTGGTACCACTCGTTCCACTGCCCGAACTCCATGCCCATGAACAGGAGCTTCTTTCCCGGGTGGCCGAACTGGTAGCCGAAGAGGAGCCGCAGGTTCGCGAACTTTTCCCAATCGTTGCCCGGCATCTTTGCCAGGAGCGAGCGTTTGCCGTGCACCACTTCGTCGTGCGAGAGCGACAGCATGAAATTCTCATAGAAGGCATACCAGATGCTGAAGGTGAGCTGGTTGTGGTGGTATTTGCGGAAGAGCGGGTCCGTGGTCGCGTAGGTCAGGGTGTCGTACATCCAGCCCATGTTCCATTTCATGCCAAAGCCGAGCCCGCCCAGGTAGGCGGGCCGCGAGACCATGGGCCAGGACGTCGATTCTTCGGCAATGGTCTGGACATCGGGGAACCGGCGGTAGACCTCCATGTTCAGGCGACGCAGGAAATTGATCGCCCCGATGTTCTCCTTGCCGCCGTACTCGTTCGGGATCCAGTCGCCCTCGTCGCGGGAATAGTCAAGATAGAGCATGGAGGCCACAGCATCGATCCTGATGCCGTCAATGTGATACTTGTCGAACCAGAAGAGCGCGCTGCTGACCAGGAAGGCGACGACCTCATGCCGGTCGTAGTTGAAGATATAGCTTTTCCAGTCGGGGTGAAAGCCCTTGCGCGAATCCATGTGCTCGTAGAGGTGTGTGCCGTCAAAATAGGACAGGCCGTGCTCGTCA
>JBGQDI010000096.1:0-9202 GCA_041495765.1 Nitrospirota bacterium
AGGTGGAAGTGAGCAGGATCGGTTATATGACCGAGACGCAGTCTCTGGAGGTAGGGCGGTTCAGCGGGAAGCAGGCGGACTTCAAGATCAAGAAGATCGCCGAGGGGAAGCGCAGGAGCATCGAAGGCTCGAGGTCCGATGAGGACAAGATCGTGAACCCCGGCGAGGTCAATATCCAGCCGCCTCCCATGTAGTCCATCGCAAGGGAAGCGATCAAGACCTTTTTCACCACAGAGGCACAGAGACACGGAGAAAAACTTCAGAACTTCAGGTTGCTTCTCTCTGTGCCTCTGTGTCTCTGTGGTAGAAGATGACTTTTCCGTACGTGTATCTCTAAATTGCACGCTGTTCCAATATTTTCAGCTCCACGGAGGCCTAGTATGATGAAACGTATCTATAGAACGATCCTGGTAATGGCGGCGTCATCCCTGCTCTTCGCCTGTTCAGGAGAGAAACTCGATCTGAAGGTGACCGCCCGTCTTGATGGACAGCCGGCAGCGCAGGCCAAGGTGACGGTGGACAAGGAAGAGCAGGGCCTCACCGGCGCGGACGGGACCTTTACCAAGACCATCAGGAAGAAGCCGGGAGCTGATGTGGAGGTGGTCGTCACTGCGAAGGAGCAGCCTGGTTTCCGCATCAAGCCCTGGCAGGGTACGTTCCTCATGAAGCTGCCCAAGTCCGGCACCGTCGACACCTATCCCCTGGCCGCAGAGCTTGAGGCAACGCGATATATCACGATCAAGGCGACCGAAAAGGGAGCGCCGGTCCAGGACGCGGTCGTCAAGGCTGCGGGTACGGAAGCGGGCAAGACCGATGCGCAGGGCCTGTTCGTATACGAGTATAAGGACCAGCCCAAGGCAGGCCTGGACCTGACCGTGACGAAGCCCGGCTATGGCACCTGGCGCAAGAGCGGCCCGGTGGACCCGGGCCAGACGATCGAGGCGGCCCTCTCCAAACGCGTGACCGTCACGGTCAGCGCGCTCATGGAAGAATACGGCCAGACGAGCGGCATCCCGGGCGTTTCCGTGAGCCTCAACAAGAAGAACGAAGGGAAGACCGACGCCAAAGGCGCTTTCACCTATACCTATGAGGGAGAGCCGGGCAAGAAAGTGCAGCTCGTTCTTTCGGCCCCCGGCTCCATCCCCGAGAAGTGGAACACCACGATCAAACTCGAGGGTGAGGTCACTATTGAACGCTACTTCTACCCCACCACACCGAAGCAGATCCGGGCCGGCATCTACCGGTTCGCCGGCAATACGCCCAACGTCGACCTGAAGGACATCGTGGCCCAGACCGAGACCGCGCTGGCAGCGCAGTTGTTCAAGAATGCCTGCTTCCGAGAAGTGCCTTCCAAAACGCTTCAGGCGGACCTGAAACGTGCGCGGCTGAACATCGACAAGATCATTGTGAAGGGATGGCGCGAAACGCCGCTGCGCAAGTCCGTGGACATGATCATCCTCGGCAGCGTTGCCAAGGACGAAAAGGGCTACCTGATCGAGACCAAGTTCTACACCTCGGGCGGCAAGCTCATCCTGAGCCAGCTCGCACGGGCCAAAGGCCCCGGCGACCTGAACAGTGCGGCCAAGGACATAGCGGCAGCGGTGCTCGAGCGGTTCCCCTTTGAAGGCACCGTGGTTTCCACCGACGGGGAACGCTACCGGATCAACCTCGGCAAGACGGATTACAAGATCAGCAGGGGGACGGATTTCACGCTCATGTCCCCCAAACTTAACGCGGCGGGCAAGGTCTCGGGCTACAGCGAGACCGGCAGGCTGCAGGTCAAGAAGGCCGAAGGGAACGGATCCTGGACCGAGGTCCTGGACCTGAAAAAAGGCGAAAAGATCGAGATCGGCGACCGCGTTGTGCGGCGCTTCTACCGTGAAGGGGAGGAAGAGAGCGCCCGCAACACCGTTATCCTGTCGGTCAAGGGCGGCGTGCCCCCCGATGTTTCCACGCTTTCCGGTGTGAATGTCTACGTGAACAACGAATGGGTCGGCTCTACCGGGAGCGACGGCAAGGCCGAGGTGCCGGTCCGCCTGAACAAGAACTTCACTCTTACCCTGTACCGGCACGGTTACCAGCAGCTGACCGAGACTGTGAAGGTCGAAAAGAGCAAGGACACGAAGGAATTCTCCCTGGCCGTCAATAATGCGGTGTTCAAGATCGAATCGGAGCCAACAGGGGCCGAGGTGTTCGTGGACGGTGAGAAGATCGGCATTACTCCGCTTCGCGAAGGAAAACCGGTGACACTGGGTTTCCATACGGTCAGGGTCTCGGTCGGCGGCGACTATCGCGACTGGGAAGAGGTCGTGGAGTTCTCGAAGAAGGAAGAGAACCGCACGGGCAGCGCAAAGATCAACTTGCCCAAGGATTATCTGAAGATCGGCTCGCGTGCGGAGCAAAAGGGCGATTTTGATACGGCGATCAAGGCCTATCAGAGCACCGAAAAAGGCCATCCGGACTATTCCGAGGCACATCACCGGCTGGCGCAGGTCTATCTGGACGACAAAGGCGATTATGACAACGCCATCATCGAATTTGAGAATGTGCTGTCCCTGCCCGAGAACCAGCAGCTGGTGTTCAAACAGTTCTCCGTGGCCTTCATGAACCTGGGGCATGCCTATTACGAAAAGGGCAGTGCGCAGCTGGCGAAGGACAAGGACGGCGCGGCGCAGAGCTTTGCCAAGGCCATCCAGAACCTCCAGAAGGCGAAGCAAAACACCCGCTTCTTCCCGAACGACCGCTATGACGAGGCCGTGCACGATACCTACTACTATATTGCCCTGTCGTACCACAAGCTCTATCAGCTTACGCGGAAAGGCAATCTGCTGAATGACGCCAACCTCGCGTGGCGCGAGTACTTCGATTTCTTCCCGAAGAAGCTCGAAGGGAACAGCACCTTTGAGCAGGCACGGGCGTCGGCCCAGAAGTACTGGGACCAGATCAAGAACCTTTAGAAAGGGCGAGGACATTTTCGCCACGATGGCCAAGAAGAGGGCCACGCTGAGGCACGAAGACGCGAAGAACATCTTTACGACTTAATCAACCATGAAAACAATGAGGCTTTTCTTAGTGCCTTCGTGTCTTCGTGGCAAGAGTTGGTTTTGGTCTGTCAGGGTCAGGACGTGCAGGAGGATCAGGTTGTGAAGGCACGGAAGTCGTTTGGTGTTCTGGCTGGTCTGTTGTTGGTGTTCCTGCCTTGTGCAGGCATGGCAGAGGTCCCTCTCTCGCTCGTATTCACAACGACCGTCACTGGTGCTCGACGGAACGGGGCGGAAGCGACTCCCGCAGTGCTGCTTCCCGCCGGACCTGCCGGGACATTCTCGTCCGGGACTGTCTCTGCGGTAACCGGAACGGAAGTAACGCTCGAAGAAAAAAAGCCTGCGCCCCTTGAACCGCTCTTCGTCAGGCCGCTGGTTGCCATCGAACAGGGGCGCAACGATTCGAGCCCCCAGTGGTCGCCGGAAGGCACACTCATCAGCTTTGAGCGGAGCGTCGGCGATAAGCGCGAGATAAGGATACTGCTGCCCGACGGCACGCCAATCCAGACGGTCTATTCCCTGCTCTCCTCGGGCGGCAGCAATGTGAAGTTCTTCTTTCCCGGCATATCGGAAGAGACCAGCTACAATGCCGGCATCGCCTGGTCGCCCCGCGAGAACGGCTTCGTGTTCATGAGCAATGGCGGAGAAGGCAATTACGACCTTTACTTCCAGGACCTCGGCGCCGAGACTGCCACGCGGCTTACAGAGCACAAGGAGAAGGACGGCCAGGCGCACTGGTCGCCGGTGGCGGACCGGCTGGTGTTCGTTTCGGGGCGCACCGGCAACGGCGATATCTACAGTATGGACCTGCAAACCCGGGTGCTCACGCGCCTGACCCGGGGAGGAAGAGCATACCTGTACCCGAGATGGTCTCCGGACGGGCGGAAGATCGCCATGATGCACGGCAGCAATGAGAACCATGACATTATCGTGATCAATGATGTGGCGAGGCCGGCGGAGTCGCAGAAGCAGCTGACGTCCTGGGCCTTTGACGATCTGCGCCCGGTCTGGTCGCCGGACGGGCGGAAGATCGCTTTCTACTCGAATTACAATGCGGCGGAAGATCCCCGGATCTGGTCGCTCTTCGTGGTCTCGTCCGACGGCACGGACCCTGTTGCGGGGGAAGGTCTTGCCGCAAAGGTCGTGGCAACGGACATCATCGCGGACGTGGAAACCGGGCCGGCCTGGATGCCCGACAGCAACCGCATCGTTTTCGTGAAGAACGACCGGCAGGAATATAATCCGCTCTATATCGTTGACGTGGCACAGAAGACGGTCCTGCCGATCAGAACTGAAACGAAGATGAACCATGATGTCGCCTGCTCCGCGGACGGCAGCATCGCCTTCCGGGCACAGGTCGACCAGTGGGACCAAATCTATATAATGAAGTTGAAACAATGAAACGCAAAGAATCTTTTTGCCACGAAGACACGAAGACACGAAGAACGTCTTAAATATCTTTAGGTTTTAAAAAAACAACAAAGATTCATGCATCTCTTCGCGCCTTCGTGTCTTCGTGGCAAATGTCGGTACTCCGGTTTACCGGGTTAGGGGTTTTTGTATGGGACGCATCGCACTACTTTTGGCATCATTGATCATGCTGGCCGCGTCGCAGGCTCTCGCCGCCGACGATGTGCTGACCCGTGCAGTGAAGCTCTACGAAAAGCGGCACTATGAAGAAGCAGCGGCCCTGCTCCGGCCGAACATCGCCTCACTCGGTCCTGCCAAACAGGCTTCGGCGAACCTTGCACTGGGCATGGCCTACTTTAAGAATGCAGTGCTGCACCGTGAACTCTACCAGGCCTCGGCATGGGCGTCGCAGGACTATCTGAAAAAACTGTCGGCGCTCCGCGGCAGCAGTCGGAGCCGTTTTGTCGACCTCTATATCGGTGACACGCTGACCGAGGTCGGCAAGGCCGACGTGGCAGCGATCTATCTCAGACAGTTCCTTGCTGCCGAGGGATTGGGTCCGCAGGAGCAGGCGATCGCCCAGGTCGGTCTCGGCCTCAGTCATCAGATGAACAATGAAGCTGCGAAGGCGGCGCCGCTCTGGGCTGCTGTCGATACTGCCGACCCCGAGGTGAAAGCGGAACTGGCAGCGGCATACAGCAAGGCGGGGTTGAAAGAGAAGGAACCCGTGGCACTGGCCGAGGAAAGCCTCGCAGTGCAGGCGAAGCGCGGAAAGCCGCTCTCCATCCGGATGGTTAAGAACCTGCTCGCGGTCTACGCACGGGCAGGCATGACCGAAAAGGGCCTGGACCTGCTGAAGCGCGCCGACCTGAAGGCGTTCTCCTATCGCGAAACGCTGGGCAAAACAAAGGTCATAAACTTCTACGATCTTTCGCTGCTGGACGAAATGGCGACGCTCTATGGACAGGCGAGCATCGCCTGCCTCGAAAAGGCAGCTGCCGACGCCAGGGTCAAGGGTCAGGCCGAGTTCTACCTTGGCCAGGCATATGCACTGTTCGGTCCCGTGGACCGGTCCATGAAGACCGCGGAATCGTTCCTGGCTACGGCGCAGCTGCCCCAGCAGTTCAAGGACCAGACCCGGGTGCTGCAGGCCGCCGATCTGTACACCGTGAACCGGAAAGCCGAAGCGCTGAAGATCTGGGATGAGCTTTCCTTTAAACCGGCCCAGGACCCCGACGTGCTTGCAGAGGTCCTCTTCACCTGCCGGCGGTTGAAGGCCGAATGTCCGAACGCGGCACGGCAGGGTGCGGCGGCGGCCGATGTCGGTGAGGGGAAGAGATTCTCGACCCTGAACGTCGCGCTGGGAAAATACTATCTCGGAAGGTTGGATACGGCACGGGCGATCACCTACCTTGAGGCCGGCCGCGACAAGAGCAACAAGAACAAGATCGAATCGAACGACCCCGAGATGCTCGTCAGCCTTGCCGACGCCTATTTCAGGACCAAAAAATTCTCGGAAGCACTGGAGATCTACTTCGAGATGAGCAAGCAATTCCCCGAGGTGCGGCAGCTTCAGGAGGCCATGCAGGGCGTCTATGCCATGGAGCACAAGAGCGCGGGGGACGTGAAGATCAATTAAACAATTGCGGATTTCGGATTGCGGATTTCGGATTTTTTTCGGTTTCTTGATCTGCATTCCGCAATCTACAATCCGCAATCCGAAATAGCATGAGGAGGCTTATATGAAACGGACATTGATGGTTCTGATGCTTATTTTGATCGCTGCTGTGCTGGCGGTTCCAGCGCAGGCCGGCCGCAAGAAAGACAACCGGCCCGACGGGGGCAGCCTCAGCTACGGCGAATACGGCCGACCGGCGACGCTGGACCCCATCACGAGCAACGAGATGATCTCGCTGCGGCTCACGGAGCTGCTCTTTAACGGGCTTGTGGGCATCAACGAGAAGCAGGAGATCGTTCCGGAGCTTGCGGAGAAGTGGGAAACGCCGGACCGGAACACCTACATCTTCCATTTGCGCAAGGACGTGACCTGGCACCCGCGCGAAGGCGAACAGCCCAAGCCCTTCACGGCCGACGACGTGGTCTTCACCTACAATATCATGATGCATCCCAAGACCATCACGCCGCTCAAAGTACGCTACGAGTTCATCTCCAAGGTCGAGAAGATCGACGACTCGACCGTGAAGTTCACGCTCAAACGGCCGATCCTGAACGCCCTGGCGAAGTTCAGCTTCAAGATCATCCCCAAGCACGGGCCGGCCAATCCTTTGTTCCTCACGCGGGAAGACCCCTTTGTCCAGAACCCCATCGGCACGGGCCCCTATATGCTGAAGACCGTTACGGCCGAGCGGGAGATCGTGCTGGTGGCCAACGAGGATTATTTCAAAGGACGGCCGCATATCGACAAGTTGGCGGCGAAATCCTTTGCAGACCAGAACATCATGACGCAGGCGCTCATGTTCAACGCCATCGATATGATCGTGCTGGTGAACCCGCGGGACATTCCCGAGATCCAGGGCGACAAGCGCTTTGTTCTGCAGCCCTACAACGCGCTGTCCTACTCGTTCTTCGGCTACAACCTGCGGAATCCGCTGCTTGCCGACGCGCGTGTGCGGAGGGCCTTCACCCACGCCGTGAACCGCCAGGAAATGCTTGACGCTTTCTTCAACGGCCAGGGGACCATTATCTCCGGGCCCTTCGCACCGGGAAGCTGGGCCTACAACCTCGATGTGCAGCCCCTCGCTTTCGATCCGGAAAAGGCGAAGGCGCTCCTCCTGGAAGCGGGCTTTACGCGCGGCGCCGACGGCGTCATGGAAAAGGGAGGGAAGAAGCTGTCGTTGACCCTCAAGGTGCCGATCGAGAAGGAAAGCGAGGCGGTAAAGCGTGTGGTGCTCGCGTTCAAGAACTACCTGAAGAACATCGGCGTGGACGTGAAGGTCGAGTTCAAGGAATGGTATGCCTGGAAAGAGGATGTGTTCCTGGAACATGAGTTCGATATCGTCTTTGCCTCATGGGTCTTCGATGACTCGGCGGACATCTCGTCCCTGTTCCACTCGGCCGAGATCGGGTCCTACAAGAATAACTTCATTGGTTACTCGAACCCCGAGGTTGATGGCCTGATCAACGAAAGCAAGCTCACGCTGGACCATGAGAAGCGGCGGACCATCAACCGCAAACTGCACGCCATCCTGGCGGAGGAGAACCCCTATACCTTTCTCTGGACGCTCACGAACTACGCGGCCTACCATAAGAAGATCCGCCGCGTGGCGATCCATCCGTACAAGTTCTTCTCCTTTGCCGATGAGTGGTTCATAGAGGAAAAGGACCAGAAGTGATTCAATTTCGGATTGCGGATTTCGGATTGCGGATTGGACGACGGGGAAGGTAACTCTTGAAACTATCTGCCATCAGGCCCATAGCTGTGGTCCTTTCCCGGGAAGTGGCGATCACTTTGCTTTTGCTGCTCGGGGTGAGCTTTGTGGTCTTCATCATTCTGTACCTCTCGCCCGGTGACCCTTTCAGCGCTCTCCTGGAAGGGCAGCTGTCGTCGGGTGAGTCCCGGGGCGCGCATGAGGTCCTGGGCGTTCCTCCGTCGTGGTATGCCCGCTATCTGACCTGGCTTGCCAGTATGCTAAAGGGTAATTTCGGCACGTCGATCCGGACTGGTTTACCGGTGCTGAGCGAGGTGCTGCGCGTCGGCATCAATACGCTTATCCTGACGCTCGGGTCCATGTTCGTGACGCTGCTCATCGCCGTTCCCATCGCACTCTATTCCGTGGTACGCGGCATCAACAAGATATCGTGGCCCCTTACCATGTTCGCCTATGTGGTCTCGGCGCTCCCGGTCTTCTGGCTCGGTTATATCGTCATTTACTTTTTCACGCACAAGCTCGGCCTCTTTCCCCTCGCCTTCGGCTATGCAGCGACCACATCGAAGTTCGGCTGGCTCTATGCATTGCTCCCCATCTTCGTGCTCGGCGTTGGCAACGGCACCATCAGCGAAGTGATCCGCTCCCTGCGCGACGAAATGGGCAGGGTCATGGCCGAGGATTACATCCGCACTGCCCGCGCCAAGGGCGCATCGGTCTGGAAACACTCGTTCAAGGAAGGCCTTCTCATCCCGGTGACCGAGATCGTGGCAGCCAAGATCCCCTTCATCCTCGGCGGCGCCGTGATCGTGGAGCAGGTCTTTAACTGGCCGGGCATGGGTCGGATGGCCTGGCAGGCGGCGCAGGACCGGGACTATCCCGTGATCATGGGCATTGCTATCCTTGCCGCCGTCTTCGTGCGGCTCGGCAGCCTGTTCCAGAGCGTGGTGTACGTGGCGGTGAATCCGAGAGCGTCGAAGGAATAATGCGGAATGCTATGACTGATAAGATCGCTATCCTGATCTGTATTTGTTCGCTGATGCTCATGTCCGGCTGCAATCGTCATCCTCTCGGAGCGTTGCTGACCGAAAAAGGATTTAATGACAGACCGTTCATTCAGATCTCCGATGGGAGGGTGGTCAAGAACGTAAACTCGGCAAGAATGGACTTCTATTCTGTCGCACGCACTGCAGAGAGGGTTGGCCAGGTTGGTTGTTCTCCAGCCTATACTATTACCCTTTTTTCGGGAAGGTTCACGGAAGATCAAGTGTTGCACCTATCTGTATGTGATTCTTTTATGGGGACCGTAAGGCACAAAAATCGAGATGTGCTCAACTTCCGATCACCAGAACTCTATCAGTTTGC
>JBGQDI010000097.1:0-9163 GCA_041495765.1 Nitrospirota bacterium
TATCTACCTATAGATAACAATCTTCCATATACAGGTAGATAACTTTTATGAATTTCCAATGCCATGACTCATCTACCTGCATATGCTTTTCCCGTATACATAGGCACGATAATCTGCTTTATCAGCAATGATGTCAAAGATTCCGACGGGGTATTTTCTGTTTATATTGCTGACCGAAAAGGGTTTGCCTTCATGCATTACAGAGAATAGAAATATTGCCGCACAGTGATGTCACTTCATCTCATCTTGTATCCTTGGTGCTGATTATCTTTAAAAACTCACGGCTCGTTACCACCGTTGCCTGCCATGGGAAGACCTTGTCCATAAGCACACGGTGCACTTCAGGATCGCGGTCGGCGCAGGCGTCGGAGACCACGACCAGCGAGTAGTCCATGTCGGCTGCCCAGCGGACCGTTGAGAGGATGACGCCGCTCGTCGAGATCCCGAACAACACAAGCTTGTTGATGTTCTTTGCACGAAGTATCGTTTCCAGGTCGGTCGTGGAAAAAGCTCCGACCCGGCGCTTCGTGACCACGATATCTCCCGGCTGCGGTGCGACCCTCGGATCTATTTCCGCACCCGGCGTGCCTTCAATAAACCGTCCCGACTGTTTCAGGCCGCTGAATAATTTGTTCTGAGGATTGACCTCCGGGTAGCCGTCACGAAAACGAACGATAACGTAGATGACCTGGATCTTCGCCTGCCGGGCCTCTTTCAATATCGTACTTGCCTTTTCGATCAACGGACCCCGCACATCCTCGGCAAGCATCCCCACGATATCGTTCTGATAGTCCATGATGAGCACCGCTGTTCTGGCAGGATCGATGCTGAATGCAGGCTCAACCAGGACAGCAATGCTTCCACGTGGAGCCGCTGCTTTCACTTCTTGCTTGTCCAGTGCGAAAACATTCGTTCCGTATATGGCAAGAAGCATGACGAGAAAGGATATTCGCGCGAACGACCTCATAAGATGCCCTCCGGTTATCGTGCAGGTGTCAGTCAGTAATATTGCTGTTGTTATTATTATTATTATTCATGATGCCGCCGTCGCAGGCAAGCTCATTAAGTCTTCGCGAGAACATCTCGAAGTTCACGGAATAATCAACCGGGCATTCGATAACGACCAGCTTCTTCAAAGCAAAAGCATCTCGCAAGACCTTCGTGAGGTCGTCGCCCTTACTTACCTTTATCCCTACAGCGCCAAAACTCTCGGCATACTTTGCAAAATCAGGGTTCTTGTAATCGAGACCAAAGGTCTTAAAACCCTTTGCCTGCTGTTCCCACTTGATGAACCCGAAGGCATTGTCGTTCAGGATCAGCACCACCAGCGGGACATCGCACCGGAGCGCTGTTTCCAGTTCCTGCGAATTCAGCATGAAACCGCCGTCGCCCAGCACGGCGAGCACGTTCCGGTCGGGATGCAGCATTTTCGCCATGATGCCGGAAGGCAGGCCCGCGCCCATGGTCGCCAAGGCGTTGTCCAGCAAAAAAGTGTTGGGTTTGTAAGTACGGTACAAGCGCGAGAACCAGAGCTTGTAGATGCCGTTGTCCAGCGTCACGATATCTTCATGCGCCAGCACCTCGCGCACATGCCGGACCACATCCTGGGGGGTCAATGGATACTGCTTGTTGAATTCGATCGAAAGCTTCTTGTCCAGGAACTCACGGACCTCTTGGAAGGCATTGTCGCTCTTCCGGTCGTTCACGAGCTCGCCCAGCTGCCGCAGTGAACACGCGATGTCGCCGATGACCTCGATGTCGGGGTTGTAGTAGGTGTCCACATCAGCGCCGGTGAAATCGATATTGACGATCTTCTTATGCAGGTCCTTGTTCCAAACGTAGGGAGGATATTCGACGATGTTGTACCCGATGGTGATGATCACATCTGCCATGTCGATGCCGCAGTTGACGTAATCGCGCCTATGGATCCCCGCGGCAAAGAGGCTGTAGTCCGACGCGTCGCTCAGCACGCCTTTTCCCATCTGCGTGTGCACCACATGGATGCCCGTCCGGTCGATGAACTGCATGAGCTCCTTGGTGATCAGGTGCCGGTTCGCACCCGATGACAGGATGATGAGCGGGTGCTTTGCCTTGTTGATCAGGTCGGCCGCGCGCAGGAGCGCCTTGGGATCGGGCGAAGGCCTGCGCACAAAGCCCCGTTTCTGGACCGATGCCTTGGCCTCGCTCTCGGCAACGTCCTCAGGCAGTTCGATGTGGACCGCGCCCGGACGCTCCGCCTGGGCGAGCTTGAAGGCGTTCCGCAGCACCGTCGGGATCTCGTTTGGATCGATGAGGGAGACGGCATCTTTGGTGAGCGGCCGCATGACGCTGATGATATCGATGAGCTGGAAGCGCGCCTGGCGGTTGCCGCGCAGCGCCTTCTGGCCCGAGATGGAGATGAACGGCGCGCCGATGAGCTGCGCATGGGCAACGCCGGTCACGAGATTGGTCGCGCCCGGCCCGAGCGTCGAGAAACAGACGCCGGCCTTGCCCGTCAGCCGCCCGTAGGTCGCTGCCATGAACGCCGCGGCCTGCTCGTGCCGGGTAATGATGACCTTGATGGACGACGTGCGGAGCGATTCGAGCAGATCGAGGTTCTCCTCGCCCGGCAGCCCGAAAATATATTCAACCCCTTCTTCTTCCAGCTGCCGTACGAACAGGTCCGATGCTTTCATGAACACTCCTGATATAATTTCGGATTTCGGATTGCGGATTTCGGATTGCAGTGCTGAAAGCATCTATTAAAATAATTAGTCAACAGCTTTTCTCCGTTTTCCCCGCGGCAATAGTCTTTTATTCCGAAATTTGCAATCGAATTATTCCCTATTCGACTCTCTCCGTGTCTCTGCGCCTCTGTGGTGACAGGCTCTCATTCCGCAATCCGAAATCCGCAATCCCCAATTGACCTACTCTCTCACCACGATCGTCTTAACGTTCACGAACTCCTTCAGCCCGTGATGCGACAGCTCCCTGCCGATGCCGGACTTCTTCACGCCGCCGAAGGGCAGCCGCGGGTCGGATTTCACCATATCGTTGATCGTGACGGTCCCTGCCTCGATCCGCGAAGCAAGCCGCTCGGCCCGGTCGGTGTTCCTGCTCCAGATCGAAGCACCGAGTCCGTATTCCGTTCTGTTGGCGACCTCGACCGCTTCATCCTCGCTCTTCACCACAATGATCGGAGCGATGGGGCCGAAGACCTCCTCGGTCAGGACCTTCATGTCCGGCTTCGTATTGATCACGACACAGGGCGTAAAGAACAGGCCTTTGATGAACGTCTGTCCGCCCATGATCACGCGGGCGCCCTTCGCTTTCGCGTCGCGCAGCTGCTCTTTCAGGCCGTCCAGGATGTCCTGCCGCGCCACCGTGCCGATGTCGGTCGTCTCGTCCATGGGATCGCCGAGCTTCATCTCATTGACGCGGGCCATAAAGTGCTTCAGGAACTCGTCAGCCACCGTGTTCATGACGATGAAGCGCTTTGCGGCAATGCAGCTCTGGCCGGTATTGATCAGACGCGCGTTGGCGGCCGTCCTGCCCGCCTTCTCCACATCGGCGTCGTCCAGCACGATGTAGGGGTCGGAACCTCCCAGTTCGAGGACCACCTTCTTGATCTTCCTTCCTGCATGGGCGCCGATCTCCTCGCCTGCCCGATTGCTGCCGGTCAGCGACACGGCGTCCACGAGGTCGTCGTCAATGAGCCGCAAGGTTTCCGGGACGTCGATCAGCACTGTCTTGAACACGTTCTCCGGGAAGCCTGCCCTGGTGAAGGCCTCTTCGATCGCCAAAGCAGTCTGCGGCACGTTCGAGGCGTGCTTCAAGAGGACCACGTTCCCCGCGGCGACCGAAGGCACGCCGAAGCGGAAGGCCTGCCAGAACGGGAAGTTCCAGGGCATCACCGCCAGCACCACGCCCAGGGGCTGGTACGTGACATAGCTTTTTTTCGCTTCCGTTCTTATTTCTTCCGGCTGCAGGAACGATGCGGCGTTCGCCGCATAATAGTCCGAGAGTACGGCGCATTTTTCCACTTCTGCCAGCGCTTCCTTGATGGGTTTCCCCATCTCGATGGTGATAAGCTCGGCATAGCGCCTCTTCTCCGAACGAAGCACCTCTGCCAGCTTCTTCATGAACGCTGCCCGGTCCGCGACCGGTACGTCCCGCCATTTCAGAAAAGCCTCGCGCGACCGGCCCACCTGTCCGTTCAGCTCCACCGTGCTCATGACCGGGAACTTTTTCATCACCTCTTCGGTGTAAGGATTGATCGACATAATGCGCGTCGGTCTCTGTAGTGTTTTCGTTTTTGCCATGGCTTTCATGTTCTTCACCCCTTTTTTCGGAGGGACGAGATTCTTTGCTCTGGATTTCAGGGTCCCGTACTTCCTGTTCTCAACGCTTTTTTTCTTGCCTGTCATCGTTTCCTCCGAATCTCTCAATTCCCTCTCCTTCAAGGAGAGGGCTGGGTGAGGATGGGTTTACGGGCTCTGCGACCCAAACCCAACCTCATCTTTCTGCCTACCTTCTGTTCTCCGATCTCAATCCGCAATCCGAAATCCGCAATCCGAAATTAACTACCGCCTTTTTTCCAAGGGTTCATACACGCACCCGGTCTTCCCGCAGTAGTTGCCGGTGTAATCCGAGGACGGCCGGTACAGCGCCGGTTTCCCCTGGGCCTCGCCGAACTTCTCTTCTATAATGTGCGCGGTCCAGCCTGCAATGCGCGACACGGCGAAAAGGGGCGTCATCAGGTCAGGGGGGATCCCCAGGAGGTGATAGACGGCTGCGCTGTAGAAATCCACATTGGGCTTGATCGTGGTCTTGCCGCGCTTCATGAACTCCTCCATCGCCGCTTTTTCGATCTCCATCGAAAGCCGGTGCCAGTGCTCCTGGCCGAGCTTCTTCCCGAGCCCTTCTCCCATCTGCCTCAGGTATTTCGCCCGGGGGTCCGTGGTCTTGTAGACCGCGTGGCCCATGCCCATGATCTTCCGGCCGCTGTCGAGCTGCTGCCGCACCCACCCGGCGACGTTCTGTTCGTTCCGCAGGTCCAGCAGCATCTTCATGACCCGGGCATTGGCGCCGCCATGCAGTGCACCGGAAAGCGCCCCCACGCCTGCGGCAACGCCTGCGTACATGTGCGCCTGCGTCGACACGACCTCGCGGCAGGCAAAGGTCGATGCGTTGAACGAGTGATCTGCATGGAGCACCAGCGCCGTATCAAGGGCACGCATCATGTCCGGATCGGGCTTCTCGCCTGTGAGCAGCCACAGGAAATTACCTGCGTGCGACAAGGCGTTGTCGGACGGCAGCGGTTCGCGGTCATGCCGGACCCGCTGCCAGGCTGCAACAATGGACGCTACCCCGGCGATGAGCCGGACCGCCTTCGCTTCATTGGCTTCGCGCGACTCGTCTAGGAGCTCGGGATCGGCCATGGCCAGGAGCGGTATGGACGCCTGCAGCACATCCATGGGGTGCGCCCCGTGCGGCATGTTCTTGAGCGTGTGCAGCAAGAAGCTCGGCAGCGGCCGCGCCTTCACCAGCCTCTGCGTAAAGTCCTTGAGCTGTTCTTCGGAAGGCAGCGCATCATGCAGGAGCAGATAGGCGGTCTCCTCAAAGGTCGAGTTCTCCGCAAGCTCTTCAATGCGGTATCCCCGGTAGATGAGGACGCCGTTCTCGCCGTCCACGTCGGAGATCCTCGTGTCCGCCACGGTCACGCCGCGCAGGCCGATGTTCTTCGTCGTCGCCGTCCCGGTCTCCGGCTTTACTATCTCAGCTCTTCTGGATTGAGATTTTGTAGCCATAGATGGCCTTCTTTCTTACTCCATAACGACACCGGAGGTCCGATGATGGTGTTCCGTAGTGCGGGTTTCAAACCCACCTGCCGTGCCGCCGCTATCGGTGCAATTCATCCTTTACAAAGTTCAGCGTCCCTCCTGCCAGAAGATGTTTCCTCTGGCGGTCGGACACGTTCAACAAGGTAATGATCCGCCGCCCATCAACGTCCACGGGGATCTCCCGGTCACCCTGTTCAATGCGCTTGCGCACTTCTGAGAACCGCACGTGCATGCCTTTCCCGATGCGATCGTAATCGGCGGGGTCCTTGAAGATCAGCGGAAGAATGCCGAAGTTGCACAGGTTCGACAGGTGGATGCGGGCGAAGCTCTTGACGATCTTTGCCCGCACCCCGAGATAGCGCGGCGCCAGTGCGGCATGCTCCCGGCTCGACCCCTGGCCGTAGTTCTCGCCGCCGATGATCACGACGGAGCCGGCCGCCCTGCATTCCTTGGCGAAATCCGGGGCGACCTGTGCATAGACGAATTCGCTGATCGCCTCGATGTTCGAACGGAGCGGCAGCACCCGGTTGCCGGCGGGCATGATGGCGTCCGTGGAGATATCGTCCCCCACCTTCAGCACGACCTTCGTAGTCAGTGTCTCCGGCAACGCTTCAAGCTTCGGCAGCGGTTTGATGTTCGGGCCGCGGACCACCTCGGTCTTCCGAAGCTCTTCGGAGGGGAAGATCACGGAGCGATCGTCGATCATATAGGCCGCGGGGTCCGCGATCCTTGGATAGGGCATCAGCTTCGCCAGGTCCCGCGGGTCCGTGATCACACCCGTAAGCGCGGCAGCGGTCGCGGTCTCGGGAGAACAGAGGTAGACCTTGTCGTCCTTGGTGCCCGACCGTCCGGGGAAATTGCGCGGGAAGGTGCGCAGGCTCACCTCGCCGGTGCCCGGCGCCTGTCCCATGCCGATGCACCCCTGGCACCCGGGCTCATGCACGCGCGCACCGGTGGTGAAGAACGTGAGCAGGCCGCCCTGCTGCGCGACGTTCTCGATGACCTCGCGGCTTCCGGGGTTCACATGAAAGCTGGTCTCCGGATGCACGCTGCGGTTCTCGAGAATCCTGGCCGATACCATCAGGTCGCGGAAGGACGAGTTCACGCTGCTCCCCACGATAGCCTGATCGACCTTGATGCCCGCCACCTCCCGCACGGGCACCACGTTCCCCGGCGATGAGGGCTTGGCGATCAGCGGTTCCAGCTTCGACAGGTCGATCTCATCGTTCTCGTCGTACTCTGCGCCTTCGTCGGCGGCCAGCGGGACCCACGCCTGGACCCGCCCCTGAGCGGCCAGATACTCCCGGGTCCGTTCATCGGAGGGAAAGATCGAGGTCGTTGCTCCGGTCTCGGTGCCCATGTTGCCGATGGTCTCGCGGTCCGTGGCCGAGAGCGTCTGCACCCCCGGCCCGTAATATTCGATGATCTTGCCCACGCACCCTTTGACGTTATAGCGACGCAGCATTTCCAGGACCACGTCCTTGGCGCTCACCCAATCGGGCAGCCGGTTGATGAGCCTGACCCCCAGCACCTTCGGACAGGGCAGATGATAGGGATATCCCGCCATGGCAAGAGCGACATCAAGGCCGCCCGCGCCGATGCCGAGCATGGAGATGCCGGCAGCCCCCGGGGTGTGGCTGTCGGAGCCCAGAAGCGTTTTCCCCGGGACGCCGAAGCGCTCCATGTGCACCTGATGGGAGACACCGTTGCCCGGCTTGCTGAAATGGATGCCGTACCGCGCCGCAGCGGTCTGAAGGAACTTGTGGTCGTCGGCGTTCTTGTTGTCGGTCTGCAGCAGGTTATGGTCTACATACTGGGCCGCAAGCTCCGCCTTGACCCGGTCGAGCCCCAGGGCCTCGAACTCGAGCAGGGCCAGCGTGCCGGTCGCATCCTGCAGCAGGGTGTGGTCTATCCTGATGCTGATCTCCGTACCTGGTACCAGTTCGCCCTCCACCAGGTGGGCTTTCAGTATCTTGTGGGTCAGGTTCTTTTTCATGCCATTCCTTGTATGCTCTCATCAGCCTTCGTTCTGTCGGCCGCAAACCGGGACAGTAAAAGTCCGATATATCAGATACTTTCGAAAGAGAAATATTTGAATAATCAACACGTTCTCTCACTTAATTGTATCACGGAAGGGAAGCATGTCAACGAGATTCATGATCGGCACATTCCCGGTGCCCTGCACTGCAGTTGAGCCGGTGAAGCGGCGGACAAAAAAAGGAGAGGATCGCTCCTCTCCTTGCTGCAGCGCTTCATCGTGCATCGGGATCACCAATGATGATGGCCCTGTTGCATATGTTCCTCGATGTGCTTGACCAGTTTCTCCCGCTGTTCCGGGGTGAGCATGTCGTGGATCTCGGTGAACTTGGCCGTTACAAAGCGGATCATGTCATTCGCCTGCGCCTGGCTCTTGTCGACCAGAGCATCCAGCCTGGGCTTGTCGATCTCGGCGCTTCGCATGAGCTCATTCGCCTCTTTCACGGTCTCGGCGCGCAGTTTCGGCATTTCATCCCGCCGTGCAAGGAATTCGTTCTTGATCTTCTCAAGCTGCGCCCTCTGCACGTCGCTCAAGTTGAGCTCCGTTGCCATGCGCTTCACGATATACTCCGCCCGCTGTTCGGGGGTATGCGGATAACATGCGGTAAGGACCAGGGCAGCCAATGCTGCCATCACGACCATTATGATAGAGCTTTTCTTCATGACCAACTCCTTTCTGTATCGATCGATCAGAAGAACAGGGCATTTCCTGTCTCCTTTTATTGTAGCACAGTCGGAAAGGTGAACGTTCTTACGGCCTTGCCGGCCTACGCACCTTCGGATCCTGACCTAATTCCTTATTTATCCTTGAAAGAACGACCAGCCTGTCCATGTCTGCTTTCTGGGAGAGTCCTTTAGTGGTATGCTTCGCTGCGCTGCAGCCGTTTCGACGCTCCGCAGCCTGCTCCTCCTTGACACGAGCGGTGAAAGAGCTATACTGTAATCACATACAGGATAAGACTTGTCCTGTTAAAAAGTTTGGAAGTCTTTGGAGCATCAAGTTGGATCAAGGAGGAACACCATGGCAACCGCAAATGAGCTAAAAGAGAAGGTTTACTTCGAGGAAGTATATACCGTGCTCGAAGGCATCAAGCTGAAACTGTACGTACTCCGGGAGGAGCTTGCAAAGACCTACGGTACGGAAAGCAAGATGTTCCGGGAACAGGACCGGCATCTGATCGAGATGGCAGAGTATATCGACTGGAAGCGGAATGTCCTGGAAAAGGGCACTGCCTTTGACTGGAAAACGGCGCGAGGTAGCAGGACGGACATTGAGAGCGACGTTTCAGTACGGCCGCCCGAGA